>PLTV01000134.1:0-1489 GCA_003164635.1 Acidobacteriaceae bacterium
GAAATGCGAGGGCGATGGAACTGAAGGTCACAATCGTCGACCATCCCGCGAGCCAGGCAATCAGCCTTGAAATGACGAAGCCGAAGACGACGCCAATCGTTCCGCCCGCAAACGAGATCATGGTTGCCTCCACGACAAACTGGCGGACAATATCCGATTGCCTCGCACCGACAGCGCGCCGCAGGCCGATTTCGCGGGTGCGCTCGAGAATGCTGGCCAGCATGATGTTCANNACGGTGTTGAACAAATGTTCGGTGCGCTTCTGCTCTGCCAGCAACTCTGCCGGAACCACAATGCTGAAGTCGTCAGCGCCGTGATGCGACGAATCCAATACCGCGCGAACCACCTGAGCCGATGCAGGGATGTTGGCGTTATCGGCGAGCTTCAAATAGATGCCGTCGATATCGTCGCGAACATCGCTGTAACTGTCTTCAAGCCGCAGCATGGCCGACTGCAGCGGAATGTAGATATTGTTATTCACATCCGCAGAGGCTGTGCCGGCGCTATCGCCTTGCGCGCTGAGCTGGGGGCTCACCACGCCGATCACGCGAAACCACTGCTCGTTGACTTTCACATTTTGCCCCAGCGGATCGGACGAACCGAAAAGGCTCCACTTGGCCGCGGCGCCCAGAACGCAGACAGGCGAGCCTCGATCGTCGTCGCCCTGGTCGAAGAATCTCCCGCTCAAAACATGAAGCCCCGCGATCAGCGGATAAGTCGAATTCACTCCCATCACGTTCGGCATATCCTGCTGTGCCTTGGGAACGATTTTGGAAGGAGTCATTTGCTTGCGCGGGGTGGAAGCGACAATGTCTTCGAGGTCATCGTGGATCACACGGTAGTCTTGCAGCGTNNAGCGCCATGACTTTCTGCCGCGCACCGGCGCCAATGGAAAGCATGGCCACAACCGCGGCAACACCAAAGATCATGCCGAGCATGGTCAATAGTGAGCGCATGCCGTGAACCAGCAAATTCTGCATGCCGAGTTGCACATCGCGCGACCATTGCTGGTAGACGAGCAGATAGCGGCCGGGCTGCGTGGAGGTGTATTCCGGCATCAGGATCCACCTCCAAGGCTTCCTGCTGCCGCGGGTGCATTCGTTTTGCGGGTCGCGGTGGGGTCGACCAGTGCCACTTTGGTTCCTTCAGTTATGCCGTCAACCACAGCCCGGCTCTCGTTCTGGCTTTGGATCGTGACTTCGCGTTGTTCGTAGCCATTTCCTCTCTTCACGTAGACGATGCGCTTGCCATCTTTAACGAAGACAGCCAGGCGCGGCAGGTAGAGAACCTTCTGCTTGTTGGCGCCGAGAAAGACGATCTGCGCTGTCAGTCCGGAACGAAACTTGACATCCTGCGTGGCAAGCTGGACCGACACATCGAATGTGCCGTTGGTACTGTTGCTGAAGATTCCGCGAACCGACATGCCTCCAACGCTCTTCACCGTTCCGTGAAACACCTCGTCCGGCAGAGCATCGAAGTGCACTTCGAC
>PLTV01000134.1:1509-5103 GCA_003164635.1 Acidobacteriaceae bacterium
AGGCCGTCCATAGGCGCGATCACGCGCATTTTATCCAGGCTTTGTTGTGCCTGATCCATGCCGAGCTTGGCCTTGTTGTCTTTCTCCTGCGCCAGGTAAGTGGCTGCCTGGCCTGAGGCCTTGTGCGATTCGATATCTTTTTCTTCTTCGGCGAGCACACGCTTGGCCTGCGTCAGAGCAAGTTCATTCTTATCGGCATCGATCTTGCTCAAGAGCTCATCTTTCTGCACATCGAGTTCGGCCCGGCGCACAGAGTATCGATCTTTGAGCAGTGTGACTTTGTCAACCGCGGCCAGAACCGCGGCGTCGGCCTTGGCCTTGGTGATTTCCTGCTCGGCTTGCAATAGCTCTGAGCGATTCTGCTCGAGTTTGTAATGTTGTTCGCTCGGATCGAACTCGAAGACCACGTCCCCCTTCTTCACGGCCTGGCCAGTGCGGACCAGGCGGGTAAGCTGCAGTGCCGCCCCGCCCACCGAAGGAGCGGAGAGCATGATGGAATGGCTGGCCCGGAGCTCGCCGCCGGCGTGAACGCGCAGATCGATATCGCCGCGCTTTACCTCGGTGAGTGGAACATCGCTGGCCGTCGCAGCAGCCGGCACGCGGCTCGACGCAACCACCGCGCCAATGCCGCCCGCGAGCAGCACGCCAATGCCTGACCAGATGAGGATGCGAGAGCGTTTCGGGCGCGCCATGCTACTACTCCTTCCCCGAGGGGTCTTGAAGCGCCACAAGGTCGCCGGGCTTCAGGCCGCTGGAAATGAGAATGCGATCCCGGCTCCTTCGTCCCACCTGAATGGGGCGTTCCTGGAATGCCGAGCCATTCCAGACATAGGCCACGGTCTGGCCCGATTTGAGGAACGATGCCTGCGACGGGATGGCGATCGCATCTGGAACACGATCGACGATTACGGTAATTTGCACGGTCATTCCCGGCTTGAGACGCGGGTCCTGTTGATCGATCGAAAACTCAAGATCGAAGTTGCGCGGGATCGGCCAGCCGGCTGAGAAGTCCGATGTGGCGATGGTGCCGATGCGCTCGATTTTGCCTGTGAACTGGCGGTCGGCAACGGCGTCCAGTTGCAGAGTCACCGGTTGAGCGAGCGCAAGGCGGCCCCGTTCGGTTTCGTCCACACGGGCAACAATGCGCATCGAAGCAATATCGGGAATCTCGGCGATCGGTGTACCCGGCCATGCGCGCTCACCCGCTTTGAAAGGGCCTTCGCCATTGTTGTGCCACACGGTCAGCAGGCTCACGGTTCCAGCCGACGGCGCTCTCAGAGTCATCGCCGTTAATGCAGTTTCGGCGCGCTGCGCATCGAATTCCGCCTTGCGGCTGGCATTCTTTTTGTCTTGCACCGTTGCCTGGTCGACCGCGGCGTCCGACTTCAATTGCGCTTCCGCCTGGTGCAGCGCCTGCTCTGCATCGGCAACCTTGAGGTTGGCCTCCGCGCCCTCGATCCGCGAAACCACCTCGCTCTTGCCGGCATCGAGTTTGGCGACTGCTACGTCGTACTTTGCTTTCATCACGGCGGTCGTATCCACTTCTCCATTCAAGCCCGCCTGCGCCTTGGCCTGCTCAATTTCAGCCTGCGACGATTTCAGCAACGATCGGTCCTGAGCCANNCTTCAACTGCCCTCGGAATTCGAGAGCATCGAGAAATTCCGCGCGCTTTACCTGAAACGTCGCAACCGACGGGGGCTTCGTAGAAAAATGAGCGAATGCGTAAACAGCCGCGCTGGCTGCCGCCAAAACGAGAACCACCACAAGGGTTCTTCGCCTGATCCATAAGTCGGCCAGCCGCTGCTTCATTTGGAGTCACTCCCCGGAGCACTCGCGCCTGCTGTTTGAACACCCACGGCGGCAGAGAGATCAGGCATCAGTCGTGGGTCGTGGCCGTCGATCGAGAACGTCGCAGAAAAGCTGCGCAGACGGGGAGAGAAGTCACTCGGCGTGCCCATCGGATCGATCGATTCCAATTTTCCCGGCAACACCAGTTCTGTGTACGCATCCAGGCGCACCAGCACTTTTTCCCCCATCTTCAGGCTGAGCAGGTCTTCCTGGTTGACGGGAACGCGAACTTCCATCACATCGGGATCGACGACCTGCATGAAGGGCATACCGGGCCGCACCTGATCGCCCTCTTGCACTTCGCCCATGTTTCCCTGTTTCCAAATGATGTTGAAAACCACAATTCCATCGATAGGGGAGTGGATCTCCATGAGCGCGGAGTTGGCCTGTGCATGCAACATGGTTTCGCGCATGCGGTCGCGCTGGATTTCGAGAATGCGAATGGATGCCTGACCGGCCTTGCGCTTCAGATCGAATGTTTCCTTCAACTGGGCGAGCGTGGCTTTGGCTTCGTCCAGGTCCTCCTGAGCCTTCTCCGCATCGATGCGCGACAGCAGTTCAACTTTTTCCATTTCGAGCTTGGCCTTGGCAAGGTTGTCCTCGGCCTGCTTCATTTCGGTCTCGTCTTTGGCGCGCGAGGCGTCTTCCTTAGCCTGCGCTTCAATCACCTGCTGATTCAGGTCGTCAGCTTGCGACTGCTTATCGATAAAATCGCGCAACTGCGCCTGGCGATCGAACTCGACCAGCAGGTCGCCCTTTTTGACCCGGCTTCCGCGGGGAACGAGCTTCGTAATGGTGAGCGACCCCACCTGCTGACCGGCAATGAGAGGAGCCATAATGGCGCGCGCTTGAACAGCTGCGGTCATGCCCTTCAGCAGGACCGTTTGAGGCGCCGAAGGCAATGCAGAAGTAGACTGCTGAGCGGCGTTCGATCGGCTGGCACCGCTGCGACTGCATCCTGCGAGAATTGCCGCGACCATCGATGCCGCAACGCACAGTGCGCGCGCGCCGATACGGATTGCCTGGATTGATCTGCCTGCAGCCAGCGGCCGGTGAGGCTTCGGCGTGTCGGAGTTCAGCGGCAGACAGTACTGGTTCGTCATCAGGACCCGGCTTCAGCAGGAATGGCCGATCTGCAAGCTTCTCGTGGCTAACTCGCAATGATACAGTCCTCGCCCTGAGAATCCAGGAGAAGGAAATTGCGCGAAGTTGTGCCGCGACGGAGGTTTTCCTTGAATCGTTAGTTAGACGAATCGAGCGGCGATTTCGCTCAGGGATTTTTCGTTGAATCTGGCGGGAGGCTCTTGCGCGCTAACAAGATTAGCAGCGCCGTTTCATTCGCTGCGGGATCGCACGAAGAGGCTTCTAAAGCGCTCCTGCCATTTCGGTCAGAATCGCTTCGGTTGCCTGCGCTGGGTTGGCCGCCTGTGTAATGGGCCGCCCCACCACAAGAAAGCTCGCACCCGCACGCAACGCGTCGGCTGGAGTCGCGATGCGCTTCTGGTCGCCGATGCCTGCTCCGGCCGGCCGAATGCCCGGAACCACCAACACGCCCTCCGGTCCGGTCAATCTGCGCAGCGCAGGCACTTCATGGGGTGAGCAGACAAAGCCGCGAATCTCAGCCGCCAGGCCGAGATTTGCCAGCCGCTGCACCTGATCTGAAGGCGCATCGTACACTCCGGTTGCGTTCAGCTGGATCGAATCCATGCTCGTCAGCACGGTTACCGCCAGCAGTTGCGGTGGAT
>PLTV01000368.1 GCA_003164635.1 Acidobacteriaceae bacterium
GCCGTCGAGCACCGGCGGGATGCGCTGTGGCAGGCGGAACAGGCGGGTCGGCCGGTGGGTCCGCTGTTGCACAGAGCTGCAGCGCTGGAGAGGACAGCCCCCAATCCGCTGCTGAAGATGCGGGACGATGAGCGCGTGGCCGCGGATTATGCCGGAACGGGCGTCACGACCGGGCCGCATCCGATGGCATGGGAGCGGGCAAGGTTGCGCGCGGAGGGGTTTGTGTCGGCGCGGGATCTGGAGCGCGGGACCGGCGAGAGGCCGGTACAGATTGCAGGACGCGTGATTTGCCGGCAGAGGCCGGGAACGGCGAAAGGGTTTGTCTTCCTGTCAGTGGAAGATGAGACGGGGATTGCCAACATTATTGTGGCGCCGGATGTTTTTGAGAAGAACCGCCTGGTTGTGACGCGGAGCCGGTATCTCACGATTGCCGGGACGATGCAGAATCAGGAAGGCGTGGTGCATGTGAAGGCGCGGACGATGGAGCCTTACACGATGGCGATGCAAGACAACCACGGCGAGTTAGTGCGAAGCTGGCGCTAACCACCTGCGGTGGGGCAGACGCTCGCTCTTCGCTCGCAAAAGCTGCTGCGTCAGAAGAGAACTAGTTTTGGGTGCCCCAGGTCCCTCGCTTGGGGACCTGGGAAAGCACAAACTCCATGCGAGCGATCAGCGAGCGTCCGCCTCACCGCAGGTGACTTACCACCATTCCATCAGGCGGCCGGAGGCGACTTTGGCACTGCTGGCCGGCTTGGGTGTGCGCAGAAGCAGAACCTGACACGGCACGAGCTTCACGATCTTCTCAGCGATCGATCCAAAGACGAGAGGATGCCAGCCGGTGAGGCCGTGCGTGGAGATAACGACCATGTCAGCCTTCTCGCGCTCTACGGCTTCGAGGATTGCAGTCGGAACGTCTTCTCCCACCTCGACGCTTGAAGTCACCTTGATACCCCTGGAAGCGAGATCGGCGATGGCGGCAGCAAAGTGGCGTTCCGCGGCAGCCTTGGCATCTTCAGTGAACTTGGTTTCAGAAATATAGTCGGGGAGCGTGGAGGGAGGAAACATGGGAACAACATGCACAAGATGAACGGCAGCGCCGAATTGGTGGGCACGGTCCGCAGCGGCTTCCACAGCAGCATGCGAGGAAGGGCTGAAATCGACGGGAACGAGAATTTTGGTTGGAATGGAACTGAAAACATCACCTTCAGACATTACGCTCTCCTTGCCATCCCAAACACACGGGCGGCTTGTTATCGTCACCGCTCAATCATAGCAACGGGCAGGATGTCTTTGTGAGTGACACGCAGCACACAGTCTTGGGCTTTTCTCGATCCGGCGGGGACCGAAGCCAAAGCTAAAGGCGCTCTGTGGTGAGATAGACCACAACAGCACTGACCAGAACGACCGTGGCGAAGATGGGCAACACCAGCAGAAGACTCCAGCCGGAGTTGAACAGGCTCAGCGACTCAAGGCCGGAGGCGATCTGCGACTGGGCAAGCCAGTCGAACACGCCAAAGCCATGGCGGAACTGGCGAACGGCCAGGCCGAGGCCGGCAAAGACGACGAAGGCCAGGGCGAAGACGTACGCACCGAGGATGGGGCGTGCGACGCGCTCGACCGCGGCGTTGCGCCGGCGCAACTGGGCCCGCCACCAAAGGACGCCGGGCGGTGGAAGCTGCGCCTGCCCGGCGGCGGAGGCATGGGATTGTTGAAACGTGCGCGTCACGAGGAGCAATTCGGAGCAGGCGCTGCAGGTGTCGAGATGGGTTCGCAAGTCAGGCGGACACGCCAGGGGCCAGTGACCGCGGGCGAGTAGATTCTGGACTTCCGTGGAGCGAGAGCAGCGGAGGGTCATGGCTCGCTCCTGAAGGCAGCGATCGACTTCTGCGTCGCGTCTGGATCGGCGGAATGTGCGGCTGTGCGGAGACCGGGAACTCGAGTTCCCTGCCCAACAAGAATCCCTGTGATTTTGCGGCGGGCGCGAAAAAGCAGAATTCGAATTCCAGCACTGGCAAGACCGGTGATCTGGGCGATTTCGCGGTGCGAATATCCCTCAGCATAAGCAAGCCAGAGGATTTGGCGATCGCGGGGGCGCATTTGCGCAAGCGCCGAGCCAAGAAGAGCTTCGTTGTCGGATTGCGCGGAGCGATCGGGTTGGGCGAAGAGCTCGGCGGGTAATTCTTCGACTGAAGCGGAAACGGGACGGCGCCAGTGGTCGCGGAGCAGATTGGTGGCAATGCGAAAGAGATAGCGGCGGGCAGCGACCTCGCCATCGGCCGGGGTCAGTTCCCGGCCGGTGGCGCAGAGGAAGCGAACAAAACTTTCCTGCATGAGGTCGTCTGCCAGCGACGGATCGGCGGAGACGCGCGCGAGATACGCCCAGAGAGACCGAGCCGACCGCTGATAGAAGGCGGCAAAGGCATCGCTATCCATCAACATCTCTGCAGGCGCATCGGCATGGAGCTTTGCCGTCTGCGGCGCGTTGCCGGCGATCAGGTTCGGAAAGATGAATTCCCAGGACATAGTCAATGGCTCTTTTTGCGGCGGACCCAGCGGCCGAACTCACTGGTTGTCCTTGTCGTAAGGGGTTCTGGACCCAGGTTGAGACGAGCCGTAGCGATTGCCGTTCGCGGTGGCTTCTGGAATGAGGCCAAGTCGTCCGGCGAGCGCCCAGGTGATGCCTGCGGAGATGATAAATCCAATGCCCGGCATTAGGGCGATCGTGCCGAGAACGAGCATGGGGTCATGCATCTCGTAACGCACATTCCGCAGCAGGAAAAAGCCAACGCCCAGAAGCACGAGAACGATGCCGATTTGCACAGGTGTCAGCACGCGGGCAATGGCGTTGGGAATGCGCTGGTCGGTCTCAATCCCGATGGGGATGGGAGCGGCCTCAAGGAAGCGCTTGCCGGCCTCGGTGCCCATGTAGCCGGCGAGCTCCTGGTTGGAACCGAATTTTTCAATCAGGCGGCCGTGGACCTCGCTTTGAAGCTTGAAGATGCGGCTCCAGCGGCGGTTTTCAAGGAATTGGCGGATGAGCCAGACGAGGGCGGCGAGAAAAGCGCCAAATGCGAAAAGGGCAGCGATGGGGTCGATCACATCGTTGGCTGACCAGGAGTCGTTGCGCGGCACCAGCGCCGGCCAGACGGCACGTTCCAGTGCTTCGTCCGGGCTCCCATCTTCGCGGCGAACGTGGGTAAAGAGATAGAACTCGGGGTTGCGAGCGATTTCAGGGTGGGCAACAAGAAATTGAGCAAGCTGGGGGTTGTTGCGGTTGACGTAGTCCTGGTCGGAAAGCAGAGAAGGATCGCGGGCGACGACGGTGGTGAGAGTCGGGCTCAGCTTGAGCAGTTCGATCAGCTGCTCTTGCGTGGCGGCAAGATCGTGGTCGCTGATGGGTGCAGCCTGCGGCACAGGTTGAGCCTGCGCAACGGCGCGTGCCGGCAACGCCTGGCGGGCGGCTGGCACTGGGGCGTTTTGCGCAACGGCTGATGACGCGCAGAGTAAGGCTGCAAGCACGACAGTGCTTTGCATCCAGGGTAGCGAGCGGATGGTCAGCGAGCGGACGGGACGGAACATTTGCGGATTCCCTTCTTATTGAATCGGCTTACGACTGCTGTTCTGCCGGTACTACGGATGAGGGCCGCGTTTGGTTAACAGGGTGCAGGAAAAAAAGTAGACTGGGGTAGTCGGTTGTAGGCATCTTGCAATTGCCGGTGAGGGAGCAGGGCATGAAGGCAGCATTTTCGTTCGGCAAGCGCACCATCCATGTTTCGGTGCCGGAGAGTTTCCGGACGCAGGTGATTCATAGCCACACGGCGCAGGGGCTGGCAGACGAGCGGACAGCGTTGGAGTTGGCATTGGACGCGCCTATCGGCTGTGCTCCACTGGCGGAGTTGGCAGCGGGCAAGAAGACCGCGGCCATCAGCATCTGCGACATTACCCGCCCGGCGCCTAACCAGCGGACTCTGCCTCCACTGCTTGAACGGCTTCATGCCACGGGAATTCCCGTGGAAGGCGTGACGATTCTGATCGCGACGGGACTGCATCGCGGGGCGACCCCGGAGGAGATTGACACGATCGTGGGGCCGGAGATTGCGGCGACGTATCGAATCGTGAGCCACGACGCGAAGACTCTGGGCGATCACCGTTTTTTGGGGATCACGGGTCGCGGAACTCCGGTTCACATTGACGAGCGCTTCATGGCGGCGGAACTGCACATCACCCTGGGCTTCATTGAGCAGCACCTGATGCTGGGATTTAGCGGAGGGCGCAAGCTGATTGCTCCCGGTCTGGCGGCGCAAGAGACGATCAAGGTGCTGCACTCACCGCGATTCATGCGCGAACCGCGCGCCACCGAAGGCTCGATCGCTGGTAATCCGCTGCATGCCGAACTGCTTGAGATTGCGCGCATGGCGCGGCACGATTTTATGCTGGACGTGACTCTGACCCAGGACCGCAAAATCTCCGGCGTGTTCGCGGGCGATCCTGTGAAGGCGCATGCGGCGGGCGTGGCGTTTGTGGAGCAGACATGCCTGGAGCGTCTCGATGAACCGGTGGATGCGGTGATCACGAGTTCAGCCGGCTATCCGCTGGACTTGACCTTCTATCAGTGCGTGAAAGGGATTACCGCGGCGCAGCACATGGTGAAGCCGGGTGGCCGCATCCTGATTGCGGCACAGTGCGCGGAGGGGGTTGGGTCGCCGGAGTTCGCACGGAAGCTGGCGGGGATGCGGGATTTCCGCAGCTTTCTCAATGAAATTGACGGCGCGGCGGTTGAGGTGGATCAGTGGCAGTTGGAGAAGCTGGCACTGGTGGGTGAGAAATTCGAACTTTTCTTCTACACACCCGGAGTAACGCGCGGCCAGATGGGTTTTCTTGCGGAAAGAGCTTTCGGCAGCATTGACGAAGCGGTGTTCGCAACGCTCGATGGTCTTCCGGCGGATGCACGCGTGGCGCTCGTGCCGGAAGGGCCATATACCTTTGCACGGGCCGAAACCCCACTGGTGATCGGGTAATCCAGAACGAAGCCCGGTAACCAGCGTCGAGTTACCCAGAGTAACCCCACAGTCATCCATGATTAATAAACTCTCACCGGAACGGCAACGGGCGGCAGCCGCGCAGGGTAGGCCGCCATCGATGGTTTTTGCATTCATACCGGATAATTTCAGATATAAGTTGCCAAATTTTATCGAAGAGAGTTAGTCTCGGCGCATTGCAGCTTCTCCAGGGAGTTCCATTGCTATGACAAAATTTCTGCCCACTTTCGCTCTTGCTACCGTGTGCGCACTNNGTTGCGCCTTCAAAGGCTACCGGCACGGTTTCTCTTTACGGTGGGCTCGCGCCCGGAAAGCCGACGGAGCTTCTCATCAAGCGCCCCCTTGTGAAGGGCGTTGCGACAGGAACCGAGACCGTCCCGAAAGAGTTTGCGGGGTTTACGGTCGTGATCAAGGCTGTCTATAGCGGGTCGAGCAAGTACGCGTCCAGCACCTCGAGCACGATCAGCGTGAAGGTCACGAAGTAAGACAAGCCGCGGCGAGGAGCGGCCGTTAGAAGCCGCTCCCGCTATCGTCGGAACCCCCGCCACCGTCATCGAAGCTACCCGTATCATCGAAGCCTGAGCCATCGTCCTGGGTAAGGTTGCCGTCGAGCACCTGGTCATCCAAATTCCCGGAATCAAAACCTTGCTGGTTGTCGCCGTTGGTGTTGTAGCCGGCGTCAGACAACTGCGCGCCTTGATCGGGCGGCCGGTCCGCGGACTCGTGCATGTGGGGGTCATGTCCGCCGTCGAAGCTGCCAGGTTCGGCGTGCCCTGCACCCGGCTCATCGTAGTAGTTGTTGACGACGGTCTCTTCGACCGGGCGCTCGAACCCGCCACCCATGCCTAAACCGCCCATTCCCATGCCGGGGCCGCCAAAGCCGTACCCTGTGCGGCCGAAGCCTCCTAAGCCATGCAGGACGGCTTCGACACCTTCAAAGGCCAATGCACCCGCGGCGACACCCGCGGCGGTTTGCATGGCTCCGCGCATAAAGCTGGGCGGGCCGGTGGCGCCATATTGCGGTTGCGTGTACTGCGGATCGTAGCCGGGCGGTGGCGGAGGAGGCGGCGTGTAGCCTTGCTGCGGTGGAAGATAGGTTGGTTGCGGCGGAGGCGGAGGGGCGGGATCGTGATGCCCGAGCAGGCTGCCGAGAAAGCTGGTGGCATGGGCCGGCTGCTGGCGAGCCTGCTGGGCTTGTTGCTGCAGTTGCGTGACCTGGGCCTTGGCCTGCTCGAGCGCGATGTTCTGGACGAGGACCGTCTGCGCGAGAATGTAAATCGCGTCGGGATTGTTGGCCAGCTCCTGGTTGAGCAGGGATTCGGCGTCGGGATCTTTTTCCTGGAGTTGTGTCTGGTTGATTCGCTGGGTAAGAGAATTTAGAAGCTGTTCTTCCTGGGGAGTCACGTGCATCAACCTCCGGCGGCCTTAGACCTGCGGAGCCTGGCCGTCCTTGCATAAGACGCGGCTGGGAATTCTAAGTTGCACGCCTTGTTTTGGTACGCGGAATGGGGTTGGTTGGTTCCTCACTCGGAAGTCAAACGCTCGATTCGTCTTCGCGTGCACTTGGAGACCATGGAAAGCACAAAACTCATGCGAGCGAGTAGCGAGCGTCTGCCGCACCGCAGATG
>PLTV01000271.1:0-3852 GCA_003164635.1 Acidobacteriaceae bacterium
TTGCACGAGACACTTCGGGAAAGTCCCGCGCATATAAATACCCGCGTACCACCAGGCGCTGCCCCACAACGTCCGCTTCCGTAAGCAGGCCGATCTTGCGCCGTGCGTCATGTCCATCCCAGTCCGGGCGATAGTCGACGCACATGCCCAGCAGCGAGGGCAGCGCCTTCCTCGCCGCCTCGCCGGTCAACATCACCCGGTGCCCGCGAGCGCCCGATGGCGCCTTGTCGCTCGCCGCGTTCACCACCGTCAAAACGCCTTCGAAGGGAACCCGGTTAGGATGCCCTTCCACATGCGGAAACTTCACCGCCATCGCTTCCAATCTCATTTGTTCGCTCCGCTCTCAGAAAAAGGGGGGCCAGGATCCAAGGGTCAGAATCAAGAAGCAGCGATGCGTGGTCCGTGGTCGCCGCTCATCGGGTCTTTGCTGCCCTCTGAAACCTGATCCCTGACACCTGCTTCTAACGGCGCCAGTCCGCGCATGGCCCGCACTTCGTTCACCGTCAACACCCCTGCCTGCAGCAACTGCACCTGCACGGCAAGCTCGGTTTCCTCATCCCTGGCATTCAGTTCGTTGAAGACGAATTCAAACTCCGGCCAGCCAATGCACTTGCTGAAAAGGTCCCGCGTAATGTGGCCGGCGATCAGTAGCGCGAGCGGTGAAATGGCTCCGCGAAACGCCTCGTCGGTCATCTCCGCGGCCGTCGACTGATTCACATCCGATTCCAGGCCCAGCATCAGCGGCGGCAGTCCAAACGCATTGGCTACCATCCGGATCAGGAACTCCTGCCACGCCAGGCGCAGATCCGCATCGGTGCCCTGCGCAAACCGCAGGACCTCAGGCTTCTGGACGCTGGACAGCAAAGGAACCCGCCCCGTTCCCTCGATCTCGTCCTGCCACCAGCGGATCAATCGGTCGTGCTGTGCCGGCGTCGCCTCGTTGAGCCAGATCGCATACTGCGCGACAGCGTTGGCCGCCAGCTTCCCCGCGAATCGGTGCGCGCTCAGAAACTGGTTCACCGTTTCGAACGCCACCTCCAAAGGCCCCAGGCCGAACGGCGTAAAGCTGCGCGAGTTCATGCGGATGTACATGAGCTGGTTATCCCTCAGGTCCACCGCACTCGATTCCATCTGTCCGGGCATTGCCTGCGCATACCGGGGCGTCTCGGCGTGGCCATCCCAGCGCGCATTGATGCGGATCGAAGCCCCATCCACAGGCCACAGCATCGCAGGACGGTTGCCGTCGCCCGTGGGCTCCATCTCGATGGCGCCGAAACCACCCGTCAGTGCATCCTCGATCGCCTGCTCCATCAGTGTGCGGAAGCTGTCCACTTCGTTCGGCTCTTCCAGCATCCGCCGCAGCGCTCGCAGTTTTCGTTCCGCGAACGCCACATCCTCGGGCCGCACGCCGCGCCGCACCCGAACCTGCCAGTCCATTGCCGCAATCCGGTCCTTGATCACATTGATCGCGCGTCGCACCAGTGGCGTCTCCGCGAAGCGCCGCAGGTTGGCCGGTGTCGGTTTGGGCAGCAGCCGTCCCGGAATCTCCACCGGGCTCAGGATCGAAGGCAACGCCAACGTTTTGCGATCGGCCCCGCCCGCGGCAGCCAGCCGCAAAGCCGGCGCGCTTCCGGGCTCCACGCCGCGACCGGTCGCCTGCCGCCACAGTCCTCGTAACTGTTCTCCTACCCTCACACGTACCTTCCTTTTCCGCCCGCAAAAAAGCAAAAGGCGCAACCTTGTCAGGCTGCGCCTCGTATATTCCGGCTGCTTTCTCTTACCCTGCAGCGAACCGCTGCATCTCAATAAAACCCATCCTACTCCGAAGTGAAATAATTCTCTGCAATTCTGCCCGAATTAATTTGGCTTCCACTGGGCGTTCGGCGGCCAGGTTAGCATTTGCTTCCTAGACTCGCATTTCCACCCGTGCCGCATCCGCTACCCGCGCCAGGTCCGATGTCGTCAAGACCCGAATCTCATGCTCTTCCATCGTCTCCACGCCAAATCGGTACATCAACAGCCGGTCCCGATCCTCGTCTGTCGCGCCCAGGCGTGCCGCCGGCTCGATAATGGCCGTTAGCTCCAGGTCGGCTAGAGCAATGCGCTTGACGCCGTCCCGCAGTCCCGCCGCGGAAAAGGCCAGCACCTTGGCCATTTCGACGCCCGGTTCCAGGCTCACAGCATGAAACATGTGGAGGATCCCGTTCGGCTGGTATCCAAGATCGATCTTCAACGGATCGCCCGGCCGCGTGTAATCCGATGCCGGGATCTGTTTCTTCAGAAGATCCCAAACGCCTGCTCTTTCGAACTCGGTGCGCATCTTCGCCTGGATCGCCGCCCGGCCGCTCAGCCTCGGCAAGCGGACTTGCGGAGGCGGCTCCACGTACATTCTCATTAACTCTTCCATACCCGCCTGAAGACTCTCCACCAGAAAGCCCCTGGCATCGGAAATCTGCACGCAGAGCGAAAACGAATCTTTCACAATTTGCATCAGCTTCCCGTTTGGTTCGGCCTTCAATTTGACTCTCAGTTCGCTTTCGATTGCTTCGAGCATCTCGATGTCTGCACCGGGATCGAGGCAGCGCACTCTGCGCCAGTCGCGTGTGAACTGGACCAACAGCGGCTCGGCACTCGGCCCGGAAGCCAACTCGGCGTTCTGCCCGGACTCTTCGCTCACGTCCCGCAGAATTGCACCAATATGCACATATTCATTGCGCACCGGGTCGGGCACATAGCGGAGCAGGTGAAATTCGCAGGGTCGCCGATGATGAAGGTCAGTCATACGTGTTTGTCGACCGCAAAGTCCCCTTCCTTTAATGTGTCTGCCCCGATCCGTTCAACATCCTGTTCATCGTAGTCTCCCATCGGGTCCTCTTCCAACCATCATCGTCCTGCCTTGACAACAGCTCCATCCATTTTGGAAACGGCCGTCGGTCCGATTTCCCGAATTCTTCAATCAACTCGCGAATCCGGCTTCTGCGCGCCAGCAACTTTTCCACCAGCGCTTCCATCTCTGCCAGATCCCCACCGTACCAATCGGGCGGAATCTCGTTCGCCGCGGCCCAAATCACATCCGCCGGCATCGTCTCCAGCCGCGTCAACCACGGCTCAAACGAATCCCATCCTGTGACGCCGCGATAGACGTCGTTGCGATAGAAGACCCCGCGCAGCGGGCTGTCGTCGAATCGCCAGTCCCCGGCATGAAAGCAGTAACCGAAGTCGATGAATACGGCACGGTATCGTCGCTCCCTCGGCTTACGCGCGAATACCGCCTGGCGCCCGTTCGCATTCGCCGTCCACTTGTCCAGCGCCAGGATCCCCGCGAACTCCCCGAGATTGCGCACTTCGGCAAGTTTGTCTTCGGGAAGATAATCCACCACCAGCCCATAAAAGGTTCCATCCACGAATCGCGACCCGAATTGCAGTCCGGGCAGGCATTTCACCCGCGACCGGCCCAGGTCGAGCTCCAGCTCCGGCGTATGGTCCACCAGCCAGCTCGAAACCTCGATCAGCTCCACCTCAGGAACGTTCAACCCCGCGGCAAGCGCCAGGCGGGATGCCAGAAACTCGTTGGCAAGCACCCGCACGTGCTGCGGGTTGTTCTGAAACTTCACCACATAGAGGTGCCCGTCTCCGGCCAGCATCAACTGGCCCTGCGCCCCGCCACGCATCCGCTTGATATGCTGCACCGCCTGAACTGCCAAGCCCGCTCTCCAACATTTTCTGATTCTGAACAGATTCTAAGCGCTTTGCTTCCGATGATCTGCACCATGCTGGTCCTGGCTTCGATTGAGCCACCACAAAATGCTTCAGAAGCCGATCGCTTCGACTGAGACGAAGCTTCGCTGAAAG
>PLTV01000271.1:3925-5153 GCA_003164635.1 Acidobacteriaceae bacterium
CCGCCCTGCCTGTAGATTCTCCCGTATCCGCACACCGTCTCCGCCAGCGCCAGCACTCCGCTGCCATGATTGTTGCGTTCCACAGCCAGCCAAGCCTGGTTGTACTCCGCCGCCAGCTCCACCACCAGGCGCGCCAGTTCCAATCCGCCCACATGGCCCGCAAACTCGGCACACTGCATGCCCGAATCGAGGTCGAGCACCTGCGCGGCCGAAAAATCCCCCTCGCAGCCGCCCCCCGCCGGATCCACCGCAACAAGGTAACGCCGCCCTTTCAAAGGCGGCAGCCACACCTCCAGTTCTCCGTTGTGGCGCCGTTCCTGCGGTTCCGGTAGGTTCTTTAGCCGCTCTTCGATTGCCGCCAGTTCAAAGACGCAATCCCCGCTGGCCAGAAAACAACTTTCCTCGTCCTCGGCAAACTCCTGGCGTGCCAGCCCGCGAAACTCGGCTCGAATCCGGCGCCGGTACGCGATTTGTTCCCGATCCAGCGCATGACGGCGCATCAGGTCGCGCTCCTCTTCGGTCAGGCTCGAATCCATCACCGCCTCGCCGCGATAACGCCTCTCCATCCACCACGGAAAAAAATGCTGCACCATCCCCGTCTCTGCGGCTTTCTGCCACTCATCGTAGAAGCACCCGCCCACCCCGTCGGGAGTTGACTCCAGAATCAGCTCCGCGCCCGGCGCCATCGCCGCCCGCAGTCCCGCTAGAATCTCTGCCGCATCCCCTGGCCATCGCGCCAGTTCCGAGCAATGCAGGTTCTGCACCGTCATGCCGCGCCCCGCATTCCGCTCTCCCGCCGATACCACGCGGTACTCCGCGTCCATCTCGGGAAAGATAATCTGCCGCACATTCACCCGCGACGTCCTCAGCGGGCCCGCCCGAAGTTCCTCCGGCAGCCAATCCAGGAACCGGTGCACAATCCGGAAAATCTCTTCCGCCGATTCCTGCGTGTGCGCCACCTGCAGCGTCAGCGTGCCAGGCCGCGTCATCGTCTTAAGGAAGAACCGCGCCGCCGTCCAGGTTGTCATTCCCAGCTGCCGCGCTTTGAGCACAATGTTGCGCTCTCCGTGCCGCCGTTCAAAGGCCCACTGCGCCGCATTCGCGCAGAGCGCCTCCGTCCCTCCCTCGCGCGTCCTCACCCGCAGCAGAGACTCCGTCAATGCCATCCCCACGCTGCGCCCGCGCAGTGCCGCCGGCCATTGGTCGAGAATCGTTCCGAAACGCACCA
>PLTV01000272.1:0-164 GCA_003164635.1 Acidobacteriaceae bacterium
CGCCTGGTGCGCATCTCGCCCTTCGATCAGGCCAAGCGGCGGCACACGTCGTTTGCGTCGGTCTACGTATCGCCCGAAATCGACGACTCGATTCAAGTCGATTTGAAAGTCGAAGACTTGCGCATTGACACGTACCGGTCCGGCGGCAAGGGCGGCCAGCACGT
>PLTV01000272.1:213-5457 GCA_003164635.1 Acidobacteriaceae bacterium
CAGATTCGCTCCTACGTCCTGCAGCCCTATCGCATTGCCAAAGACCACCGCACCAAGGTCGAAGTCGGCGATGTGGACAAGGTGCTCGACGGCTACCTGGAGCCCTTCCTGCGCGGCTATCTTCTGGCCAAGCGCCGCGGAACGGCCGTTGCTCCCGGCGACGGCGACGACCTTGACGTGTAACCATTGCATGGAATTATGCGTGATCGGCGCATACTCCTCCCATGCAAGGCTTAAAACAGGTTACCGCCGAATCTCTCTGAGAAACCCGCCGGTTGGTACCCCAAAAGGGGGGACCCCCTACCCCTCCCCCGGTTTTGTCGCAAACAAATCAAAGTACGAGGGTTACATAGGAAAAATCTCGAAAACACGGAGTTTTACAGAAACCAAGCATCCCTCCGGATTTTCGGCTGAGAAATCGCCCGTCATAGAGTGAAGACATGAACGATCCAAAGATCATCGACGAAATGCTTCGCACGGCGAAAACGATCGCCGTTGTCGGAATGAGTGACAAAACCTGGCGCGCCAGCCACAACATTGGCCGCTATCTGCACGAGAACGGCTATCGCGTGTTGCCCGTAAACCCGGCCCTGACTGAGGTGCTCGGTCTCAAATCGTATCCCGATCTCGATGCGGCCCAGACGGCCGCGCGCGCCGAAGGCAGCTCGGGCATCGATCTTGTCGACGTCTTCCGCGCCTCCGAGGCAGTACCTCCAATCGTCGACGACGTGATCCGGTTGCGTATCCCGTACTTGTGGTTGCAGGATGGAGTGGTGCACGACGAAGCCGTGGCCCGCGCGCAAGCCGCCGGGGTCAAGTGCGTGCAGAACGACTGTATCTTCCGGGAACACGCCGCCCGGCCTGCCCTGCACACGCAGCGCTGATTCTGAAAGTTTGTAACGTGCCCCTTGCCTCAGGAGTCCAATCGGCAGGAGATCGCCGACTCGCTTATGCGCTTTCGTACTTCCATCCTCGCGGTGCTGACCACTTTGGCTGCAGGCCTGCCGGCTTTGGCTGTCTCCAACTCCGCCGACGCGCCGCATGTGCATGTCCAGCTTGTGGTTCCGGCTTCGACATTGGCCCGCGGACAAGCCGCCAATGCCGGCCTCTACTTCCAGATCGACTCGGGATGGCACGTTTATTGGAAGAACGCCGGCGACGCCGGTGAACCGCCGCACATGAAGTGGACCTTGCCGCAGGGAATCACCGCCGGTCCGCTTCAATTTCCTGCGCCCAAGCGGCTTCCGCTGCCACCTCTCATGGACTTCGGCTACGAGGATGAAGTTCTTTTCCCGTTCCAGCTGAATGTTGCGCAGGCTGCAAGTTCGGGGTCGGCCGTGCTCCATGCCAAAGCCGATTGGCTGGTCTGCCAGGCGAGCTGCATTCCTGGCAAGGCGGAACTCGAGGTCACGCGGACGATCGCGGATACGGTGGCCGGTGCGGTGTCGCCCGACAGCGATCTCTACAAGCGGCTCAGCGGACGTCTTCCGCTGAGTTTGCCGGCGGGAGATACGGCAAGCTTTCAGCCAACGAAAGACGGTTTTCGGCTGGCCGTGAAGACCGGGCATCGCGAAACGGAAGCGGCCTTCTTTCCGGCAGATCAGGACATCCTGGCCAATGCGGCGTCGCAGAAGGTGACGCCCTCGGCGACGGGCCTGACGCTGGATCTCGCCAAGGACCCGAACGGCACTGGCACGCCGACGGCGTTGAATGGCGTTCTGGAGTTGTCGGGCGGGCGCGCGTACGACATTGCTGCGAAGGGAACTGCGGGCCCAGCTAGCGGCGTCGCGCCGACGCAAGCACAAGCTGCTCCTGCTAATGGGTCACCGGCAGTTGCGCCGGCTGTGGCGTCAGACAAAACGCCTGCGATCCCGATCCCTGGTCCAGCTGCGCCAGCCGCGACGCAGACGACCAAACGTCCTCCGGTCGAATCAGGGCCGGGATTGCTCAAGGCTGCAAGCTTCGCGTTTCTGGGCGGCTTGTTGTTGAACCTCATGCCCTGTGTCTTCCCGGTGCTGTTTCTCAAGGGTCTTTCGCTCGTGAACTCGGGCAAAGAGGAGCGGCATACTCTGCGGACGCATGGCTTTGTCTACGCTATCGGCATTCTGGTTTCATTCTGGGCACTCGTGGCGGCGTTGCTTGGGCTGCGCGCGGCCGGCTCAACGCTTGGTTGGGGATTCCAGTTCCAGTCGCCGGTATTCCTCACGCTGATGGCTGGGCTGTTGTTCTTTCTGGGCTTGTCGCTGGCGGGGCAGTTCGAGATTGGGCTGACCCTGACCAGCGCCGGCGGGGCTCTAGCTCAGAAGCAGGGCTACACGGGCAGTTTCTTCACCGGAGTACTCGCAGTTGTTGTTGCCACTCCCTGCACCGCGCCGTTCATGGGCGCGGCCATCGGCTACGCCTTATCGCAGAGTGCGGCCGTGACGTTTGCGGTCTTTACGGCTCTTGCCCTTGGGTTGGCGGCTCCGTATGTCGCGCTGACGCTGCAACCGGCGTGGACGCGCTTTCTTCCCAAGCCGGGCGCCTGGATGGAAGTGCTGCGCCAGGCCGTCGCGATCCCGATCTTCGCCACAGTGATCTGGCTGGCATGGGTGCTCGCAAATGCCTACAGCGCCGGCCTCGTTGCCTTGCTTTTAGCCAGCTTGCTCATTCTGGCCATTGCGGGCTGGTTCCTGGGCCGGTGGCCTGCGAAAGGCTGGTCGACAGCGGTTGCCGTTCTTCTTTGCGCAGGAGTCGTGGCCGCCTCGGTGATTGGGCCGCGCATGCTCGGCGATAACCTTCCGCGCGGCGTCGCCTCTTCCGGCGGAGACGGTCAATGGCAACCCTGGTCTGTGGACGCCGTCGGTCGTGCGCAGGCTGCAGGTCGTCCCATTCTCGTCGATTTCACCGCGAGCTGGTGCCTGAGCTGCCAGGTCAACGAGCGCGTTGCCCTGGAACGTCCCGAAGTCGAGCAGGCGCTGGCCGGTGCGAATGTCGCCCTGTTCAAGGCCGACTGGACCCGCTACGACGATTCCATCACGCAGACACTTTCATCGCTTGGCCGCAGCGGGGTTCCAACGTATGCGTTGTATGCGCCGGGCGAAAAGAGCCCGCGGCTCCTGCCCGAAGCGCTCACGCCGGGGATTGTCCTTGACGCCGTACGAAGCTTGCCCCGGACTGCAACCCAGGCGTCGATCGCTCCGTCCAATTTGCAATAAGCCAGAACGGTAGTGATTAGTCTTCAGCAATTCGGGGATCACCCCTGTGGGCGTTTGCC
Organism: Acidobacteriaceae bacterium; assembly: GCA_003164635.1. Classification (GTDB taxonomy): domain Bacteria; phylum Acidobacteriota; class Terriglobia; order Terriglobales; family Acidobacteriaceae; genus Telmatobacter. Next base: position 3,470 of record PLTV01000272.1, read on the forward strand.
GGCGCGGATGCGGCGAATCTCTTCCATCCTCGCGGCAAGCTGCTTCTCGCGGCCTTCCTGCGTGGGTTTGTAGTAGACATGCCCGCGCAGCGAGTCAGGCAGGCAATCCATATCCGCAACGCGGCCTTCCTCGTCCTGCGCATAGCGGTAGCCTTTGGCGTAGTCCAATTCCTTCATCAGCCGCGTGGGCGCGTTGCGCAGGTGTAGCGGTACAGGCTCCTGGCGAGTCTGCTCAATCTCCTGCTGCGCTGCGCCGAAGGCCAGATAAACCGCATTCGATTTGGGCGCGAGAGCAAGGTAAACGACCGCTTCGGCAAGGGCGAGGTCGCCTTCCGGTGAGCCAAGAAACTCGATGGCTTCTTTTGCACTGAGGCAGAGATTGAGCGCTTCAGGAGCAGCCAGGCCGATATCTTCAACCGCCATGCGCACCACGCGGCGTGCCAGGTAGAGCGGGTCTTCACCGGCGGCGAACATGCGAGCCAGCCAGTACAGGGAGGCATCCGGATCGGAGTTACGCACGCTTTTGTGCAGGGCGGAGATCAGGTTGAAGTGCTCTTCGCCCGACTTGTCGTACATCAGCACGCGTTGCTGCACGGCTTCGGTCGCGAGGGTACGGTCGATGTGGTCTGTGGCTGCTCCTCCATCGGGTGGGGCCTTTGCCAGCTGTGCGGCCACTTCGAGCGTGTTGTACGCGGAGCGGCAGTCGCCGCTGGAGTAACTGGCAATCAACGTGAGAGCATCGTTGTCGGCAGTCAAGTTAAGCGATCCCAGGCCGCGTTCCGAGTCTTCGAGCGCTCTGCGTAACAATGCAGCGATGCGCTCTTCGCTTAGTGGTTGAAGCACATAAACCCGGCAGCGCGAAAGCAGCGCGGAGATCACTTCGAAGGAGGGATTCTCAGTAGTGGCGCCGATCAGCCGGATCGTCCCGCGCTCCACGTACGGAAGGAACGCGTCCTGCTGAGCTTTGTTGAAGCGGTGAATCTCGTCGATGAAGAGGATGGTGCGCGAACGGAAGCCGGCGGCCTTCTCCGCGGCAACCATGACGGCCTTGATCTCCTTGATGCCGGACATGACGGCGGAGAACTCGATGAAGGTGGATTGCGTCATGGCGGCGATGATCTTGGCCAGCGTGGTTTTTCCGGTGCCGGGAGGGCCCCAGAAGATCATCGATGTGGGATCGTCGTGCGCGATGGCGAGAGCCAGCGGCTTGCCGGGGCCGAGAAGATGCTCCTGCCCGACGAACTCGTCCAGCGTGCGCGGCCTCATGCGGTCGGCCAGCGGGGCCTGGCTGGCTTGCGCTGCGGCGGCGGGGATGGGGTTGAAGAGGTTCATAAGGCAGTAGGTAGTGGGTAGTGGTTAGTGGGTAGCAGACCGCGTTGGCGCGAGGCTTCGTAGAGCAGCAGCGATCCGGCGACCGCGGCGTTGAGGCTTTCGACGCGGCCGGGCATGGGAATTGTGATGCGCGCATCGGCCAGCGCTAGAAGTTCCGGCGAGAGCCCCGCGCCCTCGTTGCCGATCATCAGAGCGCAGGATTTGGTGAGGTCGGCGTCGAATACGGAATCAGAATCGGAATCAGGCGCGACAGCAGCTATCATGCGAATGCCCTGCGACTTCAGAGCGACGAGATGCACGGCGTCAATCTCCACTACGGGAACGCGGAAGACGGAGCCGGCGGAGGCGCGCAGGGCCTTCGGGTTCCACTCGCTGACGGTGCCGGGCGTGGTGAGAACAGCCGTTGCGCCGAAGGCCTCGGCGGAACGGACCAGCGTGCCCAGGTTGCCGGGGTCCTGCAGACTGGCGGCGACCAGAAGCAGCGGAGCTTTGTCGCAGGCGGACTTCGCGGGCAATAGGGATTCCATCTTCCAGATTGGAGGCACCAGCAATGCGGCGATGCCTTGCGGGTGCTGCGTATCGACCGCGCCGTTGAAGACGTCCTCCGCGAGAAGAAGCAACTCCACGCCGCGCGGAAGCCATGCGGGCGGCGCGAC
>PLTV01000298.1 GCA_003164635.1 Acidobacteriaceae bacterium
AGGCGCTGGGCGAGTGCATTGCGGTCATCGTGAACGCGATTCGCGTGGCTCTCGAACGCACCCCGCCTGAGCTTTCGGCCGACATCTCTGACCGGGGTATTGTGCTCACCGGCGGAGGCGCACTGATCAAGAACCTCGACAAGCGTATCCGCGAAGAAACCGGGCTGCCGGTTTCCGTCGCCGACGATCCGCTGGCTTCGGTCGTGCTCGGCACGGGCAAGATGCTGTCGGACTTCCGCCTGCTGCGCAAGATCAAGATCGATTAAGACAAGCGAACGACTTCTTTTCCACTGCAAAAAGCCAAATGCCCCAGGCGCTCGATCGAGACCTGGGGCATCTGGCTTTTATGTTCGGCTTCCAACGTGAATCGTGGGCTGGTCAGTAGGTGATGGTCATCTTCGATGTGCTTCCATCGAGATAGGCTCCGTAATTGCACTGAGGCGACGCGCTTTTCCCATCTGGCAACGACGTGTACCAGGTTGGCGAGACCTTTTGGAACTTGTCGTTATAGAGCGTCACCGCGGTGGACTCGAGCGAGCCGCCTTCAGGGTAGTCGCTGCATTTCTTCACGTCGTACACCTCAAGCACGCTCCCGAACCCCCAGTTGAACGTCTGGCCGAAGTTCGACTCATTGAAAAGATCGGAGTATGCGCCGGTTGTCTTGTCTTCAGTCTTGACAGTCCACTTCGTGCATTCCAGCGTGCCCGATTTGCACTGGTTGATCACCTGGCCGTAGATGGTATCGCCTGTTTTGGCTTTTTCCGGCGTGCTCACGTAGAGCGTATTGTTCACGCAGCAATTCCAGCTGGCAATGCCCCACGCGTTGTTGTAGTAGGCATTCCAACCCAGCACAGGCTGAAGAATCGTCTCGGTCGGGACGCTGTTGAAGTCCTGCAGGCCGGGGAAGAGATAGATGGTCTGGCCGTCATGGGAAGTGGGCGCTTTCGGCACCTTGAACTCCGACGTGACTTCCCCGTAGGAGGAGGTCGAAAAGGCCTCCACGTCAACCATCCAGCTATGGCCAATAAAGGGCGGTTTCTCGTTTTTCGAATCGGCGGAGGGATTGAGCGGCGTCAACGTGCGTTTTGCTGTTCCGGTGTCATTCGAAGTGGGTTCCATCGGCACCAACTCACCCTTGGCGGTGAAATGGGGGTAGGCACAGGTCGGCATCGAGTCGAAACTGCCGTCGGCGTGGTAAATCGCCTTTTCGTCGGGGTGGAGAACATCTCCCTTGGCTACCTGCTTGACGCAACTGGGATGAAAATAACCCATCGGCGTGACGAGATAGCCCTCGGGGACTTTGGCGGGGCGGTTTGCGCTTGCCTCGACCTGAGCGTGAACAGGAATCAGGCCGGAAGCGAACAGGGCGATTGTGACTAACTTGAAACATGTAACTTGTCTCAGACGAAGATTGAGCATGGGTGGACCTCCTTGAATTCAGGTTTTCCGGGGGACTAGGACGATTTGCTTCGCGAAAGCGGATTACGGGCTAATTCCCGGAACTATAGAGAGAGTTTTCAGTGAAAGTCAAGGAATTCTAATTGCCCGATCTATCGAGATATGTATTGGAACGGGCATAAATGGCAATTGACGGTGTGGGTATCGAAGCCGAACTACACCCATACTTCATTGATTCCTGTAGATAGACACCGGCGCGCCGTGCGAATCGGCCGTTAGTATACTGATGTTACTCGCGCATCACCTTGGTGTTCCGCTTCGCGAGTGTCTCCCCATGGAATCGTTCCTTGTCCGATATCGAAATCTCCTGGTGCTGCTGAGCATTTTGCTGGCGCAGATCATTGGCCTGGCCACGCAGGTGCACAGGACCGGCGAAGGACGCAATACGCTCGATGCCGGCGATCTTCCCAGCGTGCGGCTGATCAGGCTATGGGCCAATGCGCTGGTTTCTCCGCCGGAACAGATGATTCATTCGACAAAGATGGGGGCTGGTTGGCTTTGGCAGAATTACATTGACTTGCGCAACGTGCGGCAGCAGAACGGAGACCTGCAAAAGACGATCGACCGCCTGCGCCTGGAACAGGCAGCGCTGCTTGAAGATGCGCGGCAGGGAGAACGGCTGCAGGGGCTGCTCAAGTTTCAGGAAAAGTACATTTACAAGACTGTGGCGGCGCAGGCGATTGGATCGAGCGGGAGCGAGCAATCGCGGGTTGTGTATATAGATAAGGGGTCGGCCGACGGTTTAGCGCGCGATATGGCGGTGATCACGCCGGAAGGAATCGTTGGCAAAGTGCGCGATGTGTTTCCGCATACGGCCCAGGTCCTGGCTATCGACGATCAGACCAGCGGAGCCGGTGTGATCCTTGAGACCACGCGAATTCGCGGCATTTTGCGCGGAAACGCGAACGGGCAGCCGCAGATCGTAGACATTCTGGCCGACAAGCGCATTCAAAAGGGCGAAAGCGTGCTGACAGCCGGCGGAGATGATATTTTCCCGCGTGGACTTGCGGTGGGTGTGGTGGACCAGGTGGTTCCCGATCCTGACCGCGACGGCTTTATCAATATCACCGTCACGCCGGCGGCGCATCTGGATAGGCTGGATGAAGTCTTGATCATCACTTCAACGGAGCCGCGCTTCAGCGAGCAGCAGCAGCAGGACATTGCCACGTCGGAGACGGAAAAGAAGCAGGAAGCGGCGGCGCTGGCCGAGCAAAGGAAGGCCTCGGAGATTATGGCGGAGAGGCTTCCCGGATTGATCGATCCAAATCTGCCGCACGATGAGCAGCCGCTCTACGACAGCTCGAATCCGATTCAGGTGGCCCGTCCTCCGCAGGCGCTTCATCCTGACCGGTTCACACCGGGTGCAGTGGCAGCGGCAGCAGGAGCGTTCTCAGGGGATGATTCATCCGTAGAGAAGCAGAAGACTACTCCAGAGGCAGACTCAGCGCCGGGAGCGGACTCGGCCACGCCTCCGCCGGCAAAGCCGCAACCTAGGCCTGCGTCTCCGGTTAAACCAGCGGGGACGGCCGCGGAATCGAAACCGAACCGGTCGACGGGGGTGGAATCTCAGCCACCCGCGCCGCCGCAGGATCAGCCGAGGAGAAACCCTTAAGCATGGCTCTTCTTGGTGCAGGCGCGCGGCGCGACATGGAAATTCGCCGCTATCCGATTTTGGCGTATGCGCTTGTGCCACTGGCGGCGCTGGTGTTGCAGGCGTGGCTGCCACGCGTTGCCGGCCGGTATGCGTGGTTCGATCTGCCTCTGGTGGTCACAGTCTACTTTGCGCTGGGGCGGCGCAGTCCGATCCAGGGCACGCTGATGGGCGCAGCCATGGGGCTGTTTGAAGACGCGCTGACACACCACGCGATTGGCGTGAATGGCATCGCGAAAACGGCGGTCGGGTTTCTGGCGGCCTCCGTTGGCATACGCATCGACGTGGAAAACCACACGATCCGGCTGCTGTTGAGCTTTTTGCTCTCGCTGCTTTCGAGCGTGATTGTGGTGTTTGTCTCCCATTTTTTGCTGGGGCTGGATTTGGAGTGGAATTGGTACACGATGCTCTATACGGCAATCGTCAACGCGGTCATCGCGCTGTTTCTGTTCCCGCTGCTCGATCGACTCCAGGTTCGGGAATAAGGGACAAAGGAACTTGGGACTGAGAGACATTGTGAAGCACAGTACTTGCGTGGTTCGGAAAAGGGCGATTGATGCGCTGAAAGTGGCGCCGCCGGGAAAATGGACGCGGCAGTATTCTGAAGGTACACAGACATGAATGCAGGCCGAGTAAACCGCAACGAGAAGATTCCCACCCTGAAGCTGACGGTGGTGCAGTACGGCATCCTTGTGCTGATGCTGGCGTTGGCGGCAGGCCTGTGGCGGCTGCAGATCCTGGGACGGGACAACTATCGTGTCTTGGCGGAGCAGAATCGAATCCGCAAAGACCCTGTGCTGGCGGCGCGAGGCAAGCTTTTTGATCGCGAGGGACGCCTGGTGGTGGACAACTATCCTTCCGCCTCGTGCTTCCTGGTCCGCGACCAAAACCAGAAAGTCGACGCCGATCTCCCGCTGATTGCCAAGGGTCTGCATCTGGATCTGGACCAGTTGCGCGCCACGCTGCGGCATTATCGGGCTTCCCCGGGGTACCAGCCAATTCCGATCAAGCAGGAAGTAACAGACGACGAGCGCGCATTTATCGCTGCGCACAAAAACGAACTGCCGGAGCTGGAAACCATCGACGTGGAGCGGCGGCTGTATCCGCGCGATGGCTTTGCTTCGCATTTGATTGGGTATGTCGGCGAGGTGAGCGAAGACGACCTCAACAATCCGCGCTACGCGTACTACGAGCCCGGCGACGTGGTGGGAAAGGCCGGAGTCGAGGAGACCTACGACGAATTGCTGCGCGGCCAGGATGGTTCTCGCGACGTAATCGTCGACAGCCATGGCCGCGAGGTTGGCTACCTGGGCATTCAGCACGCTGTGCCTGGTCAGGACCTGAAGCTGACCATCGACAACGATCTGCAAAAGGCCGCTGAGCTTGCGCTAGGCGCGCGCAATGGCGCCATCGTGGCCATGGACCCGCGCAACGGCGAGATTCTGGCAATGGTCTCGCGCCCCAGCTTCGATCCCAATGAATTTGCGGTCCGCATCAATCGCGCCGACTGGAACCAGCTCATTACGGACCCCGATCACCCGTTGATGAACAAAGCAATCCAGGCGCAGTCAGCGCCGGGATCGACGTTCAAGATTCTTATGTCGGTGGCGGGGCTTCAGGAGGGCATCGCGCAAAACCTCCACGTGTTCTGCAATGGCGGATGGGGTCCGTACGGGTACTACCATCACTGCGACGAACGCCACGGCGCCGTAGACATCCACAACGCCATCCCCTATTCATGCGACACCTACTACTACCAGCTTGGCGACCGGCTGGGCATCGATCGTATCGCCAAGTACGCGACAGCTTTCGGCTACGGACAGAAGACGGGCGTAGATCTTCCCGGCGAGCAGGCGGGGCTGATGCCCTCGGCGATGTGGAAGCAGAAGAACTATCACGCGCGCTGGTATCCAGACGAAACCCTCGACGTGTCGATCGGCCAGGGCGCTGTAGAAGCCACGCCGCTGCAATTGGCGCGAATTATCGGCGGCATCGCTTCGGGCGGACACATGGTGCGGCCACACACAGTCTTTCCCGATCAGCTTTCCGCCGATTTCCGAAAAGGTTTGCTGGAGAGCTTCCCAGGTACCGGCGAGACAACTTTGCCCATTGACCCAGCCAATTGGGAAACAATCACCGACGGCATGTACGAAGTAACACAGCCAGGGCAATTTCATACCGCCGGCAGCGAGCACCTGGAGGGCATCGACTTTGCCGGCAAGACCGGAACCGCCCAGGTAATGAGCCACCAGGCGCTGGACAAGTCCAGCAAGGGCAAATCGACGAATCCCAACGTCTGGTTCGTGGGCGTGACGCCGCGCCGAAACCCCGAACTGGTGATCGCGGTGCTCTGGCAGAACGGAAACAAGAGCTGGTTTCCTGCCCGCATCGGCGCCCGCCTTGTGTCGGCGTACGTGGAGAAGCAGCGGCTTCTGGCTCACAACCTGGTTCAGCCGGCCAAGCCCCTATCGCCGCAGGCGCCAACGGAGCTTACCGGGGTGTGGACTGCGCCCATGAATCCCGCGGATGGCGGGGCAAAATCCGGGGAGCAGAATGCTTCGGGCGATCGGCTTGAGGCAGGTAGATTTCTGATCCAGAATGGGCAGATTGTCGCGGCCACCAAGCCGCGGCCGACGCAACCTTCCGGCCCTGCGAAGAACACTCCCGAACCCGGCTCCATCGCGGGCAAGGCGACAACCCTTCGGGCTTCGGCAGCTGGAAAGGGACGCTGAACGTGCGCCGGATTATCAGCTTTCGCGATTTCGACTGGACCTTGCTGGGGATGGTGCTTGTGCTCTGCACGATCTCGGTGCTGGAGATCTATTCCGCCACCCTACACACCAAGTACACAGGCTTCCACACCAAGCAGATTTATTGGATTGGCGCGGGACTTGTGGCGATGTTTGTGGTTTCTCTCATCGACTATCACAAATTGATTGATTTTGTTCCCTGGGCCTATGGCCTATTCCTGGTTTCTCTGGTGGCGGTCAAACTGTTTGGCGTGAAGGTCCTGGGTGCGCGGCGCTGGATTCGGATTGGCCACATGCAATTTCAGCCGTCGGAGTGGGTGAAGCTGATTTTGATCGTGATTGTGGCCCGCTATTTCGCCAACCTCGGCGGCCGTTCGCTAACGTGGACGGATATCTTCAAAGCTCTCGCGCTGGTGGGGATCCCCATGGCGCTGGTTCTCATCCAGCCCGATCTGGGAACGACCCTCACCTATATGCCCGTGCTGGCGGCGGGGTTGCTGCTCGGCGGCATGAACTTGAAGCAAACCGCGATTCTGGGCACCTGCGCCGTCGTTTTAGTCGCAGGAGTCTGGTCGAGCGGTAAGCTGCTGAAACCGTATCAGAAGGCCAGGCTCACAAGCTTCATCAACCCTGACAACGACCCCAAGGGCGCCGGCTATCAGACCAAGCAGGCACTCATTGCCGTCGGGTCAGGAGGCGTCTGGGGGCAGGGTGCTGAAAAAGGTTCGCAGACGCAGGGAGCTTTTCTTCCCATTCCGCATGCGGACTTCATTTTTGCGGCGTTTGGCGAAGAGCACGGGTTTGTGGGCGCGGTATTTGTGCTGCTGCTATACTTTTTCATATTGATGCGTTTGATTCAGAACGCACAAACAGCCGCAGACCTGTCCGGCTCCCTGATTATCATGGGGGTGGTGGCTGTGTTGGCCTTCCAGATCGCGGTC
>PLTV01000220.1:0-12100 GCA_003164635.1 Acidobacteriaceae bacterium
AGATGGTCTTGATGCCGTGGGTGAGATTAGGGATGATCTGGTTATTTGCACCAACGGCTGGTTGTTGCGACGAGCCCATCATGAGCGGCACGTTGGGGCCGTAGATATCGGCGTCGATGAGGCCAACTTTCTGGCCGAGGCGCGAGAGAGCAATGGCCAGGTTGACGGCAACTGTGGTTTTGCCGACGCCGCCTTTGCCGGAACCGATGGCGACGATCTTGGAGACCCCCGGGAGTGCGACGGGGGACGGCATATTGGGTGCGTGGGCCATGGATTGATTGCTCCTTCGTGCTGGGTTGGAAGCAGGGCGGAATTTCGCCGGCTTCGTTCGAGATGAATGATCGGAAATCGACTAGGATTCCAGAGCAGCGGCTTCTTCGGCGCGGGTGGCGAGCTGGGCTGCTTTACGGCGGTCCGATTCGGCGGCGCGATGTTCACGGCGGCGCAGAGCGCCCTCATACCGGCGTTGTTCGTCGGGCGTTTGAGGAGTGGCCTCAGGGACGCGCACCCGGTGGCCTTCGTTATCGATGGCGACAAAGACCAGGTAGGCGCTGGCAACATGGAGCATGGTGCCGGTACGCGGATTTTCGGCCCACACTTTGACGCCAACTTCCATGGAGGTTGAAAAAGCGCGATTCACACTGGAGCGCAGGGTGACCAGGTCGCCAAGATGCACGGGGCTGATGAAGTCGATGTGGTCCATTGCAGCGGTTACAACGTTGGTGCGCGCGTGGCGATAAGCAGCCATTGCGCCGGTAAGGTCAATGAAATGCATCAGCCGGCCGCCGAGGAGATTGCCCAGCGTGTTGGTGTCGTTAGGCAAAACGATTTCGGTCATCTCCGATTGCGTGCTGGCTACAGTTCGCGCCAGCGGGGCCTTGGAAAAACCTGCAGAGGAAGAACTCCCTGTTTGATTTGAATGCGCGGACTCGATAGAACTCATTGTGTACTTGCTCCCTTGCCTGGTGCGCCGAATCTTCAGTTTGCCGGCAGTAGCCGTAGAATGAACATGGGACGTTTCGATTGCGTGGACCCCTTCAACGCAAGGCGTCCTTTTCCAGTTTCAGCAATCCACACCAAATGTGCAAATCTGCCGGCCGTTCGACGGGCGCGAAAGGGAAGTATGGACAAAATTGCGGGGCTGCAAGAAATCTTGACGCTCGACCCGAAGAACAGCTTTGCGCGGTATGGCCTGGCCATGGAGTTGGCGAGCCGCGGCGAGACGGCCTCGGCGCTTAAAGAGTTCGCTGTGCTGGTGCAGAATGACCCGGATTACTCAGCCGGCTACTTTATGGCTGCGCAGACGCTGGCGAGCGCGGGACGACCATCAGAGGCCGCGGTGCAACTCAAGGCCGGAATTTCCAGTGCACGGCGAACGGGTAACAACCATGCGATGAGCGAGATGCAGGCCATGCTCGACGAGCTCGACCAGTAGGCCGACGGACCGCTCGAGGGCGCGATGGAGCGGGGTCAGGCGGCGCAACCGCTTTATTTCGCGCGCGAAAACCTAATCCTTTCCAAACGCAATTGCATCTATACTTGCATTATGGCGAAATATTCGATCGTCGTTCCCTTTCACAACGAGGAAGAGAACGTCACCGCCTTGTACGCGCGCCTGAAGCAAGTGATGGAGCAGGTTGGCGACAGTTTTGAGCTGGTATTTGTCGACGATGGCTCGAGCGACCGCTCCTACAAGCTTCTTGAAGAGATTGCCGCAGTGGATAGCCGCGTGCTGGTTGTGAAGCTGCGCCGGAATTTCGGGCAGACTTCAGCCCTTGCGGCGGGGTTCGATCACGCCTCGGGCGAGTTCATTCTGGCCANNGACCTGCAACACGATCCCAACGACATTCCTGCCTTCCTTGAAAAGCTCGAAGAGGGCTACGACGTTGTTTCCGGCTGGCGCAAAGATCGGATCGACAACCTCGTTATGCGCAGGATTCCATCGCGCTGCGCCAACTGGCTGATGGCAAAACTTTCAGGCGTGCATATTCACGACTTCGGCACGACATTCAAGGCTTATCGCCGCGAGGTGATCCACAACATTCCCTTGTACGGCGAAATGCATCGGTTCATACCAGCACTTGCGACCTGGTATGGGGCATCGATCTGCGAGATTCCGATCCGCAACGTAAACCGCGAGCGCGGCAAGAGCCACTACGGCATTGGGCGTACTTTCCGGGTGTTCTTCGATCTGCTGACGATTCGTTTCTTATTGACTTACATGGGCCGGCCGCTGCATTTCTTCGGCGGATTTGGAGCTTTGGGGATCGTTTCCGGGAGCATCATTTCGACAGTATTGCTGGCCTTGAAGGTGATCCATCCGCATCAGAGCCTGATGGAGCAGCATGGGCCGCTATTTGTAGTGGGTGCGGTACTGATTGTGGCAGGCATCCAAATGCTTGCGATCGGCTTGCTCGGCGAGTTGCAGGTACGGCACTACCATACAAGCCAGCAGCGCACTCCGTACGCTGTCGATCGCCTGGTTCGCCTGATTTCGCCCGAAGAGCAGAGCCTGTTGTCGGACAGAGATTGACAAAGCAGGGATCAGGGACTAAGGGACGGTGAAGCTCGGGAATCGGAAGACCCCGCTCAGGCGCATGCCGGGCGGGGTTTTCTGCGTGTGGCGGATACGTCGAAAGATTGAGGAGCGGCACATTGGTGGCCGAAATGCTTGCAGAGGCGCGGCCTCAGGGTGCATTCTGGCCCTGACATGAAAGCCATCCAGATTCATCAGACAGGCGGGCCAGAAGTATTGCAACTGGCTGAATTGCCCATTCCCGAGCCGGGCCCAGGGCAGGTGTTGATCCGCGTTGAAGCCACCGGGGTCAACTTTATCGAGATCTACTTTCGCAAAGGCACGTATAAATCCTCGCTGCCGTTGATTCCTGGTAGCGAAGCCGCGGGTACGGTGGAAGAGCTGGGACCGGGTGTTACGGGCTTCAAAGCCGGCGATGCGGTCGCGTCGGTGAGTGTGCTGGGCAGCTACGCGGAATACGCGGTGGTGGCAGCTGTAAGCCTGGTGAAGATTCCCGATGGGCTAAGCATGGAGATGGCTGCGGCCTGCATGTTGCAGGGCATGACGGCGCATTACCTGGCCTATTCGACATTCCCCTTGAAATCCGGCGACACGACGCTGATTCATGCCGCCGCGGGCGGCGTGGGTTTGCTGCTCACACAGATGGCAACACGGATCGGCGCGCGCGTAATTGCCACCGTATCGACGGCAGAAAAGGCAGAACTGGCGCGCGCAGCAGGCGCGCAGGAAGTGATTCTTTATTCTGATCAAGAATTCGAACCCGAGGTGAAGCGGCTGACGGGCGGCAAGGGAGTGGAAGTGGTCTATGACTCGGTAGGCAAAACGACGTTTGAGGGCAGCCTGAATTGCCTGCGACCACGAGGCCTGTTGGCGCTGTTTGGCGCTTCAAGCGGACCGGTGCCGCCGTTCGACCTGATTCAGCTGAGTGGGAAGGGATCGCTTTATATCACGCGGCCAACGCTCTGGCACTACATTGGCACACGCGCCGATCTTGAGTGGCGTGCTGGCGAGGTGCTGGGTTGGGCGGCCAGCGGGGAGCTCAAGCTGCGCACAGAGCATTTGTACCCGTTGTCGGAAGCGGCGCAGGCGCAACGCGATCTGGAAGCGCGCAAGACGACAGGAAAGATTCTGTTGGAGCCGTGAAGGCAGGAACCAGGGAACAGGGAATAGGGAATGAATATTCGGCTGGATCTTTCGGTTGTTGGTTTTCAATCGAGTTGGCTCCGGGCGTATTGATGAGATCTGTGACTTGAAATCTTTAACCTCGCGATGAACATTTCGATTGGAGTGGCTGACCGCGTTTTTGTGCTGACCGGCGCCGGCATCAGCGCCGAGAGCGGCCTGCCGACGTTTCGCGCATCCGATGGGCTTTGGGCTGGGCACCGCATTGAAGATGTCTGCACGCCGGAAGCCTGGGTTCGAAACCCGGCGCTGGTCTGGGAGTTCTACTCCGCGCGGCGTGCACAAGGTGCGGAAGCGATGCCGAACCCGGCGCACATCGTGCTGGCCGAGTTGGAGCAGCGGCTAGGCGACCGCTTCTTTCTTTGCACGCAGAACGTGGATGATCTGCATGAGCGCGCGGGCAGCAAGCGGCTGCTGCACATGCACGGTGAATTGGCGAAGGCTCGCTGTGGCGAAGATTGTGGGGAGCCGCCCATCGAGGATCGAACCGTTTACAAGAATCTCAATGAGGTAGGGCGCTGCGTTTGCGGTGCTCGGTTGCGGCCGCACATCGTCTTTTTCGGTGAAGTTCCGCTGGAGATGGACCGGATTCAGGCAGAGATTCGCAAAGCGACGATGATGGTCGTGATTGGCACTTCGGGATCGGTATATCCGGCCGCCAACTTCGTCCATTGGGCACGCCAGAACGGCGCGCGCACTGTGTATGTGGGGCCGGAGCGGCCATTGAACGCGAGCGCATTCACGCACGTGGTTGAAGGAAACGCCGGGCAAGTGCTGCCGGGGCTGTTTACATAGCGAGTCAGCGAGAAAACACGAAAGCGCCTACCGTGATTTGATGAATTCTTTCCGCCGGAAGCGCAGTCCGGCCCAGTCTTCATCGATAGCAATGGAGCGGACTGTATCAAAGCCTGCTTCGTTCAGTTTTGCCCAGCCGGTATCGCGATTGAAATCGCACTTGTAGTTTTTCGACGTGCCCTTCGGATAGGCGAACCAGACTGCCGCATCGCCTTTGGCCAGGCCCGCGATCTTTGCCGCAAGCGCGTCCACTTCGGCCTGCTTCGTGACGAAGGCGAGAGAGAACTCCAGCTCTTTCAGCTTTCCGAGGCTGCGATGAATGTGCTTCACGGGAAGTGCCGTGAGCTCACCTTCGAGGCTCTCCGGCGCGTTAAGCACGATGATTTCTGATTGGTCCTTCAAGAGAAGTTTTTGGGAAAGGGTGGCCATTTGATCCTCATCTTATTCGAAACGCCGTTAAGGCATGCAAGCCTTTTCGGGCGCACTGCCACAGCTTATTGAGATTTCGACAACGCAGGGAACACAGTCTCGATCAGAGTGGTGCGCAGGGTCTGTCTCAGGTCAGTGTTTGGGTCGGGTTCGGTATTCGATTGGGGATGGAGTTCCGGCAATGGGTTGGGCGCGCCCGTATCCGTGGTATTTACGGCCAGGATGCTGGCGCTGTGGCCGGCGGGGTCGATGAGCAGTTCCGAAGAAAAGCCGCCCTGGTCGCCATCGTGATAAATATAGCGGCGGCCGTTGACCTCAACGACAAAGAAGCCGAGGCCCATTTTCGGCTGTGCGCCGTTCGGCCCAGAGGTATAGGGAGTTGCGGCCTGGCTTGGCTCGATGGCGGGCAGAACGCCTTTCCACATCTCTTCAAGCGAGCTTCGCTTGAGAACCGTTTCGTAGCGCGTGTTCGCAGAGTCGCCAATGAGAAAGCGCAAGTACTTCACCATGTCGGGAATGGGCGCCTTGAGTCCGCTGTTTGAGGTCGTGATGCCGGTGTCGAAGTTGAACGGTTGCGCGGTGATTTTGCTTCCGGCGCGCAGGTAGCTTGCGGAAACGTGGTCTTCGAGAAAGTACGGCGCGCGATCGAAGTAGCTGGAGTGCATTTCGAGTGGCTTGAGAATGTTTTTATCGAGGTAGACTTCGAAGTCGTCGCCGCTGAGGCGCTCAATGATCTGGCCAAGGAAGACATAGCCGAGGTTTGAATAGCTCCAACGCGCGCCGGGTGTAAAGGCGAGGTGCGTATAGGGGAGCATGGCGGCCACCTGGCTCCAGTGCGTGGGCTCGAAGGGCTGCCAGTCGCAGCTGGCAGGGTCGTCGCAATCCCAGGGCCAGGTTGGATTGCGGAAGCCCGCGCTATGGGTGAGCAGATGGCGGATGGTGATGGCGTCGACGGGGCCATAATCGCTGTGCACCTGGCGCAGTTCCGGCACATAGAGGACGACCGGGTCGTCGAGCGAAAGCTTTCCACGATCGCGCAATTGAAGAATGGCGATTGCGGTCATGGTCTTGGTAATCGAAGCCCAGTTGTACGAAGTTTCCGGATCGACAGGCTGGTTCGCTTCACGGCGCGCGCTGCCGAAAAAGTGTTGTACAGGCAGCCCGGCCTGGTGCACGACGGCGAAGCCGCCGCCGATGACGCCATGTTTAGAAAGTGTGGCGTCGAAGCGGGCCTGGAAGGGTTCAAGCTGCGCAGAGGCCTGTGCGGCAAAAGCAATGGCTGCGAGAGGAACGAGCAGAGGCCGCAAAGCGCGAGGGCAGCGTTTCACCATCGAATGATAATAAATGCGTCCATTGAGTTCTTATCCGTGAAATCCCGGGGGGCCGGGAAACCCGCACTCTCTCCAAAGCTTCTCCCAATTCCAGATCCCGTCCGACGCTCGATGCGGCAGGGGGAAGCCGAGCTGATGGGCGAGCATGCATACCTGTCCCCGATGATGAGCTTCGTGCGCCAGCATGTAGCAGAGCATTTCGGGGCCAACGGGCCAAGGTTGCGACCAGCCATCGCGCACGAAGAGGTGGTCGCGGCCATCGCCGCCTGGGGTGAACGCCTCAGAGAGCATTTGTTCGCAGCTGGCGGCGCTTGCCGCCAATCCGGCCGCGGCTTGCCGCGGTGTGCAATGCGCGCGGTTCAGCTTGGCAGGAGTCTTCAGATGCGGCGCCGTGAGCCGGACCCACTTGCAGCGCACGTTGTGCATGTGCGTGAAGATAGCCGCTAGGGTGCGGGTTTTGGCGGGCGGCTTGGCATTCCAGGCCGCGGGATCGAGATGCTCGATCAGGGCCTGGTTCATGCGCTCGTTGATGGCGAAGATCCGGACTGCAGAAGTACCGCGCTGCGCGTCGACGTTGCGTTGATCAGCGGCCATGGCATCCATCTCCATGACCATCGTACGTCCGGGCTGGCGGCCAGTTCTCACTTTCGTGGCCGCCCTAGCATGTCGGCTCGGTAAGCTGGCAGCGCTTAGAACGAAAACTTCGATCCAAACTGGAATTGACGCGGAGAGTTTGAGTCGCTGAGGATCTGGCCGAAGTTGACGTAGCCGGATGCCGGCGAGCTGACGTTCGGCGCCGAGAACTGTGCTCTGTTAGTCACGTTGTACGACGAAACCTCAAAGCGGAGGGCCTTCTCCTTGCCAAGGGTGAAGCTCTTGAAGAGAGAGAGGTCAACTTCCTGCGCGCCCATGGTGCGGACATTGTCGAGGTACGTAGGCGCGGTTCCGGCGACGAAGGGACTGACCGGGGTGGTGAAGCAGTTGGGAAGGAACCACTCTGTGGCTGTATGCGGTGCACCCTGACTAGGGTTGCAGGTCATGTCGGTGCGCTGGTTGAAGTAGGAGAACGGCGCTCCAACGACGGGCGCATTGATGGGTAGACCATCGCTGAGGTAGGTGACTTCGTTGATGGTCCAGCCGCCGGCGATGGCATTGGCCACGCCATTCAAATTGAGTGCGCGCCCTTTGCCAACGGGCAGATCATACGAGGCCTGCACAGTGAATTGGAATTTGACTTCCTGCGGGCTCACGGAGTGCTCAAGGTTCATGTTTTTCCAGTCCTGGGGCGAGCCGTTGTGGAAGCCGACAAATCCCAGTGGGGGATTGCCGTCGTCGGTGATGAGTTTGGCCCAGGTGAACGAGGCGAGGGTGGTGAAGTGCTGCGTCAGGCGTTTTTCCAGCTTGGTTTGCAGCGAGCTGTACTCCGAGTCGCCGCCGGGGTATCCATGAATGATGACGCCGTTGCCGCCGCCGTATCCGCCATTGCCGAATTGCGGGTATTCCTGAAGCGATACCCACAAAGGCACAGTGGCCGAACCGTAGTTGGCATTGGTCGAAGGCAATGTCGCTTCCCACTGGTTGGGCACCATAGTGTTGAGCAAGGCAGCCTGATATTTTCCGATGGTACCTAGATCGAGTTGATTCAAGTCTTCGCCGGCGAGCGGAAGGAACAGGCCGCGGCTGCCGACGTAACCGGCACTGAGCACCACGCCGTGGGGGAAGTTGTATTCCCACCCGAAGTTGAAGTTGTAGGTGGTCTGGGTACGCTGCGAGTGGAACATGGTGCTCAACGTTGAGCCAAGATAAGTGGCCAGCCCCTGCGACGCGCCGATGAGCGGGACAACGCCAGCTGGGAAAGGATTGCTGACAGAGTATGGCGCGGTTGGGGTTGGCGCGGGGCCGCCGGTAAAGCTGGGATCGAGGCTGCTGCCATAGAGAACCGAGTTGCCCGCGCCGCCGCCGTCGAGCGCAATGGTATTTGGATCGTTGTTCCAGTCCGTGGAATTCCAGTTGGTGACCGAGGAAAATCCATCACTGTTTTCGCCGGCGCTACTGACCATTTCAGCGCTGGGTCCGAAGTAGATGCCTGCTCCGCCGTGAACCAGGAAGTCTTTCGATGGCTGCCAGGCAAAGCCGAGGCGCGGTCCGAAGTTGGTGAGGTTAGTGGCGAAAGGCGAGCGATGGCTTGAGTTTGAGAACACTTCGCCGCCTGTGTACGCAACGCCCGCGGTCGTGCCCTGCGCTGCGGGATCGAAGTATTCAAGCCGGTTATGACGCTCCGTTTTGCCTCCGAAGATGTCCCAGCGTAGACCCGCGGTGACTGTAAATGATGGAGTGATGTGGTAGGTGTCCTGAATGAACGCGGCATAGTAGGGGCTGGCTTCGGCGACAAACAGATCCTTGGTGAAGTTGGTCGACTCGCTGCCTGGAGCCGATCCCATGCCGAAGAGGAATGAGGCGAAATCGTTGCCTCCGACGGGAGAGGATGCGCCTGTGGTCTGGTCGGTTGCCGATACGTCGAAGTAGTAGTTGCCGGATGGGAAGGGCGGCTGGCCGACATTCATGAAGCGCTTCATGTATTCGAAGCCGGTGCTGAGTTCGTGTTTGCCTTTCACCTTGGTAAGCGTGGCAATGGCGTCGCTGTTTTCACTGGCGTATTGGAACGTGTTGTAGCAGCAGGTGCCGCCTATGGCTCC
Source organism: Acidobacteriaceae bacterium (assembly GCA_003164635.1). Lineage (GTDB taxonomy): Bacteria > Acidobacteriota > Terriglobia > Terriglobales > Acidobacteriaceae > Telmatobacter. Next base: position 8,970 of record PLTV01000220.1, read on the forward strand.
GCCGAGGTCGTTGAAATTCATGAGGGGAAGAATCTTGTAGATTTCCTCGGCGGCGAGCGAAGAGGGGAAGCCAAGCGTAGTGATGTCGAAGTTGTTTTGCGCAGGATCTCCGCCCTGATTTTCAAAGTGACGGGTAAAGGAGTAGCGCAATTGCAAGACTGTTGTTGGGCTCAGCGTCAGGTCGTCGGCGACGAGGATATTGCGGCCGTTGGTGACGTTCTGGGCGTAGTTCGGATCCCACATGCTATGAAACGCGTTGAATGTTCCCTGCAAAGAGCGATCGAAGGAGAAGCGCCCAAAGATTTTCTGTTTTTCGCTCTTGTCGAAGTCGATGCGGATGTCAAAGCGCTGCGCCGAAGACGGATCGAGGCCGGGGAGATAGAGATTGTTGAGGTCTCCATACGGACCGGACGTTGCATTGGCTTCACACGTATTGGGATCAGGAAAGTTGCACTTGGGAAACTCGGAAAGATACTTGAGCGCGATCGGGCTCGGATTGGCAATTACGTTTCCAGCGACGGGCTGGCGCGCGCCGGCCAGTGGTCCCGTCGCAACGTCGGGCTGGGTGGGGTCGTAAATGGTGTAGCTGTCGGCAGAGAAGTCTCCGCCGCGCTCGGCGGTGCTGGGAACGGAGAAAATGTTGGAGCCATCGAACAGTTCCTGCTGCGTGGCTTCGTAGTCGCCGAAGAAAAAGAGCTTCTTGTGCAGGATGGGTCCGCTTATCGACCCGCCTTCCTGGTAACGGTGAAAAGCCGGAGGTGTGTTGAAGGGCGTCGGCGCGCCCGTCACCGGATCGACCGTGGATAACTGGCTCTGCTTATTGAAATAGTCGTTCGCGGCGAGAATGTCGGGACGAAAAATGCCGAAGGCATCGCCATGGAAGTTGTTTCCTCCCGATTTGCTCACCAGGCTGATGACGCCCGCAGCGCCGCTCTGATAGGAAGCAGGCGTGTTCTGCGTCTCGACGCGATACTCGTCCACCGCGTCCTCGGGAACTTCGAAAGCGGGAATGATGGCGGCAATGTTGTTTTCCGCAATGCCGAGTGGGCTGCCGTCAAGCATGAAATAAACGGATCCAAGAACGGCGCCGTTGATGCTGTAAGACGAGACGTCGACATTGGGACGGCCGCTGGAGATGTTGATTATGGCTTCAGAATTAGATGAGTTCGGGGAACCGTTGGCCGGGGTGACACCGGCGCTCAATTGAACAAGATCATATACATCGCGCGAGAGCAGTGGAACGCGATCGATGGTGGCGGATGAAATCAGCTGTCCGACTGTGGAATTGCTTGTGTCGAGCAGATCGACCGATTGCGACACGGTAACCGTATCGCTGACGCTGCCGACGCGCAAGCCGATATTGACGGTGCTCACCTGGTCAACGCTGACGGAAATGTTTTCGTGAGCGACACCTTCAAACCCATTGGACGAGGCCGTCACGTCATAGGTTCCCGGATTCAACGATACGAATGCATAGAGGCCGGCGGGTGTGGTCACGGTGGCCTGAGAAATCCCCGTCGCCCGGTTCAGTGCAGTTACCTTCGCTCCCGCGACCACCGCGCCGGTAGGATCGGTGACGGTGCCGTTGATTCCGCCGCGGCCTGCCTGGGACGATGCGACCGAAGCGACGAGGAGGAACGCGCAACAGGCCAGGGAAAGTCGCAGGAAAGGATGGAGCTTGTTTTTGTTCATTTCGGACATCTCCGATCAAAATGTTGACATTCAAACGTTTGAATAGTAGAAGGCTAATGTAGGATCAAACATTTCGCCTGTCAAGCGAAAAATCGCAGAGGCAACCGTTCCGTGAGGCGCTGCTGGTGACCTGCACACCGCGTTGCCTGGCGAGCCGCGCGACGTCGAAAGAGGAGTACGAATGCCCCAGCGCCGATCTGGTCACGTGACGCTGCTCGATGTTGCCCGGGCGTGCGGGTTCTCCGTGTCGACGGTATCGATCGTTCTGAGCGAAGCGCCTCTTTCGCAGAACGTAGCCGAGAAGACCAGGCAGCAAATCCGCGCCATGGCACAGCAGCTCGGTTATCATCCCGACGCGTATGCGCGTTCGCTGCGTCGGCGTCGAAGCCAGACGGTTGGCGTGCTCGCCTACGATCTGTCCGATCCGTATTGCATCCCGATCGTGCGCGGAATTCAGGAGGGGCTGCGGCCGGACAACTATCTTCCGCTGCTGATGGACGCGCAGACGCAGCGCGGATTTTTCGACAGNNGATCTTACCGGGCGCCGCGTGAGCTCAGTGCTCGTGGACAACGAAGCGGGAGGCGCGCTGGCGATGCAACACCTGCTGGATCTGGGACACAGAAAGATCGCGGTGATTCGCGGCCCAGAGGAGATGTTTGACAGTGCACCGCGCTGGGCTGGAATTCAGGCCGCGGCACAGGCGGCGGGAATCAGCCTGGATGAGCGACTGGTGTTTCAACTTCCGAACCTGGTTGATCCGACGTCGGGATTCGAGGGCGGGTTGGCGTTTGCGCGGCAGATGCTGGCTTCGCGCCGCATGTTTACAGCGGTTCTGGCATTCGATGATTTGACCGCCCTGGGTGTGATGCGGGGGTTGCTCCAGGCCGGTGTACGGGTGCCTGAGGATTGTTCGGTGGTGGGATTCGACGATGTACTGCCGGCATCGGTATCGACGCCGGCAGTGACGACGATTGGCCAACCGTTGCGGCAGATGGGCTTGCTGGCTGCGGAGTGGGTGATGGACGCTATCAAGGTGAGAGATCCAAGGCGTGAGCCAAGGTTGCATCGGGCGCAACCGGAGTTGGTAGCGCGCATGTCTTCGGCTCCGCCTCCCGCGAAAAAAATGCGTGGAGGGAATCTACGAGTGCAGGTGGCTTGATCAGTGCGCGCAATAAGTGAAGAGGTATGCGCAATCGCAAGGTGACCGCGTTGGCGAGTGGCAGCGGTGGATGAATCGGATGAATATGCAGAGTTCAGCGCTCAAGCTGACTTTGCTCGAAAAGGATTGGCGGAAGGATATGTTCAGAAAGTTTATTGGCTCGGTGATTGCATTGTCGGCATTGCCGATGTTGCATGCTGCAACCGCAACGCATCTCCACGATGGCTGGCAGTTGCAATCGGCCTGCAAGATACAGAGCGCGGGCGACACACTCTCCAC
>PLTV01000220.1:12141-13629 GCA_003164635.1 Acidobacteriaceae bacterium
GAACGGAGTTTGAAGCCCCAGCTGCTGGGCATGCAGGCGAACGGCAGTGGCTGCACTTTGGGGGCATCAACTATCGCGGCGAAATCTGGCTCAATGGCCGCCAGATCGCCGATGGCACGACCGTTGCCGGAGCATACCGGACTTACGATTTCGATGTGACTGAATTCTTGAAGCCTGGCGGCAAAAATGTGCTGGCCGTTGAGACGTTCGCGCCCACAGAAAAGGACCTGGGCATCAACTGGGTGGACTGGAATCCGTGTCCTCCCGACAAGGATATGGGACTCTGGGGCGGGGTTGACCTGGTAGGCACGGGCGCAGTCACTGTGCGATCGCCGCTTGCGGTTACGCATTTTCCCGACGTTTCGCTGGCGACCGCCGAGCTGACGATTTACGCAGAACTGCACAATGCCAGCGCACAGGCGGTGAAAGGCGTGGTGCAAGGAACGGCTGCCGGCGTGAAGTTTGAGCAGCCCGTGGAACTGGCTGCGCATGAAGATCGGACGGTTGTCTTCGCTCCCGACAAGTTTGCGCAACTGCGCATTCAGAATCCCAAGCCATGGTGGCCACGGCAGATGGGGGAGCCGCATCTGGAAAAATTGGCAGTCAGTTTTCGTGAGACGGGCGGTGCGCCCGGCGCCGGCCAATTGCTCGATGAACAAAGCGTGGAATTTGGCATCCGCGAAATGACTTCGGAATTGACCGCCAACGGAAGCCGTTTGTTCCGCGTGAATGGCAAGCCGATCCTGATTCGCGGCGGCGGCTGGTCACAGGACATGCTGCTGCGCACGGATGAGAAGCGGCTGCGCGAACAGTTCCAACTTACCGAAGACATGAATCTGAATACGATTCGCCTTGAAGGCAAGTTGGAGACCGAAGACTTTTTCCATCTCGCCGACAAAGACGGAATCCTGGTGATGCTGGGTTGGTGCTGCTGCGACCATTGGGAGCATTGGAAAGACTGGACCCCGAATGACCTTGCGATTGCGAAGGCGTCGTTGCGGTCGCAGATGCTGCGGCTTCGCCATCACGCGAGCCTGCTGGTGTGGTTGAACGGCAGCGACAATGCACCGCCGACGAGTGTGGAACGCGCGTATCTCGATGTGGAGGCGGAGTTGCATTGGCCGAATCCGATTCTCTCTGCGGCTTCGTCGCAGACCACGGCGGGCGGGGGCTTGAACGGCGTAAAGATGAGCGGTCCGTACGATTACGTTGCTCCCAGCTACTGGTACGTGGACAAGCAGAACGGCGGAGCCTTCGGTTTCAACACCGAGACGAGCCCAGGGCCGGCGATTCCGTCGCTGGCCAGCCGCGAAAAGTTTTTGCCGGACGCGCAGGCCTGGCCGCCCACGGCAAATTGGAGCTACCACTTTGGCGGCGGCGAGTTCAAGGACCTGAAGGTGATGGACGCGGCGATGGCGGCGGTTTATGCCAAGCCGCAATCGGCAGCGGAGTACGAGAAGATTGCGCAGACCATGGAGTACGACTCCG
>PLTV01000088.1 GCA_003164635.1 Acidobacteriaceae bacterium
ACCGGGGCTCGGTGGACGCTTACGGGCAATTTCGTTTTGCTTGTTACCCTGTGCCCGGATAGTTGGCATCATTTGGCTGGCGAGGACCGCTCTCCTGGCCATCGCTCTCATCCTCGACAAGTCTTCAGAGATTTGGCTTGCGGAGGCTAGAGCTTGTCAGTCAGAAAAACGCGGTGAATCGGGATTTCGGGCGCGGATCGATCCATATTTAAATCATTTCTTACCACGGCCACCCTCCAGCGCTTTCCCTTCCTCACCGTCATCTCACCCATTCTGCTAAAGGGCATCTCGCCGTTAATATCCAATACAATCTCGTCGTCCTTTGGATCCCCGTTATACCGGTAGACGATCTTCTTTCCTCGACCTGGCTTGGTGAGTTCATCACTTCTCATGATGAGGCCCCTCTATTGACGGCACGCGCGATCATTCTATGCTTTAAAGTAAACACCGATATTTTCTTGCGTGACCCCAAGTACGTCAGCCAGAATGTAAAGACAAACGCCACGAAGACTGAAGACGATGCAGAGCGGTACCGTGCAGTTGGTCTCAATGGTGTGTTCCAGAGAGGCCGTTATGGAGGGTGACTCGACATCTCCGACTAATACCTCAAAATGAAGTGAATCGCTGGTAAAACATACAGCACTTTACCTCACCTGCCGTCATTTCGGGTCGTACTCCGGCCTTCAGATGGCGGCGACAGGGCGCTAGGAACTCTGCCACTTTCCCGCCGCTCGTTGCTCAATCATGAATTCGAGCGTGTTTCCTTCCGAGATGCTATCAAGCAATTCTTCGTTGGAAAGCGTCGTACGTTCGCGATGGGATTCGAAGCGAACTACTCCGACTTGAACATGACATGGTTCGCCCCAAAGTGCTTCGCATACTGGACACACCACTTTCAGAGTCGGATCAAAATACGCCATAACAGGTGTTTACTCTCAGTTAACAAATAGTGATGATCAATATTGATCTATTCCTTGACCTAGAAGGGAGAGAGCGGAGCAAGACCGGCAACACATTCCCAGACTATTGGTCGGAGTTTGGAGCGACGAATCGGGACTCTAATGGCCTATCATCAGGTCCCGTCAAAACAGGATAATCCGTCTGAGAAAATTGCTCACAGGCTTGCATTCGGGCTGGTGAACAACCTTCTGTCCAAACCCCAATCTGCAAGGAGAAGGTCATCACCTAGTCGAGGTAGATCTGTCGGAAGGGCAGGCTAGGGCTTGGCCATCGCATCAAAGAATGCCCAGCTTTTCTGCTGAGTCCAAGCCGAGTTGCTCCTCCTCCAGTTCGGCATCAATTCTCTCCCATTCCCTTTTTGTAACTTCTGATTCGTTCTGCTTACACGACCGCTCCAAATAGCCAGCCACTGCCGCAAGCGCCTCTTCTCCCACAAAGTCGCCGACGGAGAGAAGCATGATGGTGGCTTCTTTCCCGGCCGCGGAAACGACCGTGACTTTTGCGCGGCCCCTCTGGAGATAAAAAACCGAGTCTGCGGGATCTCCCTGGGAAAAGAAGGCCTCCTTAGGCCGCACCTGAATGATCTTTCGCCCCAGCCCTGCGCTCGCCAGGAAGGCGGCGGCATCGAAACGGGGCTTTTCAAATTCAATCATTGAAGGGCCTGCTTACGGTTGTGGCCTAGGCATAGTGACCGTTGGAGGAGCGGGCGGCAGCATTGGCATCATTTTAACTAAGAAGGTGCATGCGCAAAACTCTTGGTGTAAAACTCCAGCGAAGCCTAACAGCCGCTGGAGTGGACCTCTGTCCAATGACGCGGGCCGTCGCGGCGCTCTGCCCGCGACGTTCGGAGCCTGAAAGGCGCTGCAATCGAGTGAGCGGAAAACCCCTTCCGAAAAAGCCCGAGAAAGCGGCGTTTCCAAAGGACTTTCGCATGCTGTGCGACATGAGCGGGAATCTAATGATTCTCGCTCACTCTGCATCCATGGATCGTTGGATCCGTGATCAAAGGTCGGTTTCTCGCCAAGTTTCCGTAACCAGCTCCGGTCGCATGTGTCTTTATCTGTTGTTCCGGCACACCAGCCAGACACCCGAGCTAATCTGGCCAGAGGATGGATGAACCGTATTTGAGCGATGTCTACTGTTGGCAAGTCAGCGGCCCCACATTAACCACTTTGATGGGCATTCTGCAGCAGGTTTCAGAGTCACTTGTCCGCGAAGCCGACTTCTCGGCCATGTGGATCGCATTCCACTGTCGGTGAGTGCATTGGCGATTTGGCAACAATTGAGAATCGTAACTGACGAAAAGCGCGTTTGAACTAAGCCGCTGGCGCGGCGGATGCTGCAGTGGTGGCGGTGTGGGTGGTAGTTGGGTTTAGCGTGTGGGTCACAAGGAGGATTCCCCTGTGACCCATCTTCGCCAGTTGATGCTCGACGAACTTCAGCGCCGTAACTACTCTCCGAACACTGTGCGGTCTTACGTCCATGCGGTTGAGGACTTCGCCCGGTATTTCCGCCGTCCGCCGGAGCAGCTTGGACCGGACCATGTACGCGGATACCAGGTCCATCTATTTCGCGATCGCAAGCTCTCCCCGCGCACCATCGAAGGACGGACAGCAGCGTTGCGATTTCTGTTCGTAAAGACACTGCGTCGGCCCTATCTGCCCGATGCGATCCCGTTTCCGAAGCAGCACAAGCGTCTGCCGACCGTGCTCAGCCAGGAAGAAGTCGCCCGTCTAATCGACTCGACTGGCAACCTGATGCATCGCTCGATGGTGATGACGCTCTATGCGACTGGCGTACGCCGGGCCGAGCTGTGCATGCTGAAGGTTGCCGACATCGACAGCGGGCGGATGGTGCTTCATATCCGGCAAGGCAAGGGTGGTCGCGACCGGGATGTTCCATTGAGTCCCAGGCTGCTTGAGATCCTGCGCGAGTACTGGCGCTGGATGAAGCCGAAGACCTACCTGTTTCCGGGCATGGAGAACAACTGGCGGGCCGACGTCCCCGTCACCACGAAGGTCGCGTGGACGGCTGTGACCGAAGCGGCGAAGGCGGCCGGCATCACCAAGCGCGTTTCGCCGCACACGCTTCGGCACAGCTTCGCAACGCACCTGCTCGAGGCTGGCGCCGATCTTCGCACCATTCAGCTCTTGCTCGGTCACGCCAAGCTGGCTGATACGACGGTCTATCTGCATCTGTCGCGCCGGCACCTGCAAGCTGTCGCCAGCCCCCTGGAGTCGCTTGTTGTCTCGACGTCAAGCGAGGCGAAGCATTCAAGGAGGCGTGTGAAGGGATGACTCGGCCCACCCTTGAGGTGGCCGACATCCTTCGTGCTTGTGGCAGCAACTTCCTGGAGCGGCATGGATCGCATCTCGCCTCCCAGCACCGCAAGGTGATGGACGCCATCGTCCGTTGCCGCACGGCGGCGCTGGGTGGTCATCGCGATCGGTGCTCCGGCTGCGGACATCAGGCCATCTCCTATAACTCGTGCCGCAACCGGCACTGTCCCAAGTGCCAGGGCAACGCACGCGCCAGGTGGCTGGCCGCGCGTTCCGCCGAACTGTTGCCCGTGCCCTACTTCCACATCGTCTTCACGCTGCCCCATGAGCTGTCTGCGCTCGTGTTGCAGAACAAGCGGTTGCTCTACGACCTGCTCTTCCGCGCCAGTGCCGCCACACTCCTTGAGGTCGCTTGCGACCCCAAGCACCTGGGTGCCGAGATTGGGCTGCTCAGCGTGCTGCATACCTGGGGACAGAACCTGCAGCATCATCCCCATGTCCACTGTGTGGTGCCGGGCGGTGGTCTAGCCCTCGACGGCTCCCGATGGATTGTAGCCTCCTCGCGCTTCTTTCTGCCCGTTCGTGTTCTGAGCCGCGTCTTCCGTGGCAAGGTCACCGCGGAACTCAAGCAGCTTCTGCTCCAAGGCAAGCTCGAGTTCCATGGCTCGCTTCAGGAACTCGCAGCACCGGAACGCTTCCGGCGTTTCCTGCGACAGCTCTTCATGAAGGATTGGGTCGTCTATGCCAAGCCGCCGTTCGGCGGAGCGGAACACGTTCTCCAGTACCTGGCCCGCTACACCCACCGCGTCGCCATCTCCAACCATCGCCTGGTCAGCTTCAAGGATGACCGCGTCTCTTTCCGATGGAAGGACTATGCAGCCGGCAGCAAGCACAAGGTGATGACGATCTCGGCGGATGAGTTCCTGCGACGCTTCCTCATCCACGTCCTGCCCAAGGGCCTGGTCCGCATCCGGCACTTCGGCCTCTTCGCCAACCGGAAGCGATCCGCATCACTACTGCGTTGCCGCTTTCTGCTCAACGCCGCCGCACCGCCGCAACAGCCTGCTCCCACAGCTCAGATCAAGTGTCCCCTCTGCTCGAAGCCCATGCTCGTCGTCGAACGGATCACCAGTCAACAGCTTCTCTCTGTGCCGTCAAGCACCACGCCACCCAAGCACAGCTTCGATAGCTCCTGACCTGCCATGACTGAGCCCGTTCTCAACCCGGTCGCCCTCAGCCGTGCTCACACACGCAACGCGTCGTCGCGCTTGCCTGCACCGCAACAGCTTCATCACTACCCCGCTTCAGGTGACGAACCGAAGCTTCCTGCCATCACGTCTCAACATCCACCTCGTTCGACACTTTGCCAAGCTCAGGAAAAGACGCTGTCCGAGACCGGATCACCCATTCAAATCCCATAGGCCCTCACCGCATCCGCCGCGCCAACGGCTTCCTTCAAACGGCCCTATCAAAACTGCCCCATGAGACTGCCTCTCAGTCCCAGCTTCGTGCACGGGGCAGCCCTGATAGGGTCCTAACGTTAGGCGGTCGTAGTGTGCTGCTCCCTCAATCGATTTTTTCGCGATCAGGCCAGCAATCCGATGCCCCATTGCAAGACGCAGACTTTGATGAGGTAGGACAACTATTTTCGAATGCTATCGCGGGCGAGCGATAGCGACAATTAAAGCGAAATACTCGAGCACCAACACGCCACCGGCAATGAACTTCCACCATTTCTTGGTGTCCGTCGTCTGGTGGATGAGCGCCGTGGGGCAAGCAATCATGAGAATGAAATGGCCGATTCCGCCGATGGGCACCATCAAAGTCTCAAGGTGCTGGACCTGACCTGTATGTAGAAAGGACCAAAACATGACCGCACCCGCATGTATGAGGTGAGGCCCGAAGAACTCCAGACAGTTCCAGGCAACCGCGATTGTGAAGCCCGCACCAAGTGCAAAGACATTATTGCGTCGCGAGAGGATCACGACGGCAACGTAAATGAGTGCCTGTAGGAAGTGAAGAAGCCTAAGCTCGGGAACGGCCACCGCCGATACTGCCAAGGCGACAAGGAAGAGCCCGGCTCCAATCGGAATCCACATGAGCGTCGCCGAAGATTGATTCACCGAGCCATCGTCCATTTCCATCAGTACGGCAGGCCGGCCTGTCCGGTTCCACGATTGGAACAGCGTCGATCCTTGAAAACCTGTTGGGGGCGGGTGACAAGTTGTAGTGTGTCCAGTTGTGGACATCTCCTTCGATCGCCGGACACACTTTCTGTCGACGCGTTCGCTAAGTAGAAGATAAATATAGCGCGTGGTTTGGAGATACACGTGCTGACTTCCATGCTGTTTTCTTCGCGATCCAAAGAGTTCGCCGAGCTCATTGCGGAAACAGTTCGATGGCTTATAAGGGTCAAAGGTAAGTAACAATGGTCAACCGCAAATCAATCGGAGGCAAACGAGATGATCAACAGGAATGCAGAAGGAACGATCGTCAAGAGACTACCGGGTTTCTTCGGAGTTGGCACTCTATTTTTGGCAATTTGTGCGGGTTCTTGGACCTCGGCGGTGGCGCAGCAGCCTCCGGCTACACCTGCCCAAAAGAGCGTCGAAGCTCAGGCGCTTCCAGCTCCGGGGACGTACAAGATAGATCCGCGTCACAGTTTTGCCTATTTCAGCGCTTGGCACCATCTGGTGGGGCGTGTGCGTGGCCGTTTCGACCAAGTTTCAGGGACCATCACCGTATCGCCGGATCCAGCCGCTTGTAGCGTAGACGTCACGATCGATGTCGCTACGATCAGCACGCAGGTGAGCCAACGTGATGACGATCTTCGCAGTGACGCGTATTTTGATGTGAAGAAGTTTTTGACAATGACCTATCAAGGGCGAGGGATTCACCGTGTCTCGGCAGATCTCTGGAGAATGGACGGCTCGCTGACCATGCATGGCATTACCAAAGTCGTGCCGCTCACCTTCAAATATAACGGTGTCTTCGCCGATGCAAAACCGAACCAGCCGGCGAGGGTCGCATTCCATGGAACTGCAGCCACGAAGCGCGCTGAATTCGGCATGGGGGCGCGCGACAATGCGGCAGAAGTCGCTGATTCAACGGCACCCGACGTGGATATCGAGATTGACGTTGAAGCAGACGCAAACTCTACTACTCCCTAACAGGAGCTCGACCACAATTTCCCTTGTTGCTCAATCGCCGGTGAAACTCATCGAGAGACGATCAGCCCCATCATGTCGGATTGTCTTTACTGACGATCGCCTCATTCAGCCCTCAGCTGGCGAGAACAGGCCATACCGCGCTTCCAGCGTTGGTCGGGCTCGATTTGATACTAGGCGATTTTCCATCATCTCAAGATGACTGATGCATGTCCGCAGAGGCTCTACTTATCTGTGCTCTGCACCTGGATTGCCTCCAGTAGCTGGAGGATTTGGCTATGGCCCATCTTTCTCGCCCAAGCGATAGGCGTGGCCCAAAGCTCAGCGTTAGATTCTTCGACCAGAGCGCCGCGCTTGAGAAGCAATTCCGCCATCTCTAACCGTCCCCACCGGCAAGCCCACCCCAGCGAAGTGGACTTCAGGATGTCGTCGCGGAGGTCGGTGCGGGCGCCGTGATCCAGCAGGATCTCGGCAAAGCGTACCCGGCTGGCTTCATCGAGGCCGCCGCGTGCCGCGGTGAAGTGAAGCACAGTCGCACTTTTCCGACCGACATTGGCATCGACGCCGTACGTAAGCAACAGCTCGAGACAGCGGAAGTGGCCTTCGTTTGCCGCAGGATCGCCCGAAGCGCCACGCGGCGGCTGCATCAACACCCAGTGCCAGTGCGGATCGTCCTTGGCCAGGGTCATGTGCGGCAATGCCATCGCAACGATCTCCGGACAGCCATGATCGGCCACCGACCACAACAATTCTTCAATCGTGTGCTCGTCAGGATTGTCTTCGAGCATCTGCTTCGCCATCGCGACGTCGTGGTTGTATGCCACAGTGTGCGGCTGCAGCTTCGCCCGCGCTCAAGCAGAAGGCGCTTCAGCTCGCCGTCTTCGTGATGCAACGTATGACCTAGAGGCCAGCCGGAGGCATAGACATTCGCATTGGGGTCTGCGCCACGATCGAGCAGCACACGCGCAATCTCTACCTGGTTGTTGCGTGCCGCATGCCACAACGGGGCACCCCAGCTCAACGTTGGCTCTTCTAATTCCTCTAGCAGAACGCGCTCGTCGACATCCGCGCCCAGATCGAGCAGCACTCGCACCATTGCTATCTGGTCGTGATTCACTGCCAGGGTGAGCAGGCCGCCGTTGCGAAACGTACGCTTCAGCGGAGCAGGATCGGCGGCAATCATGGAGCGCACCTGCTCCACATCGCCGAGCGCGACAGCAGCAGCAATGGTCATCTCCGCGCCGTGATCGAGCAGTAACTTTGCAATCTCGGGAAACCGCCGCCCGGAGTCGTCCTAGGGCCCGGCGGCATGAGCTGCACGATCGAGCGGAGTATCGCCCCGAAGATCCTACTTGCGAACGTTGGCCCGGCGTTCCAGCAGCCAATCCACCAGCTCCACATTCGCCATGTGCGCAGCGATGTGCAGCGGCATTGCGCCGTCGCGGTCACATGCCTGAATGAGCGACCGATCTTTTTCGAGCAGCCCAATGGCCGTGGCCGTATCACCATGCACAATGGCCGCGCTGATCTGGTCCTGCACCGGGGAGACGGTGGCGTTGGGGCAGCTCATCTCCTCGCGGCGCAGACGCTCTTCTTCCTCGATGATGGCAACGATCTCTGGGAATCCGCGGTCGCGGGCCAGCACTAGCGCTGATGTTGCATCGCGGTGTGGAAAGACGCCCTTGTGCGCGTCCGCTCGAGCCTCCATCAGCAGCTTCACCATTGGTGCATCGCGGCGCATCACGGCGTAGTGCAGAGCGCGACGCTCATCTCCGCCCGCTCCGTCCATCCTAACCAGCTCCGGCCGCAAGGCCAACATCGACCGCACCTGCGACATGTCCCCCGCATTTACTGCATCAGTGAAGCGCGCAACGGTCGCGCCATCGACAAAGGCTTTGAGCTTCGGCCAGCTCTCAAAACCATAGGCGCGGGCGAGCACCCGTCGCGCATCGTTAAGTGCGAAATGGGAGGGATCAGGGTTGCGCTCGAATTGACGTACTTCAGCAACAGCAGCTAGCTCGTCGGCGTGAAATCGTTCAAGCAATTCTCTTGCTTGCTTCTTAAGCTGTTCGAGACTTGGATGTTTTGGAAGGAGGCGAGGGGATACGGGATATGAATCGGACATGACAATCTCCTTTGATCGCTGCCCGGCGTCCGCGTAACGGGCTCAAAGAAGATGATTCGAGCGTGTTAGAGACATCTCTTGTCGATGGGCTCAGCCCTATCCGATGCGACCGTGAACAGGGAATTGACTGTTCTCAGAACCAGCTTCAATAATGCCAAAAAGAGAACACCACCTAAGATCTACAACACGCCCTACTTTGCCTTGCGGAAAGAGACCACCATCCGTCAGGGTTTCCTTCCAGACGAAGTCTACCCTGTCCTCAGGGACGCCATCACCGAGCCGGAAATCCGATTGCTGTTTGTGATCGCCTTTCACATCGGCACCCGCAAAGGCGAGTTGCTTGCAGTGAAGTGGGATGCTGTGGACTTGGAAGCTGGCTTCCTCGATCTAGCTCCCGGCACTACCAAGAATGGGCAGGGGCGCAGGGTACCCGTCCTAGAAGGTGACATGAT
>PLTV01000142.1 GCA_003164635.1 Acidobacteriaceae bacterium
GCCGACCGCAACAAGAAGTCGCATCTTGCCGAAGTTGTTACCGCCGGCCTGCAGGAATTCCGTTCCTCCGGCGGCGCAGCCACCGAAGAGACCATCGAGAGCTCGGGCCGCGCACTGGAGCGCGCCGAAGCAATCGTGCACGCCAAGCTGAAGAGAGGCCTTGCGGTTCTGGCCACCATCGGCTCCACGGCGCCCTTCGTCGGCCTTCTCGGCACCGTCATCGGTATCTTGAACGCCTTCCAACAGATCGCCACGCAGAAGACCTCCGGCATCGGCGCAGTCGCCGGTGGTATCTCTGAGGCCCTGGTCACCACGGCGTTCGGACTTCTCGTCGCCATCCCCGCCGTCATGGCCTTCAACTATTTCACGGGCCGTGTTGAAGCCTTCGACGTGGAGATGGACAACTCCTCGAGCGAACTGGTGGATTACTTCATTAAGCAAAGCCACAAGCGCTAAGCGAAGCGCCTGCGGGCACGAGCGGAATTTTAGGTGGGCAGTGGAACGCATTCCAACTGCCCGCCAATTTTAAGCGCGAACGCCCTGTGGTTTTGAACGACGCCGGAACCGATCCAACGAAGATCGCACCGGGAAAAATTCAAATGAAGACGGAGCCCTGACAATGGGAATCGCAGTTCGTAACGAAGGCGGCAATGTCAGCTCCAACATCAACGTCACTCCGATGGTCGACGTGATGCTGGTTCTGCTGATCATCTTCATGGTCATTACGCCCATGCTCCAAAATAAGGTGCAGGTGGATATGGCCAAGGTCGATAACCCGACCAATATGCCCGACGCTGACAAAGAAGACGCAATCGTGGTCGCCATTACGCGCGACGGCGGCGTGTTTCTGGGGCAGAACAAGGTGGCACTCAGCGAACTCGGGAACCAGGTTCGCGACAAGCTTTCTGACAAGCCGGGCAAAACCATTTACGTTCGAGCCGACGCGCGCGCGCAGTTCAAGGCGGTTGAAGACGCCATCGATGCCGTGCGGACCGCGGGTGTCGACGATGTCGGTTTGTTGACGCAAAAGAAGGAAGGCCCCGGTGGGGCTGGCGGCGAATAGTTCCTTCCTGCGCTTTTGTTAACGATTTTTAAGAACCAAGGAGTTTGATGCCATGGCATTTTCAATGGGTGGTGGCGGAGGTTACTCGTCCGACATCAACATGACGCCGATGATCGATATTCTTCTGGTGCTGCTGATCATCTTCATGGTCATCGTGCCGGTAACGCCCAAGGGCCTGGACGCGCTTGTTCCGCAGCCGCCCAAGGACCCGACCAAGACGCCGCCGCCGACAGACCGCACAATTGTGGTGCAGGTGATTTATCGTGCCGGAGCGGCCCCGTCGTACAAGATCAATGAGACCGACGTGGCCAAGACCGATCTTCTGGCCAGGTTGACCGAGATTTATGCCAACCGCGCCGAGCGTGTCATGTTCGTCCGCGGCGACGACGATGTGAATTTCTCGTACATCGCCGAAGTCATCGATATCGGTCGTGCAGCCAGCGTGGACCACATCGGTTTGATGACGCCCAAGATTCAGCAGGGCCAGTAAGCAGCCTGCGGGCACAAGTTTCCCGCCCCGCCTGCCGCGCTGTCTGCCCTCCATGCTGGAGAGTCCGGCAGCCAGGTAGTTTCGGTGGCGCAAACCGGACCGCAGGGCTCTGGGGCATTCAGCCGGGCGCCAAGGCTTTATAGGGATTTGCCCGCCCGGAGAGAGTGGTACCGGGCGCAAACAGGAGTACAATTTTTTCGACCTGGCTTCGGAGACTCCCGCCCGCCGCCAGCTTCAAGGGATTCCAGGAGCATCTTTCAAAAGAGGCCCTGAAGGAGAAGGATACGATCATGAATGGACCCGCACGTACTACGGTGCTGGCAGTTGCGATGGCCGGCATAGTGCTTTCCATGAGCGGGTGCAACCGCCTCGCCGCCCGNNGGAGTGGAAGCGTACAAGAGCGCCCGCTATGAAGAGGCGATCGGTCACTTCCAGAAAGCCACGCAGCTCGATCCCAGCCTGCCCATGGCAAAAACCTATCTCGCTACGGCGCTGGCGATGAATGTGGTTCCGGGTCTCGACACGCCGGACAACATGAAGACTGCCCAGCAGTCGATCAGCATCTTTCAAGAAGTTCTCGCCAAGGATCCAACCGACGTCAATAGCATGAAGCAAATCGCGGGCATTTACTTCAGCATCAAGAAGTTCGACGATGCCCGGACCTGGCAGAAGAAGGTCCTGGCAGTCGACCCCAAGGATGCCGAGGCTGCTTATACGATCGGCGCCATCGACTGGACCCTGGCCCACGAGAATACTCTCAAGGCATTGGCCCCGGCCGGCATCAACGACGATGGTGAAGGCAACGTCAAGGCGCCCAAAAAGATCATGGACACCATTAAAGAGCAAAATGCTCCGCTGGTGGAAGAAGGCCTGCAGTATCTGAACCAGGCAGTCGCCAATCGGCCCAACTACGACGAGGCCATGGTCTATCTGAACCTGACATACCGGCGCAAGGCCGATGTCGACTACGGCAATGCCAGCGCAGTCGCCGCCGATATCGCCTCGGCCAAGGATTTCACGACCAAGGCCCTTGGTACCCGCAAGGCGAACGAAGAGAAGAAGAATGCTGGCCCTGGCGGTATCACAATGGACTCCAACGGAAACATGAAGTAGCTGACCGCTTCAGCTTTCGCAAAACGACGGCCTCCGCTTCGGCGGAGGCCGTCGTGCGTGCAGGCATTTCTGCTGTTTTGAGAAAAGACCCCATCCGCTGCATGTCGACGGCCCGCGAGCGACATGCAGGCGCGAGGCACGGGCCAACCTGCGTGTTCGAACCACCGCCCCGCGGCAGCAAGCTAGAACAAATCTGACCCAACCAGGCGAGGCAGGTATTCCGCAAGCCATCGAGGTTTTCATGGGATGAAGCGATCCGCGATCAGCGCTGGCCGCGATTCTCCTCAAGATTCAAGGAAGAAGAGTCAGCCAGGTTGGTTCCGGGGGCGGAATCTACTTCGCGCCGTCGCGCAGAATCTGGTCGGCGAGGTAGTTGTGGACCTTGGCGTCGTCCCGCAGCATCTCGCGATAAGCATTCGTGAGCAACTGCGCGTGCCCGTTGCGCAGGCTCTGACGAATCTCCTGCTGCACTTGCACATTGTTCAGGGTCCGCTGGCCGGCAGCCTCTTTCGACAGGAGCTTGTAGATGGCGTAACCGACGGGCTTGCTTTTCGGCGCCGGACCACCGTTGATGGGAAGGACCACCGTGAACTGTCCGGGCTTGAGCTTGCTGATGGCGTCGTACACCTCAGGGCTCGCGCTCTCATGAATCTGCGACTCGGTGACGAAGCCCATATCGCCGCCGTTTGCTCCCGTCTCCTTATCCTCGGAGAAGTTCATGGCCAGAGCGCCGAAGTCCTCGCCATTCTCCAACTTCTGATAAAGCGCCTGGATCTTGCCCTTGGCGTCCGTCGCGCTTGAAGCCTTGTTGTTCTGTAAATTGGCCGGCTGCGGGGAAGGGACATCTGTGACGGCAATCCGCGCCAGGTTATAGCGCGGCTCAATGTAGTTATATTCCGACTTGTGCTCTGTGTAGAAGTTGGTAATCTCCGCGTCGGTAATGTTGATCTTGGAGTCAATTTCTTTGTTGAGCAGTTTGCTCTCGGTCAATTCGCGCCGTAAATCGCTCTTCAGGTCGTCGAGGGTCTCATTGCGCGCCTTCAAGTTCTTGTCCCATTCTTCCTGGGTGGCCAGCGCCTTCATCTCCGTGACCTTGGCATTCACATCTTCGTCGGTGGCCACAACGTTCAGCCTCGCGGCGCGCTGTTGCAGGATTTCCGCATCGATGATTTGCCGGAGAAGCGCGAGGCGGGCCAGGTTGGCCTGTTCTGGCGACGGATCCTGCGGGCTGTCGCCCTGGCTGAACTTCAGAACCTGGTACTGGCGCTCCAACTCAGAACGAAGAATATCTTTGCCGTTGACGGTAGCCACAACATCGGGCGCGGGCGAGGGATGACAGGCGGTCATTGAGGCCAAAATGACCCCGACCAGCAAGAGGGTTGCTGTGGAACGATTTCGTGCAAAACAAAATGCTTCGACTTGCAACCTTGTTTCTCCTACGTGGCCACGTGCGGCGCCCCGGCTTTCAAGCATAAACCCCCGCGTGCTCAAAAAGATACCGGCTAGTTCCCGCTTCCGGTTGCGCCCGGGCTGGCTGGCGCTGCTGGCTTGGCGGGCGGCGGAGGAGGCTCGATGCCCTGCGCGCGCAGGGCGCGATCGATCACAGCCCACACTTGTTCTTCCGGAATGGCTCCGTCGAAGCGTTCGCCATTCACAAACACGGCCGGCGCCGAATCAATCTTCAATGCCGCTGCCTCATGCAACGACTCCTTTACCGCGCTCTCGTCCTGCTTAGACAAGCAGGCGTCGAGCTTGGGCGTGTCGAGCTTGCCCACGGTGGCTTCCTGACGCGCAATGCGGTCAAGCGCCTCAAAGCTCTTGGGCAAATTACGGTCTGGCCCGGTTACTTCCTGGCCATGGCTGTGCAAATAGTCAACATACTGCCAATACACGTCGGAGTTTTGGTCGGCGAGGCAGTTGGCATCCACGGCCGCATGCATGGCCCAGGGGTGCATCTCCGCGGGGAGGGGGTTGTCTTTATAGACAAAGCGGACGTTGCCTTTGTACCGCTCCAACGTATCGGGGAAGAGCGATTTATGCAGGCGCGCGCAGTAAGGGCATTCAAGATCGTCGAAATTGACAATCGTGACCTTGGCATCGGGGTTGCCACGCATTGGTCGGCCCGCAATGTTGATGGAGAAGACCGGGTCCTTGGCGAGGTCAAAGGTCTCCAGACGCGCCAGGGTTTTGTTGTCTGACGCAATGAGAAAATCGACCGTGGTCTTCTTCTCGCCGCGCGTCAGCGTCACCGGCAGCTCGTCATAACCGCCAATTTTGCCTGGTTTGCGCGTGCCGAGCTCCACTTTGTACTCCGGAGGCACGTTGTACTGGGCGCGCACCATCACCTCGATGCGGCGGTTCAGGTCAGCGGCGTCGTTCGCACCGCCCGGGGTTGAAGCTGGAATCTGGGCCCTGCAGCCCGCAGCCAGGCAAAGCGCGAGCAGCCCCGGCAAAAAATAGAAGCGGATCAATTGAGAATCCTCTATGAAAAGAATACCGCAGCGCCCCCGCGCCGCACGGGGAAGCGAACTGCCGCTCCTGTGCTATTGAGTGGACGCGCGGGAGTCGAAAAGGCGAGTCAGCCGGCAACGAGCGGGGCGCCCGGTCAATGGAGGTGGTACTCATATGGGCAAACTTCTCAAGCCAAAATTAGTTGTCGTTTCAGGGAAGGGCCCCATGAAAGGTAATCCCAAGGTCATCGATCAATTGAACCAGGCACTTCGGGACGAATTGACTGCAATTAACCAGTACTTTCTTCATGCAGAGATGTCGGAGAACTGGGGCTACAAGAAATACTCCAAGTACATCAAGAAGCAGTCCATCGACGAGATGAAGCATGCCGAGGCGCTGATGGAGCGCATTCTGTTCCTCGATGGAACGCCGTCGATGCAGCCATTGGAACTGGCCATCGGGAAGTCCGTGAAGGATATGGTCGAATCGGATCTGGCTCTCGAGCATGAGGCTGTCGCTTCGTACAACGAGTCCATTCGCGTTTGCGTAGAGAATGGCGACAACGGCTCGGGTGATCTGTTTGTGAGACTGCTTCGGGATGAAGAAGGCCATGTCGACTGGCTTGAAGCCCAGGTTCACCAGATCAAAGAGATCGGATACGAGCGGTATTTAATCACGCAAACCGACGAAGACTAAGTCTGCGCAGACGCCGGCTGGACTCTGTGGTGCGGCCCGCAATCAAACGTCGCGCATCCGAATCACCGCGCCCGCCGCTGCGAGCAGCCCGCAGGAAATGAGGATGCACGCCCCCATACCGGTCCAGGGGAGACTTCCGGCAAGTAATTGTGTCTGGGGGTCGATCGTTCCTGTTGCGCTCATCACATCGAACACATTCCAGCCGCCCAGAATATGAGCCCGATAGCTGAGGAAGACCGCAGTCAGAGTGCACAGTCCGACCACGGGAGCGGTGAACTCGCCTTCAAAAACTTCTGACAGCAACAAACCAAAAGCCAGGATTGCCATGCCGGCCACGCTCATCCACGCCCCGAAGGCCAGGGACTGAAGCAGGGGGTAGGATTCCCCAACAGCGGACGAGAGCACGGGAATGAGAAGAGCCGAAGCAAGTCCCAGCCCGATCGACTCTGCCCAGGCCACAGTAGCGCGAATCAGAAAAAGATGCAGACGCCGCACCGGCAGTCCCAGCGTATAAAGCGCCACGCCCGTAGCTTTCTCCCGGGCCAAGCCGCCCAGCGCAACGACAAACACCACCAGAACCCACAAGCCCTGCAACGCGTAGTGGAAGAGTCCGCTCCATACGTAAACCGAGTAGAGGAGCGGTTTGTCGGGAAAGCGAGCGTTGTAGCGGGCCAGGAACCCCGGACTGGTCAGGACTGCATACGAGACCAACGAGAGCAGAAGCACGAGCGCAGCGAAAAATCGCCCACGCGATTCGAGCCATGCTTTCCAGAGAACGGCTCGGCCGGCAGTCCCAAAGCCTTCGCGACGTCGAGACACATCAGTAGTCAATGCGATCTCCATGTACAACGGTCACCGCGAGCAACGCTGCCGTGAGTGTCCATGTCAGCAGCAGCGTCAACCACGGCGCCGAGCTCCAGTTCAGTTGCCAGGGTCCGGCCATGGCGTGGGCAAAATCGAAGTATCCGAGCCACGTGCTTCGTCCCAGGTAACGCATGTGCTGCATGTACGTCTGGAGCCAAAGGTAGGGCGCGCCGAGAAGCACGAGGGTCAGCACGAGGCTCAGGTAGTTGCCCGGAAACAGCGTGTAGCAGAGGTTTCCAAAAGCAATCAGGAAAACGCCGGCTGCGATCATCAGAGCTGTATGAAGCAGCATTTGCTGCAGCGAAAACGTCTGGTGGATGATGGCTGAACCAATCACGACCACAACGATCGCGAACATACTGAGTGCGATGCTTTCCAGCAAGGCCACGGCGAGCCTGCTAAATAGCCAGCGCCGCCTGCTCACCGGAAGGCCAAGACTGAACAGGACGGTACCACCGCTGCGCTCCCGAATCAACCCGCCAAACGCAAACAAAATGGCGAAGAGCGCCCACACCTGTTGCAGATAATTGTCGTAAAGATAATGCCAGAGATACCAGCCGTATTCGTGTATTCCCAGCGGCATCCACGAGAAATGGTACCCCTTCGGATCGGCCCATTCGCGAGCCCACATGGCAACCAGCCAGGCGTGCTGCTCGATCTGGAAAATGCACACGATGGCCACGGCAATCAGACCGGAGGCAAAGCGTACGCGCGTCTCAATCCATGCTTTGTAAAGAAGCATCCTCATCCCCGCGCTCTCACTTTCTCGAGAAAGATCTCCTTCAGCGAAACGGGCAGAACATCCACGCTGCGGGCGCGCAACATGCGCACATGCGCGACGATCGAGTCAACGTTGTGGCTGGCCGTCAACGAAACCGTGCGCCCCTCGGTTTGCACCTTTTCAACGCCGGGCAAGCGCAGGTCACGCTCCTCCACGGGTTCCGGAAAGACCGCATGAATGTGCCGGTATTCTTCTTTGACCTGGTCCATCGGCGCGTCCAGAACCAGTTGCCCGCGGTCGATCATCAGTACGTGATCAGCCACCTGCTCCACCTCTGCAATCTGGTGCGACGAAAAGAAGACCGTCGTTCCCTGGGCGGCGAGCGACACCACGATTTGCAACACATCTTCAATGGCGACAGGGTCGAGCCCTTCAGTCGGTTCATCCAGAATCAACAGCTCACACCCGCGCGCAAAACCCAGCAGCAGAGTGAGCTTGGTGCGCATGCCCTTGGACAGTTGCCGAACCTTCCGATCGAGAGGAAGCTCAAACTGCGCCAGCAGTCGTTGCTCGAGATCGCGCTTCCATCCGGGGAAAAACGATTTCGTAAAGCGAACGATCTGCGCGACCGTCATGTAGTCATAGAGCCGCTTGTCTTCTGCGACAAACGCAACGTTCTGCCGGATGAGCAGGCTCTCGCTTTCCTTGTCGATGCGGTGGCCGAGCACGCGCCCCGTGCCCGAAGTTGGATGGATCATGCCCAGCAGCATCTTGATTGTCGAGCTTTTTCCGGCGCCGTTCTGGCCGAGAAAGGCGCATACCGAGCCGGCCTCAACACACAGATTCAGGCCGCGCACCGCTTCGTGCTTGCCATAGGTCTTCTTCAGGGATTCGGTTTCGATGACTGCTGTCACAACTACCTCCGTTGAAGTTCTCCAGCGAGTTCGGCTTCAAACAGCCGCCGAATCGCGCCTTCGTCCAATCCCTCGTCCTTCAGCGTCTCCACCAGTTCGCGCACCAACTGTTGTGCATCGCGCATGCCTTCTGTCTTCGCGCGGCGATGGCGCGACAAAATGAAGGCGCCGAGGCCGTGGCGAATTTCGAGCAGGCCTTCCTGCTCCAGTTCGCGGTAGACCTTGATCACCGTGTTGGGATTGATCACCAGCGTTTCGGCAAGGCTGCGTATGCCCGGAAGCTGATCGCCCGCGCACAAGGCGCCAGTCTCGATTGCATGGCGAACCTGCTCTTTGAGCTGCACATAGATGGGGACGCCGGAGGACGGATTGGGTTTGCGAAACACTGTGCTACAGATATAGCACAGTAGAACTCGCGGATCAATATAAATATCAAGCCCGGCACGTCAGGTAGATGCGCCGGGCGCGATCGCTCGCGCAGATGCTCTGGCGTCAGAATTGCGTGGCGAGGCGCAGAGAAAAGCTGCGCGACGGGCCAATGGCGTTGCCTGAAAACAATCCGCCGAAGTCGATGACTTCGAGAGTGTTGCTCAGATTCTGTGCGTCGGCCTGAAACTTGACCAAATATTTTTCCCGCTTGTAGAGATCGACGCCCACCGAAGCATTCTCCGTAAGGTACGGGCTGATGCGGCCGCGATTGAAGTTCAGATGATTGATCACGACCTGGCCGTACTCCGTGGCATATTGCTGCGCAGTCAAATCCGCTTGAAAAGGCAATCCGCTGTTGTAGTCGCTGCCCAGGGCCAACCGCAGGCGCGGCGCTGCCTGGTAGCGCAGACGGGCGCGAATGGTCTGGCGCTGATCCTGCGAATCGGGCGAATGGCCGGTCAGCTGGGTCACCGCCTCGGCAGCATCATCGCCGAGAAACAAGCCGCCGGTTACGGGGTTCCAGACATTCCCCACGATGTAGGAATAACTGGCGGTTCCCGAAAATCCTCGCCAATCCTGAACTTCCAGCTTGCCTTCAGCGCCGTAGAGAATTCCTTTTTTGAACGAAATGGGAAAGCTGATTCCAGTGCTTAAGACCTGCGAGTCGTCTGCATAGTTATTCACGTCGCGCCGGAACATATTCGCATCCACGCGTACACGATTCAAGAGCGCCTTGGTCAGGCCCAGTTCGTAATAACTTCCGTGCGAGGGCGGCACCGGCAGTTGCACCGCGGGAACACTCGTGTCGAGCGATTCCGCGGCGGGAGAACTGGATAAGAGGATGTTTTCAAACGAAGGTGTCTGGAAGATGCGGTCGTACGATCCGTGAAGATTGAGCCCCAGCGTGGGGAAGAACCGCGACATGGCGACGCGCGGGCTCACCGCGTTTTGATTGAGCAAAAGCTGGTAGTGATCCCAGCGCAGACCGGCATTGATGGTCCAGTTGCCGAGCCGGATCGAATCCTGCACATAGGCCGACTGTTCAAGATCAGGCCGGCTTCCGGTGAAGGAGAAGGTTGGTGCGCCCGCGTCCAGAATCCCCAGTGTGATCGGACACCGAGGGTCTGTGGGGTCTGCGCAATCTGGAATGACGCTGCTGAAGTCTTCGTTCAGGAAGATCGCGTCCGATTCGACACCGGCCTTCCATTCCTGGTTGCCGTAATGAACCGACCCGCTGCCGCTGAAGTAGATCTCTTTGAAGTCGTTGTGCTGCGTGGCGATTACCGGCCACGACGCTGGATTGGAATAAAAGTCGTTGGAATTGTCGCGGGCCATGAAGCGCAGCCAGCCGATCGTGTCGGCAGAAAAAATATGCTGGTAGGCGGCGCTGCCCATGGTCTCGAAGTTGTCGCCGGTCTGCAATTGTCCGCCCGGAATCAAAACGCAATCGTCCGGCTCGTCTGCCGGCGGCACCGGCGGGCAGCCGACATCGTTGTTGGAGTCGGGAAGGTAGGCGCCATTTTGCTGCACGAGTTCGTTGGGGATGTCGTAGCGTGCAAGATCGTGACGCACGATGAGAGTAAGGCGGTCTTTCTGCGTCAGGTCGCGCTCGTAGTTCGCTGAAAAACTGCCCGTGGTGCCGTTGTTGGTGTAGTTCTGTGGAACCACGGGGTTGAGATAGTGCCCGGTCATATTGCCCGCGGCGCTCACACCGAACGTGTTGTGCTTCCACGTGTATTGATCCTGCGTATCGATGCCGCCGGTTGCATACGTGCCACCGAATACAGTGAATTGTCCATGCAGCCCAGGGGCTGAATTTTTGAGCGTGTTGATTTCAATCACGCCCCCCATCTTCCGACCGTACTCGGCGGGAATGCCGGCGGTATAAATTTTCAACGATTCAACGTCGTCGCCATCGGCAGACTCCGGTCCAAAACTTGGCGAGCGGTTATCGGTGAGCGGAATGCCGTCCACGATAAATTGCGTTTGATACTCCGAGCCACGAGGATGCAGAACCGCATTGCCTTCGTAGAGCCATCCTGGCTCCGCGTTCACCAGGTCCTGCATCGATCGGCCCGGCAGCGCGGTCAGCCGGTTTTGAATCGCCTCGCGGCCGATCTCATTCACGGATCCGGCGCGGTACGGATCGACGAGTGTGTCTGCGGCCGTGACTTTCACCGACTCCGACACCGTGCCCAGTTTGAGCCGGATTGAGCGATCGAGTGGAAGCGCGGACCGGATATCGACCGGCTCGGAATCCTGTGCAAAGCCCTGCGCTCGAATCTGAAGCTGGTAGATTCCATAGGGCAGGCGCTTGGCATCCAGCACGCCCTGCTCGTCCGTCGCGAACGTATTCCGATACTGGTTGCCCTGGCTGACGATCTCAACCGTGCTCTTGACGCCCAGCCCGTTGGGGCCGGTAATGGTCAAACGCAGTTCCCCCGTGGTGCTTTGCGAAAGAATGGGAAGCGCCCACAAGAAAACCGCAATGGTCAGTGCCTTTTTCATCGTTTGGTGTCACCCGGTTGCATTCTCGTCCTGAAGAAGCGAAAGATGCTCGTTTCCCTTGACTCGGTCTATGGCCGAAAAGGATAGCTTTTCTCACACTCTCTCTATTGAAATTCCATTCGTGCCTGTTCCGTTCACTGTTATTTCAAAACTCTTGAGGCGACCCCACAACGCCAACAGCAAAAATACTTTGAACAGAAGCACCGAATGTGGAATGAGGTCGATTCTTCCGTCCCGCGTGTAAATGAATTTGTCCGAGTCGCATTCGTCGCGTCGCGGCGGATATTCGAACAGCTGATGCGCTTCGACAGAAACCGCTCCGCAATCAATAAGCGGGCGGCAGCGTAGGATCGCGGAAGACCGAGGTCGTCCGCCGAATATCGCCCACCGAGCCAAAGTTGGCCAACGTGAAGCTATAGAGATACTGCGTCTCGTCGCGAATGCTGCCCAATTCGAAGCGCCGGTAGCCGAGCGTCAGGCCGCAGCAATTCCAGTTGTAAACCGCCTGCACGCCCGCGTACTGCAAGGAGTGCTGCACAAAGTCGTAGCCTGCGTTGGCCGCGAAGTTGAAACCGACGCTCGTCTGCTTGCCAATGGAGAGGAACGGCTGCACCTGCTGGCTTTGGATCGTGGACGCGGCGCCGTTGTTCTCATCCACCGCGTTGAGCATCGCGTGGCCGATGCCCACAGTGGTGTTGTTCCAGCTATATCCCGCAAAAACATTGTCTGAAGCAATGCGGCCGGTCTTGGGATCGAAGTCCATGTCCCACTCCACGCGCAGGTTGTCAATGGCCTCGAAACGCAGGCGTGAAATGAGCGGCGAAAAATTGCGCGGGCCGGTAAGGAACGCAACTCCGGTCAGATCAAGCGTCGAGTCGAAAACGTTTCTGCGGTCGGGAAGAATGGCTCCGCCAAAATTCGGGTCCAGATAAAACTTCTGCGCAATTTGCCAGCTCGCCCACTCCCGCGGTTTCGCCGCGCAACCGCCCGTGGTTGCAGTGTTGCTTGCATCCGCATCGCACGATTGATCTCCGCCGGGCCGCAGATAGAAGCGCTGCGTAATGGACAAGCCAACCTCGTTGGTGTCGGTGGCAATGTCGGTTGTATCCACCAGCACGACATTGCGCGCTTGCGCGCCGATGCCGCCCACGTATCGGTACGTCAGCTCGGGCTCGATCACGTGGCGAAGTTCGCGGCTTCCACCCAGAATTTCAAAGTCGCGTTCCAGCGCAGGCGGGCGAATGTCGACTGCGGCCTCAAGATCGGACCGGTTCAGCGCATTATGGCTGATGGTGGGCGTGCCGTCGCGCGCACCAGTCGGGTCGGGATACTGGCTGCCGCTATAAAATGTGTCGCGGAAAGCGACCTCGGGAATAATGCTCCAGCCGTCGACAGAAAAGGGAAGGGAAAGATGCGGGTAGAAATCGAATCGGCCCACGTTACGGGCGTGGAACCCCGGCTCCGAGCGGCCGAGGTAATCCAACGAAGAGCCCATGCCCCAACGGGCCGGCGAAGAACCCAGCGGCTGATCGAGCACGTCGTAGCGCAGGTTGGGCAGGTGCAGAATGCGTGCTTCGTCGCCGTTGGTTGAGCTGGCGAAGGTCTGAAAGCGATCCAGCGAGATGGATGGAATGAAGCCGTTGTGCTGGTGGGTGAGCGAGACGTCGCTGGCAACTTCAGAGCTGATGGCCTGGGAGTAGTTGTCGTTAAAGACGAGGCGGTAAACGTAGCTCGACAGATATTCGATGTTGCCCGCGAGCCGCGTTTCAGGCGATAGATCCTTGCGCCCATCCGCGCCCACATCCACGCCGCCCTGGTTCACGAGTTGCATCGTGATGGGTTCACCCACACGGGGCGTACCGCTATCTTCGGCCGTTGCCTGCGTCAAGGGGCTGTCGACAGGGATAGTCGGGGTGGACACCGCCTGCTCGACGCCGCGGTCCAGCAGTGCGTTCCAGCGTGCCACAAGGTGGTCGAAGCCCGGGCCTTTGTAGCGAAAATCGCCATTTGGCGCCCAGCCGCGCTTGGAGTAAAACTCGGTGCCTACGACCATGTCCATGCTGCGGCTGATGACCCAATACACCTGCTCGCCGACCACGAACCCCTTGATGGAAGAGTTGCTCAGTACGGGAATCAGGAACCCGCTTTCGCGCCCGGTTTCGTCCACCGGATGGCGCAGGTAGGGTACATAGAACATGGGAATATGCAGAAGTTCGAACACGGAGTTGCGCGTAGAAGCTTCGCCGTTTTCGAGCGTGATGCTCCTGGAGAGGAATCGCCAGTCGGGCCGCGGCAGGTGGCAGTTGGTCATGGAGCCGTCAACAATGCGATACTTGCCTTCGCCCGTCTGAATCAAGACCCGCCCCGAAAACAGGAATGGATTGGCCGTGGAATACACGGTCGATCGGCCATTGCTGCGCACGCCTTCAGAGCCAGTCACTTGAAAAAAGCGCCCGATGTGCATGTTGAGCCGCATATCGCCGTGGTCGGCGTAGATACGAACGTCGTCGGGGCCACCCTCGACCTGCAAATGGCCTTCCGCCTCCAATTCCGTGGTGGATTGGTGATAGACCACATGATCGGCGCGGAGCACATAGCCCTTGTAGTGCACGACGACATCGCCGTCGAGGGTGCGGACATCGCCAGCCCAGGACTGGGAGTTTGCTTCAAAAAGAACGGGAACACTGGGGAGATTCTGCGGCTCCACCCTGGCTATGGGAAGCAGTTCCTGATCGGGATCGTCGGGAAGGGTTTCGGAGGAGCCACCTGCCGGCATGCCGGCGGGGGAGTTTTGCGTTTGTGCCGCCGAGCTTTGCGCTTGCGCTGAAGGAGGTAACGCATTGGTCAACGCCTGTCCCTTCACTTGAAGATGACAGAGGGCCAGCAGCGTGATACATACTAAATTACGAGGACGCATCCCGATTTTCACGACTCGTTGCAAGGCTCAGAATAGCAAAGCGGAGCCTCGCGGACCGGGAAGCTCCAAGGCCGGCGGCGACACCAGGGGAAATCCGGATTGAATTCGCCATTTGCGGAATTTACAATCCGGAAAGAGACTTTCGTTTGCCGCCAGACTCTCTTCCTTTCCAATGCGCCGATGGACGTTCGCCGGCTGCAACGGATTTTGCGCGCACAGGCAGATTGCCGGCTCGCTTTTGCCGCCCATGAAGGGGTACTCAAGATTTGAAACCGTCCTCGCAGAAGGTCGACACCTCTCCTTCGTGGAAAGCGGAGGTGAACCGTCGCATTGCGGAGCATAAAGAGCGCAAGGGCGAGGCCTCTGCCGGGCAGGAAACACCCTCGGAAACACTTCCTGAGGGAAGCCGTGCCGCCATTGCCGCTGCCCGCGTAGCCGCCCGCTATGCCAAGGCCCCGAGCTACAGCCAGATGCTTGCCGAAGAGGCGCGCGCGGCTGTTCGTGCGGCTGAAGCCGCTGCGCGCGATGCGATGAATGCGCAAGCCAAGGCCCAGGCTGTGCTGGACGAACTCGAAGCTGTTTCTGCCGCCCAGCCGCATTGGGAACCGCAAATTCGCCAGCAGGCCCCCGCGGAGAAGGAATTGCCCCAGGTTCAGGGCATGGAGCACTCTCTTCCTGCAAGCGCCCAGGCCGCCGCCAGGCTGCCCGAGATAGAGCCTTTTGAAATTCGATGGGATTCCGACCTGCCGGCGCGGGACTCGTCCCTGGCTACATCCCGGTCCATACGTGGGGAGGGTGCTTACGGCGTCTTGCCCGATACGGCATGGACTCCCGCGATGGGAGTGGCACAGGACGCGAGTGTCAATGGGGTTGAGATGGTCGAAGGCGCGCAGCCCATTCACGCCAATCTCATCAAGTTTCCGCGCGAGCTGGTGGCCGCGCGCAAGGCACGCCCCCGTCGCGCCGAAGGCCCCTACGCGGCCATGATGGATGCCCAGGGCCAGCTCAGCATCTTCGAAGTGGAGCCGTGGAACATTTCGACGGAGCCGCAGCCCGCTGCCACTGCCGCCGTTGCCGAGCGCTGGAGTGGTGGCCCGGGATGGTCGGGGATGGAACTCGACGAGGAGCCGCAGCAGGAAATCGCGTATCCCGAAGCAACGCCTGCCTATGGTCACGAGGCGCGGCCTCTGCCCGAGTCAGCGCCTTTGAATCACCGGGTTCTGGCAGCGATCGTCGATTTCTCGCTGATTGGCACTATCTTCCTGGTGTCCGGCTTCATCGTCTCGTCCACGGCAAGCGCGCTGCCTTCCATGAAAGTGGCAGAATTTGGCTCTGTGGCGGCTCTGGCGCTGGTCGCGCTGCTCTATCACCTGGCGTTCTTTACTGTTTCTTCGGCAACGCCCGGCATGCGTTACGCGCGCCTCTATCTATCGACGCTCGACGGCCGCCAACCGTCGCTCAAGAAGCGTTGTTTCCGCGCCGGCGCCCTCTTGCTTTCGCTCATTCCCATGGGGCTGGGAGTGGTGTGGGCCATCTTCGACGAAAACCGCTTCTGCTGGCACGACCACCTGTCCGGTACGTACCTGCGCAAATAAATGAAAGTTCAGGCTCGGGTGGTTTCCGAGCCCTGATTTGAGCATGCCACGGATGGCGCCTTAAATCGGGTGCGGGGTGGTGTTGTGTGCGTGCGTCACGTTATCCGGCCTGTCGGTAAACTGTTTTCCCTGCGAATAGGCGTACTTCTCAAACACTGTGCCCGCCCTGCGGATGGCGTCCTGGGCGCCATCGTCCCACGTGATTTGTGCCTCGCCTCGCACATAAGCCCATTTGCCGTGTACATCGCCAATCGAACGGTAGGCGTCGCCATTTTCTTCCAGGCGAATTGTAAAATCGCCGCCGTTTCCATCGCCTACGACCCACTTGCCGAGAAAGCGCCCGCGC
Source organism: Acidobacteriaceae bacterium (assembly GCA_003164635.1). Lineage (GTDB taxonomy): Bacteria > Acidobacteriota > Terriglobia > Terriglobales > Acidobacteriaceae > Telmatobacter. The sequence continues at coordinate 16,108 of PLTV01000142.1, forward strand.
GAAGGCGCAATGGCATTGGCAGAGCCCGTCTCGATGTCGCCACCCAACTCCGAAGGAAGCTCGATGCGTGTTATGTCCGCCAAATTGAACGACTGGCGATGTCCGTCCTTGAATTGAATCACCACGGTTCCCGACGAGGCCGGGGGTGGCGTCGCAGCAAACAGAGTGGGAACGGCAAGAGAGAGCAAGGCAGCTACGCCCAGGAATCTACGCATGGAAATCTCCTTCACGAGTTAAGGCGCGCGCAATATCAGGCAGCGTCTCAATGGAACTACGCGGCTATTCGGCCTGCGGTTCCATGAATCCGACGGAACGTCTGTCCCTGGCAGAAGATCGAGGACGGTGCCGGCGAAATTAGGTAGCGAGAGCGCGAATTGCGGAGACGCCCGCGCCCAGCAGCGCTGTATGGTCGTCTTCCGGCAGAATTTCGAGCGAGAAGCTCTGCAGCGTGCTCATCTTCACCATGGACTCGATGATCGGCCGCAGAATCGTCAGTTCGAGGAACCCGACGTTGTGCCCGGTAAAGTAAAAGCGCCCCGGCCCGGCGAGGTGGATGAATGAGGCTGTTGCGGCAGCAAGCGCCCGATGCCATAGCTCGACAAACTCGCGGCAGCGCTGATCGCCCTGCTTGGCCTGCGCGAACACTTCCTCTGGTTCGAGGTCGAGAAAGCGCATCCGCATGGCGCGATAGCCCATGATGCCTTCCAGATGCCCGACCCCACCGCAGCCGCAGAATTTTTCCTTCGGGTCGAGAGAGACGACCGTATGACCGCCCTCCCAGACGCCTTCAACGTAGGGCCAGCGGCCGTAGCCGATGCCGTTGCCGAGGGTCCACACACGCGTAAGCTTGTTGAGCTGGCCGCGCGTCGCAGCCACGCCCGCCGCGATCGCGTCGGCATCGTTGGAAATGTGCACCGGGGCCGTAATGCCGCGCGCAGCGAGTGCCCGCGTTACCTCTTCGGCCAGGCGCATGCCTTTGAGCTGGGTCAGGTTGGGCGAGTCTTCAACCACCCCGTGGCGAACGATGCCCGGCACCGCAATGCCGATGGCGTCGACCGGATCGGGCTCACGCTTGAAGAGAGTTTCGATTTCGTTGGCCAGCAACTCGCAAAACTCGCTCGGGGGCAGTGCAGCCAGGGCATCATGCTCGCGGGCATCCTCGGGAAAGCGGATGGTGTCGCCGGAGAGCCGCTGATCCTGAAGTCTTCCGGCTACGATGTGTTCGGTAATTACAACGCCGATGGCGGTGGTCATTGCAGCTGCTCCTACTGGTAACGGTGAAGCCGGCCGAGGCCGTTGAACGCTGCTGCCTTGTAGCACTCGGCGAGGGTCGGATAGTTGAAAACTGTGTCGATGAAATAATCCACCGTGCCGCCCAGGATCATGACTGCCTGGCCAATGTGCACCAATTCGCTGGCGCCTTCGCCGATGATGTGGACTCCCAGAATCTTGCGCGTGTCGCGGTGAAACACCAGCTTCAGGCGCCCCGTGGTGTCGCCGCGTATCTGCCCGCGCGCGGTCTCGCGGTAGTACGCCATGCCCACTTCGTAGGGCACATCTTCATCGGTGAGCTGCTCCTCTGTTTTGCCGATGAAGCTGATCTCGGGAATTGTGTAAATGCCATAGGGATAGAAGCTGGGATTTGAGCTTGCCGCATTGTCATTGAAGGCGCGGGCCGCCGCAATGCGGCCCTGCTCCATCGATACCGAAGCCAGCGACGGAAAGCCGACAACATCGCCGACAGCGAAGATGGATTCAACCTTGGTCTGGAAATGCTCATCCACAGGAATGCGGCCGCGGTTGTCTGCTTCAAGACCGGCGGCCGCAAGGTTCAGGTCGTCGACTGCGCCTTGCCGGCCAACCGCGTAGAGCAGCGCATCGCCGGAAACTTTTTTCTTGCTTTGCAGATTGGCGACGACGGTGCCGTCGGGCAGCTCTTCCACGCTCTCGACCTCTTCGCCCAGGCGCATGGTCACGCGCGCATCGCGCAAATGATAGCTGAGCGCCTCAACAATTTCCTGGTCGGCGAATTCAAGCAGGCGATTGCGTTTTTCAATGAGCGTGACGCGTACCCCGAGAACGGCAAACATGCAGGTATATTCAACGCCGATGACGCCGCCGCCCACCACGATCAGCGACCGGGGCAGCTCCGGCAGATTCAGAATTTGATCGCTGTTGACGATCGTTCGACCATTGATGGGAACCTTGGGTGAGTCGGCAGGCTTGGTGCCGACCGCGATGATGATGCGCTCTGCGTCCAGCGTTGTATCGGTTTGCAATCCCTCCACGCGAATCTGGTGGGGCGAGTTGAAGCGTGCAATGCCGTGTACCACGTCGATGCCGTTGCGCGAAAGCTGGGCCTCGGTCACGTCGACCTCGGTCTTGATCACGGCCTGCACGCGAAACGCGAGGTCGGCCATGGAGATCTTCTCCTTGACCCGGTAGTTCATGCCATAGACCGTTTTGTAGTTGTAGCCGGAAAGATGCAGCACCGCTTCGCGCATGGTCTTTGATGGAATGGTTCCGGTGTTGATGCAAACGCCGCCGACAACGGAGCGAGACTCGACCACCGCGACCCGCTTCTTCATCTTTGAGGCGGCGACGGCGGCTCGCTGTCCCGACGGGCCGGAGCCGATGATAATCAAGTCGTATTTGACAGCGCTCATGCGCGTTCCCCCAAAGGGCCTTCTTTAATTCTACGCGGTTGCGGAAGCGCTGGAGCCGGCCGGAAAGGGCCCTCGGGGATGACCCGGCCTGCTCGGAATTGGATGGACCAGTACCGCGGAATCGTCGAGCGGAACGCGGGATCGGCCCTATCTCGGAGGCTACCATAGCACCCACAGCCCGAGTCCGCACGGTTGCGTGAAACAAAGAAAAACGCTGCCGGCATTTTCGCCGGCAGCATGCAGGAGTCAGCTGCGCAAGAGGTTGAAAATCGTGACCCCGGCCGTGCCGGTGGCCATCACGCAAAGTGCGTCCAACTCAAAGTTGGAATTGCCGGATCATGCCGTCCAGCTCGCTGGCCAGGCCGGCCAGGTTCTTCAACGCCGCCACTGCTTGCTCGGCCACTTGCTCACTCTCCGTCGAAATCTGTGAAATCTGACCCGCCGATTCTGAGATCTCTCCGGAAGCCGCGGTCTGTTCCGTGGCCGCCGTCGCAATCAGATGAATCTCGTGCTCCACCTGGTTCGACGACGCAATAATCGTCTCCAGGCTCTTGCGCGCATGCGCCGTCTCGTTCCTTCCCGTCTCCACTGAAGTCCGGCTCTCTTCCATTACCTCCAGCGTCGACCGCGTCTCGTCTTGAATGCTGCGGATGGTGCCGGCAATTTCTTCCGTGGCGCCCTTGGTGCGTTCCGCAAGCCGCCGCACTTCGCCGGCGACTACTGCGAATCCACGGCCGTGCTCGCCCGCCCGCGCGGCTTCAATCGCAGCGTTCAGTGCCAGCAGGTTGGTTTGCTCGCTGATTTCCTGGATCACATTCACCACTTTGCCAATCTCTTCAGAACGGTGCGCCAGCGAGGTCATCTTGTCGGAGACAGACTTGGTGGCCAGGGAGATCTTCTCCATCGTGTCTGCCGCGGCACGCATGATGGTGCCACCCTGGTTGGCCGATTCCGCCGACTCGCGGCTTGCCCCCGCTGCGCTCTCGGCGTTGTGGCTGATTTCCCCGATGGTTGCCGTCATCTCCTGCGCCGCCGCCGCAATCTGATTGGTCTTGCTCGACTGCATGTGCGCGTTCCCAGCGGTTTGCACTGCCTGTGTGCTGATCTCCGTGGTCGCCGCCGCAAGCGTCTCAGCGCCGTGCGCCACAGATGCGAGTACGGCGCGAATTGAGGTTACGCAGCTGTTGAACGCCACTCCCACTCGGCCGATCTCGTCGCTTCCCGTCACTTCCACGCTGGCCGTCATGTCCTTCTTTTCCATGCGCTCGATCGCGCCCAGAATGCGAACCAGGCGTGGCGCGATCACATGCGTCAAGACCATGCCTGTGATTGCCGAGAGACAAACGATCAGAAACGTGATGGCGACGTTGAACCACATGGCCCGATTGCCGGCGTCGGTCGCAGTCTGTGCATCCGACATTCCGCTCTTCGAATACTCCCCAAGCAGAGAGCTCGCCTCGGCCAGCGCGTCCGCACTCGCTGCGATGGTCGTATCCGACATCAACTGCTCCACCGCAGGCCCCGATTTGCCGGCCGTCAGCAACTCGATGGCGTGGTCGCTGGCTGCCCTGTACTCGGCAAGATGAGAAGTCACTTTTTGCAGCTGATCCCGTTGATCCGGCGATGCAGGCAGCAGGCTGTAGGCCTTGAGTGCATCGTCGTATTCGGCATAGCCTTTCTGCCGCTTCACTCTGTAACCCTCAGTGCACGTGCCCGTTGAGCAAAGCAACATCCCCAGGTCGGCCCGCCGCGCCGAATTGATTCCCGACCGCATATCGCCCAGGGCGATCACCGCGGGAAGCGACACCGAGCTCACTTCAACATTCTTCTGTCCGATGTCGCGAAAGGTGAGCGAGCTATAGCCACCGAGGACGGTCGTGAAAGTGCAAACGACGCCGAAAGCGTAAGTGAATTTGCGGGCAATGGGAATGTTGCGGAGCCAGGCCATGAAGGTACCTTTCTTTGGCGATACCTGCCGTTCATCGGCTGGCGACGCGTTGAACTTGAGAAAAGCTCCCCACGAATTGAGAAAGAATCCCAAGCAGCTGTCCCAGCGCACACGGCGTCGTCCCGGCTTGCCCGGGGTCAAGATGAATCGCTATTCTTGGCTCCGTTGAAAGGTTGAAAACGAGCGCGTCGGCGAATGGGAGGTCCAAAGAAATGCCAGGAACGCTTTCAAAGGTGTGGCGCAGGCTGGCGACGCTTGTGCCGGTTTCTATTTTGTTCGCGGTGGGCGTTCGGCTGCTTGGCCAGACCGCTCAGTCCACACCGAATCCGCCTGCGCAGGCTGCGTCGGCTACGCCCTCCATCGCTTCGGTTCCTCCGCCCGTTCATTTGACCGCAGAGCAGGACCATCGGCGACTGCTCGACCTGCTCGGCATTAAGGAACTACGCTCCGGCGGGGAGCAGGATGCGAACTGGGATGAAGCCAAGGCCAACGTTCCGCTGCATCTGCCCGATCCGCTGGTGGAAAAAAACGGCATACCTGTCACCAAGGCGGAACAGTGGTGGAAAAAGCGCCGCCCTGAAATTGTTGAGGACTATGATCGCGAAATTCTGGGGCGTACCCCGGCGATTCTCCCCAAAGTGACATGGGAGGTTGTCAGCTCGACACCGGAGACGCTCGGAGGCGTCCCTGTCGTGACGAAGAGGCTGGCTGGCCACGTTGACAACGCAACCTACCCCCAGATCACGGTCACCATCGACGCCACGCTTTCCACCCCGGTCCATACAGCGGGCCGACTTCCGGTTGTCATGGAACTCGCGTTCAGCGGCGAGTACAAAGCGTCATTGCAGCGGCCGCTTTCCAACACGAGTTCCGGCGCGCTTGGCGATTACGGGCAGACCTGGGAAACCCAGGTACTCGCGCGTGGCTGGGCTGTCGCCACGCTTTCTCCCATGAGCTTTCAGGCCGACGATGGCGGCGGCCTCACCGAAGGTATCATCGGCCTCATGAACAAAGGCCAGCCGCGCGGCGTTGACGACTGGGGTGCGCTGAAGGCATGGGCCTGGGGCGCCAGCCGCCTCCTCGATTATCTCGAGACTGACCCCGCCGTCGACGCGAAACAGGTTGCCATCGAAGGCCACTCGCGTCTTGGAAAGACGGCCCTTGTCGCCATGGCCTACGACCCGCGCTTTGCTGTCGTGTATTCGAGCAGTTCGGGCGAGGGGGGCGCCAAACTCTACCGGCACATCTACGGCGAGCCGCTGAGCCACCTGATGAACGCGCAGCTCTATCAATGGATGAGTCCGCAGATGTTGAAATACGCCGGCCCGCTCACGCCCGCGGACCTGCCCGTCGATAACCACGAGCTGATCGCATTGTGCGCGCCGCGGCCTGTGTTCATCGGCGCCGGAGCTACCGCGGGCAGCGATCCGGCCAAGCAGCAGATGGACGGCTGGGCCGATGCGCGCGGCATGTTTCTCGCGGAGGTCGCCGCCGGACCGGTCTATCGACTGCTGGGAAGGCGAGACCTCGGCGCAACGCAGTTTCCGCCCATCCTGACGGCGCTGATCGACGGCGATCTGGGCTTCCGGCAACACGCCGGCGCGCACACCCCCGTGCCCAACTGGCCGGCATTTCTCGACTTCGCCGGCCACTATTTGCATTCGTCAGCCGCCACAAACTCAACCGGTAACTAGCTCAACTCCATGCAGGGCATGCACCATCCCTGGGAATGTGGAGTTGCGAAAACAAAAAGCCTGGGAGGTCGGTAATCGGTCGCCCTCCCAGGCGTTTCGCTTCCACTCGTTCGAGACGGTCTCTTATAACGGGCGAACGATCAAACCCTGGCCAGTCAAGCCTCCTGTGAACGAAACCGGCGATCCTGCTGCCGTAACTTTGCTGGTGGTGATGGTGTAGACATAGATCTTATCGTCGATTCCAACTGCGTAGAGATGATTGTTGTTGTCCCAGTGGATAGCATAGACCTGGCTCGCATCTGTCAATGCTCCGCCGAAAGCCGTAGGAGGCTTGCTGCCGTTCCAGTGAAAAACCTGCAGCCCACCGTTATCGCCTTGCCCTGATCCTGCCGCTGCAAGAATGTCGCCGGACGGCGAGAAGTTAAACACCGTCGGAATCAGTAAAGGAGACACGAGTTCTGCATACGTGTTTGAAGTGGTCAAATCGCCGCTTCCGCCCACCGTGTAGCTCGCGATCTTCCACCCACTGGTGCCGCCGTTTACCTCGTTCGAGTCAAAGATGCCAAGGACGGCGGCGTGGCCGTTCGGGTCGGCGTCAATGAGCGCCGGCAACCAGGTGTAGTCCGGTCCTGGAGCCGGCGGCACTTCCGCAGTGACCTTCAGACGCTCCAGCGCCCCGTTCGACAAGCGCTCGAACGATTGAAAATCTGGCGCGGCGGGGTCGACTTCGCTTGTCCCGTAGACAAACTTGTCGCTGCCTGTGAAGGTCAGGTTTTGCTCAGGCTCGCAGCAATTGTCGGCGAAGGAATAGGAACCGTTGAAGGTGAGCTTGCCGTTTGAGCCCACTTGGTAGTACTGGTACGACGAGCATACGGCTTCCACTCCGCCGGTATTGTCCGTGGCGTAGCCAAAGAGTTGTACGTAGAGGCTTTTGCCGGTGTGATCGAGAACGCCACGGAAAACTTCAAAGCCTTGGGTTTCTCCGCTGCATTTAGCCCCGTCATAATTACCGGCGTAAACCTCGGCGACCTGCGAACCAATTGTCCCGTTCGATTCAATGGCGTAGGTGTGAATGTTGTTGGCGGCGTCGAAGGTGAACATGTACTTGCCATTGTCCGCCTCGATCCAGGTGCCTCCCGCCTGAAAGGGCGAGCCTTTGACCAGAGTCAGAGCTCCCGTGCTGGAGGCATCGTAGACGTTGATTCCCTCGTTGGTCTGAAGGTAGACATAGGCGACCGGGGACGAAGCGGCCAGGGACTGCTGAACGGCTGGGCCTGCGCAGAGCAGGGATAGGGCAACGAACGTACCGGTGCTACAGAAGTTTTTCATAAGGTGCTCCCTTCAGATTTACGGTCGAGCGGTCGTATTTGGTGGCTTTCGGAGCTGGGATCACGTCGGAGGAAGAACACCCGCCTTGGCAAATCGGATGGAATACTTACTACAGTCTCGCAAAGGTCTTTCATGGGTGTTTCCCCTTTTCCGATTCAAATGTGTATTCGCTTAGGATTTTGGAACAACGATCAGCCCGCTCAGTCCATAAGTGTTAGCAACCTTGTAAGGCGACCCCGACACTTCGCTGTAGCTGGTGGGAGTTACCGTGTACACGTATAACTCGCCGGACTTGTAACTCAGAGCGTACAGGTGGTTGTTGTTATCCCAGGCGAGTTGATCGATCTCTGTCCCCGGCAACAACAATTTGCTGAATGTGGTTAGAGGCGACGCTCCGTTGAAGTGGAACAACTGCAAGCCTTGCGCCCCGCCAACGGCGAGCAGCTTCCCGGAAGTGGACATGCTCATCGCGCCGATACTCGTCACGGCGGGCGTGGGCATATTCTCCCAAGTGTTCGTGGAGGTAATGGTTCCTGCGCTGTTGATGGTGTAACTGGCCAGCTGAGGCGGGCCGTATTGTTGTTGACCTTCCAGTGGGAAATTGATGGGGACGAGTGCAACGGCGAGGTGTTCCGAAGGGTCGGCTTGAACATCAAAAGGGTAGTATCCCCACGGACCATCGGCGAGCGCTGGATTGGTTTTAGGATCGGTTTCTTTGAAGTTCCCGATCACGCCTAGATCGCCGTTCGACGCTCGTGTCAGCGTGGCAAATGCGGTGTCGGAGTAGCCAGCAAACTCGCTGAATATTCCGTAGGCGAACTTGTCACTGCTGTTTACTGTCGGCAGAGTGCTCCCACCTGCGTCATGGCCCTGGTATCCGGCATACTCCATCGAACCGAGGAAGTCGAAGCTTCCATTCGAGTTGATTTTGTAGGACTGCCACGCCACGCACGCCACCGACCCGCCGTTGAATACGCCTGAAAGCTGCAAATAGAAGTTCTTACCGGTGTGGTCCAAAAACGTGGGAAGCCCCGTGGTGTTTCCGCACTGCGCGCCGCTATAGTCCTGCGTGTTGACCTCGGAAGCCTGCTTGCCCACCGCGCCATTCGTGCCAATCGGATACGTGTGGACATCGGTGGTTCCGACACTCAGGAGGTAGGAGCCGTTGATTCCACCCAACTGTCCCGATGTTGCAAAGGGCGAGCCCTTGACGAGAGTGAGTTTGCCATTGGAAGCCGCATCGTAAACGTCGACTCCCTGGTGAGTCTGAACATAGACATAGGCCGCCGGAGCGGCGGCCTTTGTATCGGACGATGATTCAATAACAGGTGTTTGGGTGAAGGCGAGCCATGCAGCGAACAACGGGGCAACCAATGCAATGTGCACAACAGCTTTATGTAACTTTTTCATTGTTTCTCCATTTTTAGGTTCAAGTGCACATGCTTAGGACTTTGGCACGACGATCAGGCCCTCCGCTCCATAAGCACCGGTAACTTTGAAGGGCGATCCCGCCACTTCGCTCGTGATGGTCGGAGTTACGGTGAAGACATAGAGTTCCTGCGCCGAATAACTCAGCGCGTATAAGTGATTGCTGTTATCCCACGCCAGTTGATCGATGTTCACATTTGGAAGCAGCACCGGCCCATACGTGGTGATGGGACTGGCGCCGTTGAAATGAAAGAGCTGCAACCCAGGGTACGCAGCCAGTGCCAGCAGCTTGCCCGATGTCGATGTCTGCAAGAGGAAGGGGCCGCCGTAAGTCTGGGCCACTTCAGGCGCCGGCATATCGGCGTACGTATTGGTCGATGAGATGCCGCCTTTGCTGTTGATTGTGTAGCTCGCCAGTTGCCATGCGCCCGTAGCGCCGAAGGGCGGCCCGTTTTCTGAAAACATTAATGCGGCCAGGTGACCGCTGGGGTCGGCGGCCACAACGGGATAGATCACCGGGTAGTAATACCAATCCCCATCCGGATTGCCCTTGGGGTCGGTTTCCTTGAAATTCGCGTTGTTTCCCAGCACGCCATCCGAGCTGATGGCGAAGGGCGCAAACACATTTGTCCCATATTCCTGACCGGTCACGCCATAGCCAAACTTGTCGTTACTGCTGATGGTCGGAACCGTGCTTTTCTGCGCGCTGCCATCGACATAGTTTTCAGTTTCCGATGAGCCCAGAAACGTCAAATCGCCGTTGGATGCCACACGGTAGGTTTGCCAGGCGGCGCACGTCGTGTTTCCCTGCTGGTACTGGGCTCCGAAAAGCTGGATATAAAAGTACTTTCCCGTGTGATCAAGCAAAGCTCCGTTCGATACTCCATTGAAGCTGGTCGATCCGCAATTGGCTCCGCTGTAACTCTGCGTATTGACTTCGGATGCCTGCTTTCCTACCGCGCCGTTCGACTCAATGGCGTAGGAGTGGAGGTCATTGGTCCCCACGCTGATGAGGTGAGAGCCGTTGATTCCGCCCATCTGACCTGAGGTCGCGAAAGGTGAGCCCGCCACGAGAGTCAGCTTCCCATTGCTGGCGGTGTCGTAGACGTTGACGCCTTTCTGTGTTTGCACGTAGACGTACGCCACCGGCGCTGCTGCCTTGGTTGCAGAAGCGGCTTGATCCGATGGGCTTTGGGTGAAAGCAGGCCCCGCGGTAAGCAGGGCAACCAGGGCAACGAACACCGCAGACTTGCATGGATTATTCATTTTTTATCCTTGAACGCAGGTTGTCGTTCGGTTGGGAACGACGAGCAAATTGATTGGAGAGGGGAGGAAGGCTGAGGGATTGCGCCCGAACAGCTCCGGTCGAGGGCCCGGGCGAACCCGGAGTTCGCAGACTCGGTTGTCATGGTGAAAATCCCCCCGGGAAGCGCTAGAGTGCGCCTCGTTGGAAAACCTGGGACCACCGGTGGGGGACCGGCCGCAATCGTCCAGAATTATAGGCATGCAGACAGAAACAAGCAAAAGAATTTCTGCCACAACCAAAGTTTGAATTAGCCCCCAATCGGGCATAGAAAGGTAGCCGTTCCGATCAGCCACCCAAGTCGTCTGTTCGCCATCTAGCGACCCAAATGGAGATTGGGTGACAAG
>PLTV01000349.1 GCA_003164635.1 Acidobacteriaceae bacterium
AAACCATCCTGGTTCGCATCCATGAAGCACGGATCGCACTTCATGTTGCAGCGTGTGGTCAAATCGTTCGTCAGGACCGAGCCGCGCCCATGGGTCACTGTCGATGTCCCGTGGTTGTGCAGCTTCTCATCGTTGTGCGCGCGCATGTCGCGCCCAGGGAAGCTCTCTTCCAGGTGCTTGAAAAACGCCGTGTCGATCGACATCACGTCTTCAAAGTGCCCGTGCTTGGGGCAATCCTTCACCATCAAAATCTTGCCGTCGCGCTCAATAATCTGCGCCTTGATCTCGCCCACTTTTTCGTTCAGCAGCACTTCGTGCGGCAGCTTGCCGTCCAGAATCTGCTTGCGGATCTCAGGCACGCACTTCGGGCAAAGCGAGTCTGTCGTGCGTGGCCAGCCGAGAGGCGGCTTTTCTTTCTGCCAGCTCTTCTGCAGCGGTTTGTCGCTCCACTTCGGCGTAAACGATGGGTTCGGGCTGATGCGGTTGAGCCGCTCATACACCACCCACGCGCCTTTGGCTGCGTAGACGGCTGCTTTCTCGACATACTTGATCGCTTTGGCCATGTGTTGCGGTCTCCTCAAATGCTTTGGATTTGCCGGCTCGCATCGCCCGGCCCAGCCTTTCAGCCCGATCACCCATCGGTACCTAAAAGACCATCCCTAGGGTAATAGGCACCCCCCGTCAACCCAACTCCCACGCAGCGAATGGCGAAATCCCCGCCCAAACGGTAATTCCCACCCATTGAATGGTTTGGGCCACGGAGTCATCCACGCGCTTTCCTTTCGCGCATGGTTGGGAAAGCACAAGCCTCCATCGGCGCAAGCCGCCGCAGGGGAAGATGGCCTCCCTTTAGGGAGACCCCGGGAATAGCCCCGATGAAATTCCGGGGAACGGTCCCCACCGCACACCCCGCCAGCGCGTAGGGCGGGCCTGAAAACACCCACTCCGTCTCAATTACGATCCGCGTCAAATTCCCTTCGGGTTTCTAACTGAGAGAGCTGGAGCATTCACGACCCTGAAAAAAGACCTCAGACGACGAGGTCTCTAGGCCCTCCCTAGAACTCAATGCGTGCCGAGAACTGCGCCAGTCGCTTGTTAGTCAGCAGGACAGTGGCCTGGCCGAAGTTCTGCGGATTGTCGAGCGTGGCGCTGATCGAGTGGGAGTCAAAGCGAACACTATTGGTGATGTTGAACATCTCCCAACGAAACTGCAGCTTCGCTCTTTCGGTCAGTTGGAACTCCTTGTCGAGACCGCTGTCCCAGGAGAAGTAGCCATCTCCGCGAAGGGGATTGCGCGTGCCGGAGTCCCCTGGCAATGCGTGGCCGAAGGAGTTGAATACTGTGGCTGGATCGGCGAACCGCTGCGTGAGCGAACCGCGGGCGGCGGCGCGGGCGGGGATGGGGGCAACCTTGCTGGCCCAGCCTTCAATATCCCAATTGGTGGGGTAGTAGGCGCCATTGTCCACCAGGAAAGGGAAGCCGCTGGTCCAGCGGACAATTCCAGTCAGCTGCCAGCCGCCCAATAGCTCGTCTTGCAACCGGTTTGCCGAGGCAAGGAATCTCTTTCCGCGGCCCACGGGCAGAGTCCAGATGTAGTTGGAGTTGATTTGGTGGGTGGCGTCAAAATCGGAGACGCCGTAGAGCTGGTTGGGCATCCAGCTGTTGAGGATCTGCGCGTAGTTGGTGGCGCCGGAGGTATTGAGCCGCTCCGACTGCGAGGTGATGTCCATCGACTTGGAGTAGGTGTAGTTGACGTCGGCCTGCATGCCCAGGCCGAGACGCTGACGGTAGACCACTTCCAGGGCGTTGTAGTTGGAATATCCAATCGACCTCCACGAATACAGCGCGGAGTACTGATCATGGTAGTAGCGATAGGAGGGGTAGGTCTGGTTGGGATTGACACCGGCACCGCTCAGCGAGTCGGGCACATCGAGTTCGTAGAGAGCGTAGGTTTCGTTATATAGGTTTTGCTGGAAGAGCTGGTAAACATTCTGCGTGGCAGAGACGGGTCCGGCGCCATATCCCAGGTCCACGTTGTCGAGGGCGCCGAAGACACTTTCGAAGTAAGGAATTTCACCAACGGAGCCGACCGAAGCTCCAGCGCGGGAGAGGATGGCAAGCTGGCGGGCGGCCTGGAAATAGGTAGCACCGGCCGCGGCCAGGTTGAGCGGCATGGCCACATCTTCCTGGGCCAGGAGCCGGTGAGCGAGGCGGCCGACATACGAGACTTCGAGCGAGGAACCGTTGTTCAACTCGCGCGCAAACGAAAAGTCGATCAGATGCGAGTAAGGCGTCTTAATGGCGGAGTCCAGTCCCCAGCTAATCGCGAATTGGTTGGGAGACGGAACGGCGGGAAAGCCCCCTTGGGGCGCAGCCGGCAACAGGCCGGTCGGGATTGTCGTCAGGTTCGTAAAGCGCGGTGCCGTGCCGATATATTCCGAGCCGGGAGGGTTGGACAGGTCCGACGAAAGCCCATAGGAGCCGTTGTTATCAAAGGTGTTCACGGTCGCGGCGCCAAAGTGATCGAAGACCAGCGAATAGCCGGCGCGGATGCTGGACTTGCCGACGCCGAATAGGGTGCGAAGAAATCCCGAGTCAGGGGTAGGGGAATAGGCAATGGCGAGCCGCGGGCCGAGATCGAGGGTATCGGGGCTCCAGAAGTCAGGCTGATGGTTGTAACGGCCGTTGAGATTGAATGCCAGTTCGCCCACGTTGGACGCTGCGCCGCCGGTAGCTCCCTGCTGAGCGCTTCCCTGGTAATAACTGGTGAGCGAAAAGGGGGTACAGGCCGAACCAGCAATCTTGCAGGCGCCCACTTGGGTTCCGGTCTTTTCCGCGGGCGCTTGCAGATACGCGTAGCGCAGGCCATACGTGATGGTCAGGTTCTTTACAGCCTGCCACGAATCCTGGAGGTAGAACTCGCTTTCCTTCCACCCGTAGTCCCGTTTCACCGGCGCACCCAGCGCCAGAGGATTCCCCTGCTTGTCGTAGTTGTAAATCGCATCGCCTTCAGTGACGATGCCCACCAGCCCGAGCAAGGCATCGTTGTATTCGTTGCCATAGTTTGAGAAATCGACGGTTGGATATCCGTAGACGGGCGGGTCGAAAGGGCCGCCGCTGTTGGCGACCGTCGAGCCGTTCGACAGCCATCCCTGGTTCATCTGGCCATCGGGGAAAGAATTTGCGTTGCTGACGCGGCGGTCATCAATCAGGCGGAGGTTTACGCCTGCCTGTATGTTGTGGTTGTGCCCCGTCCACGAGATATCGTCGACGATGTTTTGAACCGGGATAATGACAGATGTCGAGCGGGTAAAGGCCTGCGGGTCGGAGACTGCTGCTAGAGAGACATGCGGCTGGTTTGAGATGCCCGCATTGTCCACGCCTTGACGTGTGAAGCCATAGCGAAGGTTGTTGATCAGGCTGGGGCTCAGCACTAATGTGTATCCAGCGGCGAAACCCTTGCTATTCGTCAGTGTCGAGGTCGATGGCGGCTGGCCAGGGAAAGCGGGAGCCGTCGGCTCGTTGTCGTTCTGCAAATTGCCGCGCCAGAAGAGTGTGTGTTTCCCATTCGGACCGAGGTTCCAGTCGAGGCGAGCGATGTAGGTGTTGTAACTTCGCTGCAGAGTGTAGGGGAAACGATATCCTTCCGTGTTGAGCCCGTCGCCCTGGGTGGGGTCGTTGGGCTGGGGATAGTTATTGTAGATGGCCAGGATATTGGGATTGTCGCCAACGCCCTGTGGGTCCATTCCCTGTATATCGGCGGGCGTCAGAAGGTATACCGCGTCGCCGCCACCCTTCTGGTACTCGTACTGAATGTTGCCGGCGCGAAAACTGGAGGTTGGCACGGTGCCCGCATTGACGCTGGTTCCCTCCGTGTCGCGGCGGCCTTCATAGTTGGCAAAGAAGAAGACGCGATCCTTCTTGATCGGGCCATCGATCGCGGCGCCGTAAACATTCCGAATCAGCTTGGGCGGCTCGTTCCCCTCCCCGGCGGCCAACTGCTGTTCCTTGTTGAAGAAGTCGTTGGCCTCGAGGAAATTGCTCCGGTTGTATTCATACAGGGCTCCGTGCAGTGCATTCCCGCCACTGCGCGTGACAAGCGCTACCTGGGCGCCTGAGGAGCGGCCTTCGTCCGCATTGGGATTGCTCGTGGTCACGCGGAACTCCGACACCGAGTCCTGAGTCACGCGGAGAACGCTGGTAAAGGCATACCCATTGTTGATGTCATTCACATCCACGCCGTCGAGCGTGATGTTCGACTGATCGCTGCGCCCGCCGTTGACGGCGCCGCTGCGGGAGTCGCTGGCGTTGTTGCCCACGGCATTGGTGCCGTTGTTGTCGTCGGTTCGTCCCAGGTAGGTCACTCCCGGCTGCAGGCTCAGAAGGTCGGGCACATTGCGGCCTTCAATCGGAAGCGCCGAGACCTGCTTGGTGTCAAAGGCGTTGCCCAGGGTCGCGTCGGTGGTGTTCAACACGAGCTGCACATCGCCGACGACGTCCACATGCTCAGTGACGCCCGCCACAGGAAGCGCAACATTGACCGTGGCCGGCTGGCTCACCAGAATATCGATGCCCGAACGCTCGACCGTCTGGAATCCAGTCGCGGAAATGACCAGGTTGTAGCGGCCGGGCGCGAGCTGCGAAAACTGGAATTCGCCCGCCCCGTTGGCAGTGTTGTCCCGCGTTGAGCTCGTGGCGATGAGGGTAAGTTTGACGTTGGCTCCGGGAATGATCGCACCACTCTTGTCGGTGACGCGTCCGCTGAGCGAGGTAGTCGCCTGTGCATGTACGATTCCGGAAAAGCCAGTCCCCACCAAGCAGAGCAGGAACAGGAAGAAGAAGAGGTGGAGAACGGAACACAGGAATGGCAAGTACGGAGCCTTGCGGAGCATTTGGACCTCGCTAGGGGATGGCGGATCAGGTGCTTGCGACCGTTCTAGTTTTATACCTTGCCCGATCCGTTTCGACCAGATGCTTTTCACATGGCAACACCACGTACACAATCCAATGGGCCCAAAAAAGCCTGCCCCATTTGCACTTAATTTGCCCCTTTCGGCGCACAATGAAAATACCGCAGCCGGAGACGCCACCATGCCTTCAACCCAGCCAGAAGTCCATAGTCATCAGGCGGGTCAGGCCCAAGCGAAGACCCTCCGTCGCCCTTACCACCGCGCCAAAGCGCGCGAAATCGCAGACTCCGGAAGCGCCCCTTTTGCCTTCTTCCCCCGGCAAAAGCTCAAAATGGCCCCCGTAAGTCCTTTAGGCTCTAGAATCTGCAAAGAAGCCCTTTGGAATCTAGAATTTGCAGCGCATGAGGCTCCGTAAACCACTGAAAACAGGGAATTTCTTTACAGAGATACCCTTTTTTATTTTTTCTTTTAAAGAAAGGAAATAAGGCTTCATGCGTTATCGATAAAAAATCTCACCCAGCCCCTATTGCCCGTTGAATCCGTTGTCTTTCGTGTTCGCCACCTGGTTGATGATCTGCTGAATCAGCACAATGCGAATATGGATTCTGCGCGCAATGTCGGGCAGAAACTCCGTCACCGCGTTGTCGATAGGTGCCGTGGCTAAGGCAGTTCCGTACCTCTCCGCACTCGATCGCGCATTCGTCTCCCGCCCCGGCACGTAAAGGTTTCCAATCTCGTCGTCAATCCCAAACCCCACCAGGTCGGCATAATTCAACATGCCCTTGCCGTTGTCGCCCTGCGTCCACGCAATCTGGTAAAGCACATGGGCGATCCTCCGCTTGATACTTGCGCCCGGCATGCGGTGGTAATGCGGGTCCTGGTGCGCAACAGAAGGAATCAGGAACGTCCCAAAAACTTCGCCCGTCAAATCCTGCGAATAACTCACGCCCACATAGCGCGCAAAACCCCACATACCCGGCCCGTACGCCGAGTGCGAATCAGAGGCCACCGCAATCGCCGAGCTGCCCAGAATCGTCACCCCGTTGAAAGGGTCCACCACATTCCGAATCGCCAGCCACGCCTTCTCCTTCGGCGTCATCGGCTTCACCTGCGGACCATCCAGGAAGCGCGCATACCAGTTGATCAGCGGAAGCTTCTTCACAAGGGCCAGGTTGCCGATCACCGGGAAAATCACGTAACACTGCGCCTGGTCGAACCCGGTGGGAACTGGTTGCGGAAGGGTTTTGCCGATTGCCGCAGCCGCTGCTGCCGCCGTTGGGTCGTCCGACCGGATGCTCTCCGCCGCGCCCCACGCAAACGCAACCGCGCCGCGCTTCGAGTCGCACGGGGTCGGCTCCGGCGTTTTCGACGTGCTCGCCGGCTGAGCCTGCGGCGCGTCCGGCAACCCGGCGCCGTCCTTGTCGTTCGCAGCCCTCGCAACCAGCGTTGTAACGCCCAGCACTGCACTGAGCGCAATAGCCCGCAAAAGCCGCCATCGAATCACCGTCGTCGCAGGCCTCGTCGCAAACCACCGGCGGCACGCTTCACGCCCCGCAACCGCATCGATCTGGCACGAGCAACTCATGAAAACTTAGACCCTTAGACAGATGAATTCAGTTTCCCGCCAAAGAGTTGCCTGTGCTTTTCATTGACCACTCAGGAACATGAGACTCCCGTTCGATTGACGAGCCCCGCCGCTCCGACCATCCTATTAACTGAAGAGACGCTCTCTTCCGAGGCATTCCATCATGGGCACTTATCCTCCACCTCCGCCGGGCCCACCCTACGGCAGCGTCGGCCAGCGCATTGAAGAAGCCATCGAACTCATTGAGATGGAACTCCGCCACGCCGCGGCCTACCTGAATGACGCGGTCCTCCCGCAGGTGCGCTCCGAGTCCATCTCCGCCCTGCGCAATGTCGCCAATTCCATGCGCAACTTCGCCGATCGCCTCGAGCGCAATCAACCGCCTCCGCCCTATTCACCGCCTCCAGGCACTCCGCCCAAAGGCCCAACCTCCGCATGAGCCGTCGACTCAAAACAGGTCGCGTGTCCCGCTTCGCGCAACAACTCACTGCATCTTCCGCCGTTGCCGTCATCCTCGCCACCGGTTGCGGGCACCACCATCACCCCGTCCAGGTGAGTCGGCAACAGACCGCTCCGCCTCCTCCGGCGGCCTATCCGCCGCAGACCGCCGAATCTCAGCAGCCGCGGCCTCCCGCCCGTATCCCCGTAACACCGGTGCCCCCAGGAGGCGTCAGCGATGCCGACCTCGACTTCGTCAACACCCATCGCCCCATCCTGAGCGAAACCGGCCGGGCAACCTGGTACACCGCGCCTTACAAGGGCCGCAAAGCCGCCAACGGCGAAGTGTTCAGCGACAGCGCATTGACCGCGGCGCATCGCACACTCCCCATGGGCTCGCTGGTTACCGTCACAAATCTCCGTACCGGCCAATCCGCTGCCATGCGCATCACCGATCGCGGCCCCTTCGTCGACGGCCGAATCCTCGACCTCACCATCGCGTCTGCTAAGGCGACGGGAATTTATCGCGTGGGCACCGCCGAGGTCCGCCTCGATGTCTACCAGACGCCCAAGCCCATTGAAACCGGCGGCCGGTGGTGCGTCCAAATTGGCGCATTCAAGTCCGAGCACGATGCCGAAGAGCTCAAGAGCCAGCTCCTGCGCGAGTACCCGAACTCCAACGTCATCGAATTCCCCGGCCAGGACAGCTACTGGGTGCGCATCCGCCCCCAAGGCGATAACCGCGAGCAAGCTGAGTTCATCGCGCACCACATCCCACCCAGCGACGCCGAAGCCGAGGCCTTCCTCACCCGGCTCGACTGAGCTCATCCCGTCGTAAGCCCGTCCCCAAGATCGAAATAGACGAACCGATCCGACCCACCATTTGTGCAATGAACAATCTGTGTATCTTGGATCACATTGCTTAAGGACACATTTGATTATGTTTGTAGCCCTAAGCGCTGAAACTCCTTTGGGACACCTTTTTCGGCAGATTTGGAGAAAGTATGCCCGTCACAGTCGTTCTAGCTGTGGGTCTCGACTCGTGGCTTATCTCGTTGCACAACGAGCTCTGGAAATCGCAGGGCTTTGTCATGATTCCCGTCAGTTCCGTCTCTGAGGCGATTGATCATTTCAAAACTGGTGACTTCGACCTCGTCTTGATGGGAGACTCCCTCCCTGTGGAACAACAGGAGCGCTTGACCTCTCTGATTCGATCTCGCGGAGCCCGCACGCCGATTGTCTGTGTCTCTGACTCCACTGCCGCTTGTGAACCCGACACCACAGTTGAATCCCGCGACAACGGTGATTTCCGGAGCGATCCGGGCACGCTTATCTCAGNNTGGGCCTGGCTTTAAAGTTGGAGACCGCGTCATCATTTCTAGACCGCGTTCAAGAAGCAGCTTTTCTGACTGTATCGAGCGGCTGTCTTCGGTAACATCGGTTCGCACCAAGTCTTTCGAAGCTGGAGGGCTTTGCTTTCGCTACGACGGCAGAGAGTGGGGTGGCCGCAATCGCATCCGGCTGGTCACGCCTTCCGAAGATCCGGAACACATCGCATCCCTGCTCAAAGCTGAAGAGGCATTTCAGGCAGATCGCGGCAACGGTCTGCGAGAAGACATGATTCTCGCTCTCCTGATCAGCTCGCGCGACGAGCGCGACTGGCTTCGGCTTGGAGTGGAGGAACTCCGGAGAATCGCGGCCCTGCACGGGATTCCCTCGACGCGAAACAGCTCGCGCGCCGTTCTGACGCCCGAAGTTCTTGGCGTTGACTGACCCCGCAAGGTGCCCAATCCATGAATCGCTTTTTGATTCAAGGGAGCGAAGCCACAGGCACTCTGCGAGCGAGCAGTGAGCTCCTGCCTCACCGCGGATGGCATGTGGTTATTGGGGTGGAGGGTAGAAGGGAAGCTTCTCGTTCTTCTCGTTGGCCCGCCGTATCGTCACATCATCCAGAAGCAGTGCAGGCGCCAGCAAAGTTCCGGGTACGTCGCCAAAATAGTTGGCCAGGAAGAGGTCTTTTCCTGCAGCCTCCACGCCCGATCGCAATGCGCGCTGATCGAGGTCGTCAAGCGTGGCGCCCCGCACCAGCTCCCGTTTTCCGTCCAGCGTAATCCGGTAGAGCAGCCGTGGTGCTTCGCCTCCGAGAGTTTCCACGTAATACACGCTTTTCAGGCCTCGGTCCTTGCCCAGGTCCACAAGTTTCTTCTCCAGCGCATCGTCGCTTAGGCCATCCTGTGCAGTTATCTCGAGCACGCCGAAGGCGGGGCGCGGCGATCCCGCGATTCCCGCGCGGCCGTGCCCGTTCGACTGAGGAAAGTCGCGCACCGGTTCGCGTCCGATCAGGAAGCCTTCGAGCTTGCCTTCTGTCACAAGTTTGACTGCCTGCGCGGGCACGCCCTCATCGTCAATCGCGTAGGCTCCCACCAACCCCTTGCCGTTGAATTCCTTGCGGCCGGGGTCGTCATTCACATTCAAAAACTCTGGCAGCACGCGCGCATGGTAGCTTGAGGCGAACGCGCCGTTGGTACGCGCTTCCGTGCCGAGCTTGGGCCTTGTCGCTGTCAGCGCGCTCGCTACCAGCGATCGCATGGTGTCGGCGCTGGCATCGGAACTTAACAGCACAGGCCCGTGATATTCCTCTTCNNAGATGCATTCCGTCGGCTGCCTGCGAACCTACGCCAAGATTCTGCTGGTATTCAGAAGCGGTCTTGCGCACGATCGTGCCTTCGCTATCCACCAGCCACGTTGTCGTCACCCGCGCATGAAACCCTGCCGAAGAATACTCCACATCGTGTTGGTTCGACTTCACCGAGTCGTCTGTTCGGTAAAGTCCACTTGCGCGGGCCACGCGCTCCGTCCAAGCGGCTTCGTCCACATGCAGGATCTCAGGCTCAGCGAGCGAGATCACAGGCTTCTCGTGGCTGAAGTCATCTGCCTGGGGCTGCGTCTGCACCTGCTTTAGCTCTGCCTGCTTTTGCGCATAAGCAGCCAACGCGCTTTTGTACGCCTGGTCAGTTCCGGCCCAAAGCGCGCTCCGCACCGCAACCGGGTCGTCATCCAGGCTCGTTAATTGCAGCGCCCCATCTCCGCGACCACCCGAACTGTCGGTCTTGTAGTCACCCACGCGCACCGTGATTCGCGCCACGCGTTGGTGGGTGCGTTGACTACCTTCGCTTGCGCCAAACTCGGCCTTCGTCTGGAAGTCGTCTACGTCTTCAATCCGGTATTGGATAAAGAACGGCTTTGCAAATCCCGGCAACTGTAACTGGCTCATGCTTCGGTCGAGTTCAGTGAGCATCGCCTTCAGCAGCGGATCTTTCTCGGCATCGGCGCGCGTCGGCTTTGCTCCCTGTCCAGATGCAAAGCTGGCCGCACCCAGGCATACCGCCATCACTCCAACCCCAAATCTCCTGGAACAACTCAGATTCACCAATCCCTTAATCCCTCAGTCCCTTCGCCCGCAACCGCTGATCCCTATTCACCATCACCTGGGCATATCCAGGATCGGCGGCCGCGCCGTTCCCTGTGCCTGCTTCTGCGTCTCCATCTCGCTCAACAGCATTGCCGGAGCCACCGCGCTCACCGGCACTGTGCCCGATTCTGCGCCGCACTCTCCGTTGAAAACATCGCTTTTGTCGCCCGTGGCCAGGATCCGCTTCATGGCTGCGAGCGGCGTGCCCACAATGCTCACGCCACGCACCAGTTCATCCGGGCGGCCATCCACGTAGACGCGGTACACCACAAGCGGAACCACTGAGAACGCCTGCGGCGAGCTTCGCGTCGTCACTGCGAAACCGGAAGAGATGTCTTCGAAGTAAAGCCCGAAAGGTTTGCCCTGCTTTTTCGCTTCTTCAATTAACTGCTTGCGCAATTCGCTTTCCGGCTCTGTTTTGGTCGATGTGACAATCAGGTTGCCTTGGCGTCCCGTGGGCACACGGCCGGTTTGCGCGCGACCATGCCCATTCGACTCCGCAAAGCTCGCAATCGGCAGCCGCGACATCAGAAATGTCTTCAGCACGCCATCGTCGATCAGGTCGACGCGCCGCGCTTTTTGCCCCTCGTCGTCGTACGCATAGCTGCCGCTCAGCCAGGTGTCGCCAAACCGAGTCCGCGTTGGGTCGTCTTCCACCGAGAGAAACGACGGCAGAATTTCTTTGCCGATGTCCTTGGTAAAAGTCTGGCCCTCTTCATCGCCGCGCTGCCGCTGTCCCTCGAGCCGATGCCCGAGCACTTCATGGAAGAACACGGCCGCCGCGCGTCCGCTCAAAATGGCCGGGCCATCAAACGGCTCCGTCACCGGCGCCTTGCGCAGAGCTTCAAGGCTTGTGCCCAGCGCGCGCACCGCCTTCTCCAGCTCTGCCTGGGCCGGTAAACCCTCTGCCGTCTCTGCCTCGAATGTTTGCGCCCGGAACAAGTCCATGCCGTCATCCGCGCGCGTCGCTGCAAACACCACCAGCCGCGCGGCCTTGTGCGGAGTCGCAAGTTGCGATCCCTCAGACGAAGCAAAATAGTCCGTTTCGTTTTGGGCTGTCAGCATCACCATGTTCTGGTACACATCGGGATACTCGCGAAAGATCTTGGACAGCTCCGTCACCCGTGTCTCCCAGGCAGCTTTGTCCAGCGCCACCGGGGGCGCCGGCATTTCTACGTGCGTCTGAGCGGTCTCCTGGCTGAAGTCAGGTGACGAGTCTTCTTCCCTGGCTCGCACTTCCGCCTCTGTCTTTACGCGCAAATAGTTGTCGAGGGCCGTACCGTAGCCGGTATTCGTCGCCATCCACAGCGATCGTGTGATTGCTTCGCGATCGTCGTTCAATGGCAGCTCCAGGCTGTTTACCGCGGAGCTGCGATGGGTTCCATGCGTGTTGTCCAGCTTTGGATCGCCAAGCCGAACCTGCACATCTGCCACACGTGCATGATTCGAAGTGCTGTCGACCAGCGCCCCATACTGCGCGCGAATGCCCACATAGCTCGCGTCGCTGATCGAATAGCTGAGAAAGTAGGGCGCCAGCTGCTTTGGATCTTCCGTCGCTGCGTGGCCCAGCGACGTAAACGCCCGATGAAGCTCCGTCGTCATGGCATTGAGCAAAGCCGGTGTTTCGACGGGTTGCTGCGCCGCGCCAACTGTAGAGGCCAGAACCAAAGCGGCGAACACAAGCCCTGTGCAGGAATTCACTCGCAGCTCGAACCGCTCGGGGGCGGTGGAAGATTTTTCTGGCTTCGAAAAGAAGGAATGGCGTAAAAGCATCTCTAGGTTGAATTGTCGCAGAGGATACCTCTCAAAAGGAAAACACGTGCGTTTGCTGCCCCGCTGGTTCTTCGCTGTCTTATTCGCTTTGCCGGTTATTTGGTTCACCCCTCAAACAGCCACCGCGCAGCCGTCTGCCGGTGCTCCTATCAATGCGCAATCTGACAATGGCGCCAACCCGTCGACACCCGCTCAGGTTTACACTCTGCCGCCGGAGAAGCTGGCCAAGGCCCAGGCTCTCGATCGCATTCGCAACACCCTTGATATCGTTTCCGGCGTCTGGGGTGTCCTGATCTTTTGGCTTCTCCTCGCCACGCGCGCCTCCGCCGGGCTTGAAGTCTGGCTTCAGCGCCAATTCAAGCGCCGCTGGATGCAGGGCCTGTGTTTCTTCGCCGTCCTGTTTGTTGCCACAATCCTCGCCAGCCTTCCCATTGACGCCTACGGCCATCACGCCAGCGTTGCCTACGGCATCAGCGTCCAGAACTGGGGTAGCTGGCTGGTCGATCAGGCCAAATCCCTCGCACTTGGCGTTGTCTTCCTCGCACCCCTGCTGCTGCTGTTCAATTGGATCGTCCGCCGCTGGCCCCGGCGTTATTGGCTTGTCGCCTGGCTGGTCACGTTGCCAATCATGATCGCCTCAATCTTCGTCGCGCCGCTTTTTGAGCCAGTCTTCAACAAGTACGAGCCCCTCGCCGCGCATCATGCCGGCCTCGTTGCCCAACTCGAGTTGGTGGTCGCCCGCACAGGCACAAACATCCCCCCCAACCGCATGTTTCTCATGAAAGCGAGTGAGAAAACCAACGGCCTCAACGCTTACGTCGACGGCATTGGCGCCACCAAGCGCATTGTCGTGTGGGATACCACTGCCGGCCGTATCCCCGATGACGAAGTCGAGTTCATCTTCGGCCATGAGAGCGGACATTACGTTCTCAATCACATCCCCAAACAACTCGCCGGCGCGGCTGTTGGTCTATTCTTCGTTTTTTGGGCCTGCGCACGATTAGCCTCGTGGCTTATCCGCCGCTTTGGCAAGAACTGGGGTTTGATTGAAGCTTCGAGTCGGGATCGCAAATCGGGCGCCCCATCGGAAAACGCGTCGCTTCTCTCCACTCGCACCGGCTTCGTCGTCCTCATCTTCGCCATCAGCATTCTGGGTTTCCTTCTCGAACCGGTCGGCAACACCTTCAGCCGCCACTTCGAGCACGAGGCCGATGTCTACGGCCAGGAGGCCATTCACGGCCTGGTTCCCGATCCGCGGAAGACCGCCGTCGCCGGCTTCCAGGCTCTCGGCGAAGCCTGGCTTGAGGACCCCAATCCCAACCCGCTCATTGAGTTTTGGCTCTACAACCATCCCAGCGTGAAAAACCGCGCCAGCTTCGCCGCTCGCTATGACCCCTGGGTCACCAGCGGCCGCGGCCAGTTCTTTGAGCGATGAATTTTTCAGGGGACGACCACTCGGATTTCCCATGGGGGGCATGGGCAGATCGAAATTATTACCTTCTTCCGGGCCGAAAACTTTTTGCGACGTCAATTTTCGAAACGCGACGGTCAAAAGAAAAAAAGAAAAAAAGGGTATTTCTGTAAAGAAGTTCCCTGTTTTCAAGCACATAGAAGGAGCTGTTCCTTCTAAATTCCTGAAAACAAAGCGGTTATTTGCAGAATCTAGACAGATAAGGGGTTACGGGAACAATTCGCACATTCCTCAACCCTGAAAG
Source organism: Acidobacteriaceae bacterium (assembly GCA_003164635.1). Lineage (GTDB taxonomy): Bacteria > Acidobacteriota > Terriglobia > Terriglobales > Acidobacteriaceae > Telmatobacter. The sequence continues at coordinate 13,894 of PLTV01000349.1, forward strand.
GGCGATTTTGAAGGCACGATCTGCAAATACGCCCCAGTGGCGGTACCGATCCAGATAAATTATGCGCCAACGTATTGAAATTGAATGCAAACCTGCTGCGAGAAAAACTGGAGCTGGAGGTCTGGAGCGGTTTGAAGAATTTGTGTGGCGCGGAAGGTGGCTTCCTATACCCAATATTGAATTGCGCGAGCTTTGCCGACGCTGCGCGAACCCATTACGCCGCAACCTCGCTTTGCTCTAAAATGATTCCTGCATGCAGTTTCCCCCGGCCACATCCATCTTCGCGTCGCTGGCTGGCCTTGTGGCCGTCACGGCGTGGCGCCTGCGCGAGACCCGCAGCGCCGTTTCGCTGAAGAAGATTGTGATCCCGCCACTGGGTATGGCCACCGGTTTCTCAATGTTTTTTGTCCACGCCTTCCGCATTCCCTGGGGCTGGGCCGGCACAGCCTTCATTATTGGAGCGATCGCGCTTGCCTGGCCACTGCTCCTGACCACGCGTCTGATTCGCACTGGCGACGACATTATGATGAAGCGGTCCAGCGCGTTTTTGGTGGTTTTATTCGCCCTTGCTGCCATTCGGTTTCTCGCGCGTGGATACTTTGACACGCTACTCACCGTGCAGCAGTCCGCAGGCCTGTTTTTCATCCTGGCCTTCGGCATGATCGTCTGCTGGCGGACCAAGTTGCTTATCGATTACCGCAGAATCACGGCGCAACCCGCCTGACCCACCCTTCGCAGCCTATAATTTGGGCACTTCCCAGCTAGCTTCCTCGCTCGACTCCACAAGCACACGGCTCACCGTGGCCGACACTCGATCCAGCATCGACGCCGCATCATGCAGCAGGGTCAACGTATCGTCCGAGAGATCTTCTCGTGTCCGCAGCAGATGCAGAGTGAATGTCATCGCGGCAAGCGGATTGTTCAATTCGTGCGCCAGCAGGTTGATCAGCTTGTAGCGCATCTGCCAGGCTTTCAGCTTTTCGTCGGCTGCATGCAGCTTGCGCTGTTCCGTGACATCTACCACGTAGGCCGACCATTGAAACGGCTCCAGCCCGAGCCGCACACCGCCGATCAAAAACGGTACCTTCGTCCCATTGGGCAGTGAATACTCTTTCTCGTACGGAACACACGTCCCGAATTCGCGCAGCTGCTCCAGCGCTGTATTGTCCATGGAATGAAATCGCGCCGGGGTCATCTGGTGCCAGTCGAGATCCCCGGCCAGCAACTCATCGCGTTGACGGCCAATCATCTTCATAAAGGCATCGTTGGCATCGATGATCCGGTTTTCATCGGCGATGAGCACACCCAGATACGGCGACTGGTACAACTGCGAGAACGAAGTTTGAAGCGAGCGTGGAATCTGCGACTGGTAAGTCCGGACCGAGATTTCAAGCGCGCCCTGGAGCGCTTCGCCGATCCCCAGAATGTCGCTGACCAGTGTACTCAGGTCAACCGTCAGAAGGGTCTCTCGAATCGTGGCGCTGATGACCTGTTGCAGAACGCGGCCTTCGAACAGGATTTGTGGAATGGTGTAGCCCTGCAAAAAACGCGCCTTGCCGTGTTTGCGCGCGGCTTCGACGGCTATGGGTGTGAGCATATCGAGTGGTCCGTCCAGGCGCCGGATCAGCTCGGCCAGCAGCTGCGGAATGTGGTCGCTGCGCTCCGACAGCGTGAGTGGGAGCTCCGCGATCTCGGGGTCGACCAGAACCTCGGTCACCCAGCGCGAAACGATCTCGGATTCGAGGTCTGCCAAGGCCTCGGATACCTTGCGCAGTTCGGGTTCGGGCGGGGATCGAGGCTTGCCCGCGCGCACACTCGATATCGATGCCAGCAGCTCCTCGACTTTCAAGGGCTTTGCGAAATAGTCGTCCACCTGGCTGCGGATCGCCTGAATTGCCGACTCGAAATCCGGATACCCTGTCAGGATGAAGGTGCAGGCCTCCGGTTGGACGCGCCGCATTGCGCTCACAACTGTGAAGCCGTCTCCAGGCTGGCCAACATTCAGATCGGCAAGCAATACTTCGAACTTCTCTGTGCTCAGTTTTTCCAGTGCCTCGGCAACCGTTGCCGCGAGAGTCACCTGGAAGTCGTGTTGTTGAAGAACCGCTCCCAGAGTTATTCGCACCGCGTCATCATCGTCAACAAGAAGCAGCCTCGTCTTGCTCATGAAATCGTCCGATGCCTAAGAGTTGACAAGCGATGTATTGTCCCGAATGGAACAGAGGAAAAGTTGATCGTTTCAAGCCTCTTCTCCTTTCAAATCATTTTGTTAGTGCCGTCTACGCAGGCCTCTGCAAAGGTTGCGCTCTCAGTCGCTTTCGGGATAATTATTCCGCTACGATTCTGCTCGCGAGCAGGCAACCTTACAATCGACCCATGCAATTTCTATCCATCTCCCGCCGTCGCATCGATCAGTTCCCGCCGGAAGCCTTTACTGTGGCTCTTGTGAATGCTGAAGCCGCGCGGGTTCGCGCATTGTATGCATCCGGGCTTCTCCGTCAGGTTTGGAAGCGGAGCGATATGCCGGGTGCGGCGATCATATGGGAGGCAGGAGATGAGGCGGAGGTCCGCGCCGCCCTCGCCAGTCTGCCGATCGCTGAGGCCGGAATGCTTGAAGTTGTGGCCCTGATTCCGCTGGAACCGTACCCCGGCTTTGCACCCCCGGTCTGACTCAAATCTATCCTTGAATGGCAACCCGAGATGTGCGTCCCTCTTAGCTGTTCTTCCTTGAGCCATTCGAGCCCGCCGGGGCCATTCGAACTTTGATTCGACTCGAATCGACCATCTTCGGTCGGCATCGCGTTTTTTGCGATCAGGTGAATCCATGCGCAAGCGCAGGTTTTCCTCCAGAATCCAATTCACATCCGTGACGTAAACTGTTTCTTCAAGGAGAAGATCCGATGTCCTACCCGGCCAACTATCGCTACACCCGCGAACATGAGTGGATCCAGCTCGACGGCACCATTGGCACCATCGGCATCACCGACTACGCGCAGAACTCCCTGGGCGATATCGTTTACGTAGACGTTCCGAAAGTGGGCGATAAAGTCACCGCCAACAGCACATTTGGCTCAGTCGAAAGCGTCAAAGCGGTGAGCGATCTTTATTCGCCGGTCACCGGAACGGTCACGGCCACCAATGACGCGCTCAAGACGTCGCCGGACAAAATCAACGAGGCGCCGCACGATACCTGGATCATTAAGGTCGAGCTCGCCGATCCTGCCCAATTTGAAAAGCTCCTTGATGCCGCCGCGTACGAATCTTTCATCGCTGAAGAACAATGAACGTGGCGAAGATCCGGGCCCAAGGTCGCGCACGTTTAGAGCTCCTCGTCCCTTAGTCCCTATTCCCTGATCCTGGAGAGATCACACATGCGCTACCTGCCCAAATCACCCGACGAACGCAAGCAGATGCTCGCGGAAATCGGCGCTGCCTCCATCGACGATCTTTTTTCAGTCATCCCGGCCGAGTATCGGCTGACACGCGATCTCGACGTTCCGCGCCAGCAGGCGGAAAGCGAGATCATCGACTACTTTCGGGCCGCAGCGATGCCGAACACGGTTCGTTTCGCCAGCTTCCTCGGCGCGGGCGCCTATCGCCACTATCGGCCCGTCATCATCGACTCGCTCGTGCAACGCGGCGAGTTCCTGACCAGCTACACGCCATACCAGGCCGAGATCACACAGGGCACACTTCAAGCCATCTTCGAATTTCAGACCATGATTGCCGAGCTCACCGGCATGGACGTGGCCAACGCCAGCATGTACGACGGTTCCACCGGCGCCGCTGAAGCCGTGATGATGGCCGTCCGCATCACTGGCCGTCACAAGGCCGTTGTTGCGCGAACCGTGCACCCCGAATACCGCGAAGTCATGGCCACCTACGCGAAACATCAGGGCCTTCCATCGACACTCGTGGAGTACGATCGCGAAACGGGCCGCGTCGACCTCGCCGCTCTCGAAGCGCAGGTGACTGAAGAAACCGCCTGCGTTCTGGTGCAAAGCCCCAACTTCTTCGGCACCATCGAAGACATTCCCGCCATCGCCGCCATCGCGCATGCCAAGGGCGCTCTGCTCATTGTTTCCATCGCGGAAGCTGTTTCGCTTGGTATTGTTCGCCCGCCCCTCGAGGCCGATATTGTCAGCATGGAGGCGCAGTCTTTCGGCGTGGCTCTCAGCTATGGGGGGCCGTATTGCGGCGTCATCGCGGCGAAGGAGCAGTACCTGCGCCAGATGCCCGGCCGCCTCGTCGGCCAAACCGTCGATCGCGATGGCTACCGCGGCTTTGTCCTTACTCTCTCCACGCGCGAGCAACACATCCGCCGCGAGAAGGCCACC
>PLTV01000074.1 GCA_003164635.1 Acidobacteriaceae bacterium
GAAGTGGGCGACATGAGCCTGAAAACTCAGGCCAAGGTGCTCTCCGCGCTCGACGATCAGTTATTCACCCCGGTCGGAGGCACCCAAACCCTGCGCGTCGATGTGCGTCTCATCGCCGCCACCAACAAGGACCTCGAAGAAGAAATCGCCAAAGGCAATTTTCGCGAAGACCTTTTCTATCGGCTCAACGTGGTGCCGTTCGCCGTTCCACCCTTGCGCGAGCGCAAGCAGGATATCCCACTGCTGGCGCGTGAATTTCTCACCGAGTTCGGCCGCCAATACGGCCGCCCACGCATCGAAATCGGTGAAGAAGCGCTCACCGTCCTTGGCTCTTATCACTGGCCGGGAAATGTGCGCGAGCTCAAGAACGTCATCGAGCGCGTCATTATTCTCAATCCGCGCGTGCTGCGCATCGAGCGCAAGCATCTGCCGCCCTTAACGCACAAAGCCGGCTCCCGCTCGACCGAAGAGTTCTCGTCATTGCAGCAGGCGCGCGATGCCTACGAGCGCGAGTACATCCTCAAGAAAGTCGAGGAGGCGCGCAGCAATATCAGCCACGCCGCGGAGCTCCTCGGCCTCGAACGCAGCCATCTTTATCGCAAAATGAAGGCCCTCGGCATCAGCGTGCGTGAGTAAGACCCAGTTGACCGCAGGGTCCGGGAGTGTTCGTTTCTCGCCTTGTCCGGAATCGGACAACGGTTTGCGAAAGTGGACGAGGAAGGGCCCCCGACCCCATCAAGGCGCAAGAGCCATCCTGCTGCAAAAGCATCACTTGCCGAGGCACACGTTACCCCGAACGTTGGCCTTACAATTGCTTCTGCCATGCCGGGAAATCCCGTACGGAGGCGCGCCATGGCGTATTTCGAGCGAGTTCGCGATGTAGTTTCCGGCCCATTCAGCCCAGACGTGATTCAGCAGCGCATGGCGAGTGGCTGGCAGATGGTTTCCATCGAATGGCGGCGTGAGCTGCCCGATTCCGAAGCTCCGCCCGAAGGCGGGTTCGACGAAGACATCCCTTACGGTCTGCGCGTCTCCGATGACTGCCGGCGTCTCGAAGAGCATCCGCGTGAGCACCAGTCGTTGATGCTCATGATGGAGCTGCTGGTTCAGGATTTCGGTTACTCAGCCATCGTGAGCGATCTCAACGAGAAGGGCTTCCGCCAGCGCGATGGCCGTCCCTGGAGCCGCATCTCCGTCTTCAACATGATTCCGCGCCTGATCGAGGTCGGTCCGCGCTTCTTCAAATCCGATGAGTGGGAAAAGCGGAGGCTGAAGTTTTCGAAAGCAAAGCTGCCAGACGCGCTTTGAGGCTGATCCAGCCGCTACCGAGCGAATCCGCGAGCGAAGGCGCGATCATGCGCTCCTGCCGGTTCGGATAAGAATCTCGATTGTGCGTCGCTGCAGCGAGTCCAACTGGCCGACACGGTCCTCCTGCTCCTCGAAGGTGGCTGTTGGTTGACTGAGGGCCTCCTGCCATTCCGTTGCCAGCCTGCTGGCCTCCGCGCACGTGACCGCATCCCCGAGGCGGGAATCCTGGTGCGCGATCGAGCCGATGCGTGCGGCCAGTTCCTCAGACGGAAGGTGCCAGAAATCTTTGCCTTCAATTTCGGGATTTGAATCCTCAGGCGCCATGGGGGCGCTCCTTTCTCGCAAAAATCGATGCCCTTTGTCCGAAAAACTCTTGGAACCCCCGCGAATCCGACTATATACTCGCCGCTGCGTTGACTCCTCAAAATGAGTCCTGGGCTTTCGCCCGAAGGGATGGTATTTCCTGAGTCACGGTCCATCGGGCGTTTTCGGCATCTCGGGCTTACGAATTTGTTCGACGGCCCTGGAAACCTCAGGGCCGTTGTCCTGTCCTACTTGAGGATCGGCCCCAGCGACGCCGGGTTATCGCCCAACTGCGGATCCACGCGGAAATCCCATACCGACTGGTTGATATCCGAAGCGGAAAGAATCTCCACCAGCGCGTACTCGCCGATGGTGAGTTGCTGCGCGGGCGTAATCTTCAGCCAGTGCTTGCCGGGCAGCACCTCGACCTTGGTGGCAATCACATCCTCATCCTGCGTTACCGTGCCGTTCGGGCTCATGTGGATTGCTCCCACAATGCGCAGAGCCCGCCGCTCGTCCACGCGCACCACCGCGAACCCGGAACCGGCTGAGTGAGCCCCATGCTTGCCGCTCGCTACCTCCTTGGCGCCGCCCGTGTTCACCGTCATCGCGTGCGTCGTCACTTCTTCGGCATCGTCGCGCGCATTCAGAGAGAGATAAATCGCCGGATCGTTCACATGGAAGTGCACCTTGGCGTGCGCTCCATCCAACTCCAGGCTCGCCTTCTGACCGGCCATCGGGTTCAGCGTGTTCAGCCCGTGCTTCGACTTTGTGTTCGCATTCAGCTCCGCAGGCAGCATTTCCACCAGTTCCGGCGTTCCTTGAAACGTATCCAGCCCGAACACGCCGTCTTCATCGGGCAGCTCCAGGCCCTTCGCGACCTCAGGCCGCCGCGCATCGGCCTCCGCGCGCGCGTTCGCTTCTTCCTTATCGATGTCCGCGGCCTCTTTCATCGCAGGAGAGGCGTCGTTACCCGGCGTCGTCGTCACGGCATGATCACGCTCCCACTTCCGCGTTGCATCCCAATCGATCAGGCTTTCGGGCAACTCTTCCCACTCGCCGCTGCGCTCAATGGAGATGTAGCGCACGCGGTCCCCCACGACCTCATACTTGCGCACAAGCTGATACGTCCCGTCCTTGAGTATGAGGCGATGATTCGAGCCGGTGGCTGGCACCTCCGGCTTCAGCGGCAGTGTCTTTTGTGCGCAGACAAGAGCAGCCGACCCGCCCATCAGCACCATCGTTATCAGGACTGCAAAAAGCCGTCGGGTATGGGAAATGTGCATCATGACTGGTATGTCGTCTGTTTCCAATTGTCCGATCCAAGTGTAGATCAGCCAGGTAGCCGCTGCTTCCGCCTTCGGTCAACCGGAAGAGGATCAGAGGGTTAGACGAACTGGTGTGCGGTTTGTCTTCCCCCGCTTTGCCTCAGGCCCGAGTCATGACCCTAACTTTTCGACATTCGATACATCCAATATTCAATCGCGTGTATCCTTAACTCTAAGGAACGTGTGTTGACAGCATCGCAAAATCACTTCAGCGACTCTCTCCACGCAAAGCTTCGCGCTTTGCCGCTGATGACGATTGTGTGCCTGCTGCTGCTCGCGCTCCTGACCGTTGTTCAGGTGGCGCACGTCCACTCCGTTGAAACGGCCGCCGACCATTGCCCTCTCTGCATTGCCATGCACTCCGCCGCTCCTGTAGCGGTGACCGCTGCCGTCGTTATTCTCGTGCCCATGGAGCGGCCCGCTCCCGAACTGAGCGCGCCGAATATCACCCGCCATTGGCATCCGCAGCTTTTTACCCGTCCCCCTCCTGAAAGCTTCCAGGGCTAATTTCCGGTTCGCTCGTTCGTACGCTTCTTCGCTTCTTTTGAAGAGGATGCGTCGCAGCATCATACGAAAAGCAGCAACCTCCCGGAAACACCCTACCATACGCATCTGAAGCGGGCCGCATTTCAAAGCGGACTCGTCGACGCATCGCAAGAAGCTAACTTTTCCGGAGGTACTTCCTATGCCGTTTTCCCACGGCAGACTTTTTCGTACTCTTTCCCTCATTGTCCTCGCTTTGGGTGCCCTCGCCGCAACCGCGCAAAGCGGCAACGCCGGCGCTATTCGCGGCAGCGTTTCCGATCCCACCGGCGCCGTCATTCCGAACGCGACGGTGCGCCTCACCAATCCGAATAGCGGCGTCGATCGCACCGCAACTACTGACCCGACCGGCCAGTTCATCTTCCCCAACGTTTCGTTCAACAGCTACCAGGTTTCGGTTTCTGCCTCGGGATTCGCCTCCATGCACCAATCGGTTGCTATCGACTCGGTGGTGGGCATCAGCCTCAAGCTGGTGGTGCAAATCGCCAGCGCTGACTCCACCGTGACGGTGCAGGCGCAGGGCGACCTTGTCGAAACCGACCCCACCTTCCACACCGATGTCGATCGCGACATGTTCATCAAAGTTCCGCTTGAAAGCGAGTCGTCTTCGCTCAGCTCTCTTGTCACAGCGACAACACCCGGCGTCTCCGCCGACTCGAACGGTCTGTTTCACGGCCTGGGCGACCACGCTTCGAACTCCTTCTCCGTCGATGGGCAATCGATTACCGATCAGCAGAGCAAGGTTTTCTCCAACCAGATCCCCGCCAACTCCATCCAGTCCATCGAGGTCATCAGCGGCGCCCCGCCTGCCGAGTACGGCGGCAAGACCAGCCTCGTCATCGTCGCTAGCACGCGCTCCGGCCAGGGTGTAACCAAGCCGACTGGCAGCATCAATACTTCATACGGCGCGTTCGGATCCGCATCCGCGGGAGTGGACCTCGCATTCGGCGGCAAGAAGTGGGGAAACTTCGTTGAAACCGACGGTATGAATTCCGGCCGCTTCCTCGATCCGCCTGAGTTCCAGGTCTTTCATGACAAGGGCAACGAGCAAAACGTCTTCGATCGTATCGACTATATGTTTACTCCGGCCGACTCGGTCCACCTCGACCTGAACTACAGCCGCTCCTGGTTTCAGACCCCCAACTCCTACGACAACCTGAATGTCCAGAACGTCGTTAGCGGGGGCGCCAGCGCCAGCCCGGTCTTCGGCAGCGTTGGCAACGCCGACCAGCACTCAAAGATCGGGACCATCAACGTTTCGCCCACCTATACGCGCATCATCAGCGACAATGCCGTGCTCAACGTCGGCGCCTTTACCCGCCGCGACGACTACAACTATTACCCCAGCGGCGACGCTCTGGCCGACCTGGGACCGGCAAACCTGCAAACCTCGTCCATCGCGCAGTTCCGCACCCTTACCAACTCGGCCGTGCACTCCGATTACTCCTACTCCAAGGGGATTCATACCATCAAGGCCGGTGCGCAATACGGGCAGACTTTCCTTCGCGAGCACGACAGCCTCGGCATCGTCGACCCCACGTACAACTTCAGCGCTCCTTGCGTCGACGCCAACGGCAACCCGCTGCCGGGCTACTCGGATCCATCGCAGTGTCCCATCGGAGTCGCCGCGGCGAATCCCGGTTATCTCCCCGTTCTCGCTCGTTACGACCTCACGCGCGGTGGTTCCTACTATGGATATTTCGGGCACACCGACGTCAAGGAACTGGGAATGTTCCTTGAAGATCAGATCAAGCTGAAGAACTGGCTCTTCAACCTTGGCCTTCGCGAAGATATCTACAACGGACTGACCCACGCCAACCAGACCCAGCCGCGTCTCGGCGTTGCCTATAACGTCAAGCCCACAAACAGTGTGCTGCGCGTTTCGTATGCGCGCACCCTCGAAACGCCGTTCAACGAAAATCTTGTGCTCTCAAGCGAAGGTTGCTCCAATACGGTCCTCGCTCCGCTGCTCAACTGCACCTCGGGAGTCGCCGGCACACTCCAGCCGGGTTTCCGCAACGAGTTTCACGCCGGCTTCCAGCAGGGTTTTGGCAAGCGCGTCGTGGTGAGCGGCGAATACATCTGGAAGTACACCCACAACGCGTTCGACTTCAGCGTTCTCGGCAACACGCCCATTACCTTCCCCATCGACTGGCACAACTCCAAAATCCCGGGCTACGCGCTGCATGTTGAAGCCCCGGAGTTCCACGGCTTCAGCGCCTATAGCGTCATGTCCTCGGTGGCCGCGCGATTCTTCCCGCCCCAGGTTGCTGGAGCAGGCGCGACTGTCGGCCAATCCGGGCTGCCCTTCCGCATCGATCACGATGAGAAGTTCAATCAGGAAACGCACGGACAGTACACCTTCTCGCGCGTCAAATTCCTGAGCGGACTATGGGGTGGTTTCAACTGGCGCTACGATTCAGGCCAGGTCGCTGGTTCGGTGCCTTGCTACAACCCGTTGTCGAACGATCCCAACAGCGCTTGCGGCGCAACGTCGACGCTTCTCAACGGCCAGCCTGCTGTCAGTCTCGGCGGACTCACCGCCGATGAAGAGTTCCAGGCCGGTCTCGAGTGCGAAGGCATGAAGGCGACCCCGGGTCGTCCTCTGCCCGTGATTTGCCCGGCATCAGAGTACTCTTCGTCGCTGGTGAAGATTCCGGCAATGAATGCCGGCGACAACGACCACAATCCGCAACGCATTCTGCCGCGCGATCTGTTCGATGCCACGCTGGGCAAAGACAACATCTTCCATGCCGATCGCTATAAGGTCAATCTCGATCTGACGGCAATCAACGTCACGGACAAGTACGCGCTCTACAACTTCCTGTCGACCTTCAGCGGAACGCATTACGTAAGCCCCCGCGCCCTCACTGCTAAACTCACCTTCAACTTCTAGCGCCGTCTGATTACAGGATTTTCGCGCTCAGCCCAACTGAAATTCAGCGCACGGATCTGGTTTGACTTTCTCGGACCATCTACGGAGAATTACAGGCGGGCTGTGCGCAAAGCTTCGCGGCGGCCAAAGTTCAGGCGAATCCATGAAAAGAGGGATCCATGAATCACTCGCGTAGAGAAATCCTCACCGTTGCGACGCTTCTCATTCTTGGTTCCAGCAATTTTTCGATGTTTGGAAGATCGCAAACCCCCGATCATCCGGCGCCGGCGGCGACAAGTTCTCAAACTCCAGCCGGCCCGATGCTGGTGGCCAAACTCGCTGAGAATCTAAGCAGCAGAACTGCCAAGCCCGGCGACACCATCACGGCCAAAATAGTCAAAGCGGCAAAGCTGCCCGACGGAACCGAAATTCCCAAGGGATCGAAGCTGACTGGAAAGGTGGCCGGCGCCAAATCGAAAAAGGATGGCGACGGCAATTCGCTGCTCATCTTCCGGTTTGATCAGATCGAGCCCAAGGGCGGCGCGGCCATCCCCATGCAGGGGTTGGTGATGGCTATGGGCCCCAGCATGGGACCGAAAAGCAGCATCGGGTTTAACTCCGTGATGGGCCGCGGCGGTGCCGGTTCCACGGTCGGTCTTGACCCCGCAACGGGCGGCGATAAGCAGGGCAAGCGTGACGAATACGATATTCCGATCGGAAGCACCCTCCCAGGGGTGACGCTGGGACGCCTCACAAATCCTGACTGGACAAGCGCTCTGCGTGGCATTAAAACCGAGATCGATCTCGACTCCGACGTGGTGGTCAAGGTCCAGTTGAAGTAGGCCGCGGTCATTGGTGCGCGAGTTTTGCCCACTCGCGCCCGTAGGCTGAGTACACTTCATCGCCGAAGCAGGCGAACTTGACCTTTCCAACGTTATCGTTTGAGCGGAGCTCGGCCAGCGTTTCGCGCATAGCGATCTCAACCGCCTGGTCAACAGGAAAGCGATAGATGCCACAGCTGATGGCCGGGAACGCCAGGCTGCGCAGGCCCTGTTCGCGCGCGATCGCGAAGCAACTGCGATAACAGCTCGCCAGCAGCTCCGGCTCGCGACGCCCGCCTCCAGACCAAACCGGGCCCACCGTGTGAATTACAAATCGCGCCGGCAGCCTGTAGCCCTGCGTCAGTTTGGCCTCACCCGTTTCGCAACCGTGCAGCGTGCGGCACTCCGCCAGCAACTCCGGTCCGGCCGCACGATGAATCGCTCCATCCACGCCACCGCCGCCCAGCAGCGACGTATTGGCCGCGTTCACAATCGCATCCACTGCCAGCGTGGTGATATCGGTTTGCAGCACTTCAATGCGATCGCGCATTGCGGCCTGTTTCCCACAGTCGGAAATATTCATGCGGAGAGGACGCCGACACGGAGTACCACCAGATTGCCAAATTGCCGCTGTGGCGATTTTCCTGTTTCCATCATGCCGCAATCTCTGCCATACTTGATTGTGCACCCCTGGTACGGCCAATCCCAACAATTCAA
>PLTV01000043.1 GCA_003164635.1 Acidobacteriaceae bacterium
CGGACAATCCAGCCACCTCCCGCTCAAGGTCAACTCCGGCGGCGGCATGCCTGTCATCTTCGCCAGCTCCATTCTGTCGGCTCCCATGCTCCTCAGTCAGACCGAGTGGGCGCAGACGAGCCGCTTTATCCATCCCATTATGGAAGCCCTGACACCCGGCTACCCGTGGTATGTCTTCCTCAACATGCTGGGCATTATCTTCTTTGCCTACTTCTATATATCGATCGTTATGAAGCCGGACGACATCGCCGACAACTTCCGTAAGTCGGGCTCGTTCATTCCAGGAATCCGCCCCGGCAAGCGCACTTCCGACTTTATCAACGACATCCTTACCCGTATCACGCTCGTTGGCGCCGTTTACCTCATTCTGATCCAGATGGTGCCCACCTTCATGATCTCGGGAATCCGGTTCGACAAGTTGTTTCTGATCGGAAGGTTCTTTGAGAATTTGCCGGCCTGGACAACCCACGGACTCAATGTGAACTTCTACTTTGGCGGCACCTCTCTGCTCATCGTGGTTGGTGTGGCCATGGATACTGTCAACCAGATCGAATCGCAGCTAATCATGCGTCATTATGATGGCTTTTCCCCTCGCTCCGGTCGCATACGCGGAAGGAAAACCTGGTAATGTCTTCTTCTATGTACGCAGTCGAGAAGGGCCGGGAAACGGGTTCAAATACCGCTCCCGGCCCGATTCTTTTGTTGGGAGCCCCCGGCGTGGGCAAGGGAACCCAGGCCAAGGAACTCGTCAAGCTTTGGGGTATCCCGCAGATCTCCACCGGAGACCTGTTACGTGCGAATGTCGCCAAAGGAACGCCGCTGGGTAAAGTGGCCAAGGAACTTATGGGGCGCGGAGAATTGGTCCCTGATTCCCTCGTCGACGAGATGGTTGCCGCCCGCCTCAAGGAGCCAGATACCGCCAAGGGGTACATCCTCGACGGCTTCCCGCGGACCCTCGGGCAGGCCAACTGGCTCGATGGCCGCCTGGCTGCCGAAGGCAACGCCCTGCCGGTGATTGCCGTCAGCATCCAAGTGGACTATAATCAGTTACTGCGCCGGATTACCGGGCGCAGGAATTGCCCTGTCTGCGCCACGATCTACAACATCTTCATGAATCCGCCCAAACGGGACGGGTTTTGCGATGTGGAAGGTGCGGCGCTGGTCCAGCGCGCCGATGACACGGAGAATGTCTTCAAAGAGCGAATGCGCGCTTATGCAGGGCTTACCGCGCCCGTCGTCGAGCACTACCGGCAGCTTGGGCGTTTTGCGGAAGTGAATGGAGATCGGCCGATCCAGGTAATCGCGGCCGGAATTGTTGACGCCGTCGAGCGGTTGCGGAAGTAGCGCAGCCGGACGGCGAGTTTGTGCGTTTGAATTGAGGGATCAGGTTTCAGCGATCAGGGATCAAGAGCGAGCTGGATGCGGCTTTGATTGATTTTCTGACCCCTGACCTCTGACCCCTGAAAGCTAGGTTTTCCGTGGCCATTTTGTTGAAGTCGTCGCAGGAAATCGAGAAGATGCGTCGCGCGGGCCGTGTGGTTCGCGAGGTGCTCGAACTCGTGCGCAGCAAAGTGAAGCCAGGCGCCACCACGCTCGACCTTGAGAAAGCGGCCGCGACGCGCCTGGATGAGCTGGGCGTCAAGGCAGCCTTCAAGGGCTATCACGGCTATCCCTGCGTACTGTGTACTTCAGTCAATAGCGAAGTGGTTCACGGCATTCCTTCGGCAAAGCGGACGCTCAAGGAAGGCGACATTGTTTCGGTCGACTTTGGCGCCGTTGTTGACGGCTACTATGGCGACTCGGCCATTACGGTGCCCGTAGGGTCCATCGATCCTGACGCCGCCCGTCTGCTGGCTGTTACCGAGAAGTCGCTCCATGCCGGCATTGCGGCGGTCAAACCGGGTGCGACGCTGGGCGACATTGGCGCGGCTGTGCAGGACATTGTTGAAGCCGAGGGGTTCTCGGTAGTACGCGATTTCGTGGGCCATGGAATTGGAGTCCACATGCACGAAGACCCGCAGGTGCCGAATTTCGGCGAGCGGGGACGGGGCATGAAGTTGAAGGTTGGCATGGTGATCGCCATCGAACCGATGGTGAACGCCGGACGCCCTGACGTGGAAGTCCTCGGCGACGGCTGGACGGCCGTGGCCAAGGATGGAAGCATGAGCGCTCACTTCGAGCACACGGTTGCCGTCACCGCGACCGGGGCCCGGGTCTTAACCGAGTAGCTCGTTGAGAGGTTGCATTTGCGCGGATGCTTGAAGCCCCGCCAAGTGCCTTAACATGCCGGACGCATGCGTTTGTGCCGGCGGAATTGGATGCGGTTTGTCGAAGGAAGACGCGATTGAGGTCATGGCAGTAGTCGTTGAGACTCTGCCCAACGCCATGTTCAAGGTCAAACTCGAGAACAACCACGAGGTCTTGACCCATGTCTCGGGAAGAATGCGCAAGAATTTCATCCGCATCCTTCCTGGCGACCGCGTGGCCGTGGAGTTGAGTCCCTACGACCTGAATCGCGGAAGAATCGTCTACCGCTACAAGTAGCAGATTTCAGATGACAGGTTACAGACGACTGCGAAAAAGCTGACGTCTGAAGCAGTTATTCAAGGAAGGGCAGCAAACAAATGAAGGTCCGTGCATCGGTAAAAAAGATTTNNGTGATCTGCGAGAACGCAAAGCACAAACAGCGCCAGGGCTAAGCCAGTCTGGCATACGCGGACGCTTCCAAGACAGGGATCAGGTTTCAGGGATCAGGGAACAGTTGAGAGTGCTTGTACAGGCGGAATAAGACTGACCTCTGACCACTTATCCCTGACACCTGGATACAAGAGGCTAGTTAGCTTGATTCAAGGCTTGCGTTGAACCTCTGGAAGCGCGCAGCACCCACCGTGCGAACCGGTTAAGGCCGGGGGCACACAACAAAGAAAGGGACTGAGGGCCGCAGGGACTCGGGACTAAGTTGATTGAGCCAGTATGGGCGGCGTCAACCAGTCCTTTAGTTCCCGGTCCCGAATCCCTGGAAACAAAGGAACCCACATGGCACGTATTGCTGGCGTCGATCTGCCCCGCAATAAGCAGGCAAGAATCGCGCTCACATACATCTTCGGCATCGGTGACCCCCGTGCCGCCAAGATTCTGGAGAAGGCGAATGTAGATCCCTTCAAGAAGATCCAGGATCTGGGCG
>PLTV01000253.1 GCA_003164635.1 Acidobacteriaceae bacterium
CGAAGTCGCGCGGGAATATTGTGCGTGCAGAGACCGTTTGCACGGTTTTGGGCGCTGACGCCTTGCGCTATTTTTTGCTGCGCGAAATTCCATTTGGGCAGGACGGGAGTTTCACGTTCGATGCGCTTGTGCAGCGGTACAACAGCGACCTTGCCAACGGCTACGGCAACCTGGTGANNTGGTGAACATGGTCCACAAGTACTTCGGCGGCAAGGTTCCGAGCGCAGGTGAAGCAACGAACGCTGAGATTGCATTGCGTGGTTCCGCGGAAAACGCAATTGCTGCGTTTGGTCCTGCATTCGACGGCCTGAACTTTTCTGAGGCTCTGAAGACGCTTTGGTCGCTGGTCGGCGAGACCGATGGTTACCTGACATCGAATGCGCCGTGGAAGCGGCCGGCTGATCGCTCAGAAGAGGACCATGCTGCGCTGCAGGCACGTGTGCTGGCAACGGCGGCCGAAGCAATCCGCATCATAACCGCTCTGGTCTATCCGATCCTGCCCGACGCCGCTGCGAAGGTGTGGCGGCAGCTTGGCCAGGGCGAACTGGCAGAGGCAGCAAAAGGCTCATTTCTGAAGGATTTGGCCTGGGGCGGGTTGAAGGCTGGAACAGTGCTGGGCGAGCCTGCGCCTCTGTTTCCACGCGCAGAGAAGGACGCGATCGATCGTATGCAAAATCTTGAAGATGAAAATAACCGCACCGTGATTGAAGCCGCGAAGAAAGCCGCTGGAGCAAGTTCCGCTCCCGAAGCGCCGACAGCCGCCTTGCCCGTGGAACCGTCGCCAGCCACTGCTTCGCCCTCCGTTACGTCGGTGCAGCCGACCGGAGGCGGAACAGCGCCGAGGCGCTCGAGTGAGATTGGGGATCACAACCTGACCCAGGCGACAACCGCGCCCACCGATACCGGCAAGCCGGTCGAGTCGATTCCGGTGGCGCCGATCCATCCGGACCACGCCAGCGGCAGGCTCAGCTCCACGCCTACAACCGCGCCGACCGGCGGACCTCTGGCTGACTCGGACCGGAAAGAAGGGCCAGGTGCGATGGCTGCTGCGGCTGCAGCAGATACGCAAGCACCCTTAGGCGCCGCGGCGGCCGGTACTACGGGAATCACAATTGACGACTTCGTGAAGGTCGACCTGCGGGTTGCCCAGATTTTGGTCGCGGAGCGGGTTCCCAAGGCAGACAAGCTGCTTCGGCTCGAAGTCGACCTCGGCTACGAGAAGCGCCAGATTCTCGCCGGCATTGCCCAGTATTATGAGCCCGAAAAGCTCATTGGCCGCAAGATCGTGATTGTGGCGAACCTGGCGCCGCGCAAGATGCGGGGGCTGGAGTCAAACGGGATGCTGCTGGCGGCGTCGCTGCCGGATGGCGCTCCGGTGCTGGCTGGTTTTCTTGAAGACGTGCCGTTAGGGGCTCGGCTGAAGTGACTCAACTACAGTTAGTTGCTGGACTTTAGGACCGGAATTCATACACATAAACTATGCTATCCTTACACATCGAGGGTCGGAAGGCGTGCGAACCAACATCGACATCGACGATAAGCTAATGCGCTCTGCCATGAAGGCCACGGGCGCATCGACCAAGCGAGCCGCAGTTGAAGCAGCATTGCGGCTTGCTGTGCAGCTGGCAAGACAGAATGAGGCGCTCAAGCAGCTTTGGGGAATCGGCTGGGACGGAGATCTGGAACAGATGCGGATGAGCCGGTTTGCTGAACCGGATGGTGGCGAAGCGCCGGCGAGGGCGCCCCGTCGTGTGCCGGCGGCCTGACCCCAATTGTGCACGGATCTTTCATGGTCATTGTCGATAGTTCGGTTTGGATTGATTTTCTGAATCATCGCGAAACACCACAAACCCTATGGCTTCTCAACGGGCATGACGGTGAACTCATCGCGATCACTAGCCTGGCGCTGACGGAGGTTCTGCAGGGCATTCGCGATGACCGCCAGTTTCGCCGAGCCCAATCGCACTTCTCATCCTTGCCGGTTTTCGACGCTGCTTCGAAGACGTTTGCCGTACAAGCAGCACAGAATTTTCGTAAATTGCGCAAACGCGGCGTCACGGTCCGAAGCACGATCGACTGTCTGATTGCCACCTTCTGCATCGAGAGCGAACTCCGGCTGCTTCACTGCGATCGCGATTTCAATGCATTTGAGGAGCACCTCGGGCTGCAGGTCTTCCGTCCCTAATCTCTCGCTCCGCTAAAATGAACAAGCCAACGCAAATCTATCCTCTTCGAGGCTTTTTTGCTGATCGATTCACACGCACATCTGGATAGTGAGCGCTATAGCGAGGATCGCGAAGCAATGCTGGCCCGCGCGTATCAGGCTGGCATTGGCGCGGTGCTCGCCATTGGTATCGGTGAGCAGGCATCGGGCATGGATGGGGCGTTGTCGATTTGCCGGGAATTAAACCCCCGCTCCGAGGCAGGCGAGAACTTTCCTCGTCTCTATGCGAGCGCAGGGGTTTACCCGCACAACACGCATGAAATCGACGAAGAAGTCATGTCCAAGCTTGACCGGTTGCTGGCCGAGCCTGAGGTGATTGCCTGCGGCGAGATTGGGCTCGACTACTACCACGAGGGCGCTCCGCATGCGACTCAACGGGAAGGGCTCATTCGGCAGCTCGACGTTGCCGCGGCGCGCAAGCGGCCGATTCTCATCCATTGCCGTGGAACGAACGAGTCTACAGACGCATGGGACGATCTTTTCCTTGTTTTGGAGGAGCATTGGAAACATACGGGTCTTGGNNTGCTGGTGGAAACCGATGCGCCCTGGCTTGCCCCGGCGCCCGACCGCGGAAAGCGCAACGAGCCGGCGTGGGTGGCCCGAACGGCTCAAGTCATCGCCGGCCTGCATGAGGTTTCCAGCGAAGAAATCGCGGAGCTTACGACGAAAAACTTCCAGAGGCTGTTTCGGCTTGGCGCAGACGTGGGAAACTGATAGTACCGGCGTTGCATTCGGCAGTCTTGGCAGGCAGCAGCCCTGGATCGATTAGAGGACAAAGAGCAATGGCACAGGAAAACTCGTTTGACATCGTGAGCAAGGTCGACATCCAGGAAGTCAGGAACGCCATTGACCAGGCGCTCAAAGAGATCCGCCAGCGCTTCGACCTGAAAGACTCTCACTCTGACATCAAGCTTGCCGAGGCGGACAAGGAGATTCAACTCTCTTCGGCCGGGGAGTACAAGCTGGAAGCGGTGAAGGAGATTCTGGGGCAAAAGTTAGTGAAACGCGGCGTGTCGTTGAAGAATCTTACGTATGAAAAGCTGGAGCAGGCTACCGGCCAGAGCGTACGGCAGACGATCAAGCTGCAGCAGGGGATTCCCACGGAAAAAGCCAAGGAAATCGTTCGTCTGGTGAAGGACTCAAAAAAGAAAGCCCAGGCGAGCATCCAAGGCGATACAGTCAGAGTATCCAGCAAAGACCGGGATGAACTGCAGAGCATCATCGCCCTGTTGCGGGGCAAAGATCTGGGCGTGGAATTGCAGTTCACGAATTATCGGACGAACTAGATTCTGCGGTGGTGTGGACTTCCCCCCTGGGGAACGTGCGGGCACGGCAGGGTAGAGCACGGGAACGGAAATTTTGAGCACATTGGCGATAGCGACGGGGAGAGAGTTTTTCGATCTGCTGCGGGATGACCTTGTGGCCATCGAGCAGGAGCTGGGCCGCGACGCCGCGTCGAGCGTCAGCACGATCACGGAGATTGCAGAATACCTGCGAGGGGGCGGCGGCAAGCGCATCCGGCCGTCGCTGCTGCTGCTTTCATCGCATCTGCTGGGGTATTCGGGCCAGAGCTCGATTCGTTTGGGCGCGGTGGTGGAGATGGTGCACACCGCGACTCTGGTGCACGACGACATTATCGACGGCGCGGATACGCGGCGCGGGCGGCCTTCGACCAACACGACCTGGGGCAACGAGAAGTGCGTTCTGGCCGGCGACTGGCTCTACATGCAGGCCTTCAAGGTAGCTCTGGAAGAGAAAAACCTGCGTGTACTCGAATTGCTGATTGGGCTTACGCAGCAGATGGTGGAAGGCGAACTGCTGCAGATTCAAAAGCTGGGCAAGGCTGTCTCCGAGGCTGAGTATTACGACTTGATTTTCCGCAAGACCGCGTGTCTTTTTGCGGTTTCGATGCGGCTGGGCGCGGTGCTGGCAGGCGCGAGCGAAGCGGATGAGAACAAGCTGGCGACTTACGGCCGCGCCGTGGGGCTCGCCTTCCAGATCGTGGATGATGTGCTCGACCTGACGGCAACCGAGGCGGTTCTCGGCAAGCCTGTTGCCAGCGATTTGCGCGAAGGCAAGGCCACGCTTTCAGTGATTCACTCGTTCGACCACGGCACGGCGTCGGATCGGCAGACCATTCAACGGGTGCTGGACGACCGCAGCTTTGAGAATGTGAGCCGGCAGGAGATCCAGGAGATTCTGGTGCGCAACGGCTCGGTCGAGTACGCCATGTCGGTTGCCGATCGCTATGCCGAACAGAGCCGCAAGGCGCTAGCGCCGTTTCCCGAGTCGGAGTTCAAGCGTGCGCTGTTGTGGGTGCCCGATTTCGTGATCGCCCGCGATAAATAGGCACCTGCGGTGCGGCCGACGCTCGCAATTTGCTCACAGCAGATTCGCGCATTCCAAGGCGCACTGGCTCCAAGTGTCCAGGACACTTGGAGCCAGTCGATGCGGGAGATAGAATTGCGGGCATGCCGGACAGGATTTTTCATCTGCTGCTTGCCGTCGGCTCAGGCTGCCTGGCTTTCGCGTCCGGCTACCTCGCCTTACCGCAGGCCATTCCAGCTGGTTCAGAAAACGAACCGGCGATGGTCCTCCATGTCGAGTCGCGCGAGGCGGCCATCGACCTGGTGGCCCGCGACAGCCGCAATCTGCCGATTGCGAGTTTAACTGCCGACGAACTCGTGGTCTATGAGATTCCCAAACATGGAGCCAGAATTCCGCGGCGCGTCTTATACCTTCGTACTGTCGACCCGGAGCGTAAGGATCAAAGTGAGGAGTTGGCAGGCGTCTTTCACGTGACTTCGGGAGCGGTGTGTGCGCTCGATGCAACGGTTCATTACCTGATTGCGATACAGGCTTCTGCGGATCCTGGATTTCACACCGTACTTGTGAAGACGACCCGGCCGCACGTCCACCTAACTTTCCGTCGGCAATATTTCGTCGGCCATACCCGCGAGAATGCAACGGCAGAAACACTGAAAAAGCTCGTCACGCCGACCGCGTTGCAAGAGGCAGCCTGCTATCACCCGGTTACGCCGGCCACGCTCGCCCTCACCGCCAGCGTGCTCGACATACCCGGGCGAAACAGCACGCGATACGCCGTGACCATCAAACCGGAATCGCTAGGCGAAGTGGGAATTCACGGGGCAATTCCACGCGTTCAACTCGACTTCGGCATGTGTATCTTTGACTCGGATGGCGAGGTGGCAAATTACCTGCATTCGACCGTGGATCACCAGCTGAACGCTGCCGATATGGCGCGGCTGGTCGGTCATGGATTTCTCAGTTTTCTCGAGGCGCCTGGAGTGGAGGCGCCGGCGATGGCCCGGGTGGCCGTGCTCGATCGCAACACCGGTAATGTGGGGATCGTGGATGTGTCGCGCCCGCTTCCCATCGCGGCACAAACGAAGCAGAGGGAAAAGAAGCGGAAGCTCATCGGCGATATTCGCGCTTTTGGTGCCGTCACGCCGAGGGAAAATGCCTTCTGCGGCGATGTCTACGAGCTTCCAATTCATGCAAGCTCCCTTGATGAGCTGGGGAGGCTCGACCCAGTTGCCTCGCTCTATGCCAATACGCTGAACGTCCCCAACGAGGACATTACGCGCATGGGCGGCATTCCTGGCGTGACGCATAGAAGCCTCTGGTTTGGGATTGATTACTACGGCAAGTTCTATGTAACGAAGCCGGGGGACTACCTCTTTGAATTGCAATCGGACGATGGCTCACGGCTCGAGATCGACAACCGCGCGATCATCGATTTGGACGGAGTGCATCCGGTCGCCAAGCAGACCGCACAAACGGCGCTTTCGGCGGGATGGCACTCGATTCATGTGCCCTATTTTCAAGGGCCGCCAACGGCCCTAGCTCTCGTCCTCAGCATCCAGCCGCCGGGAGAACCGATGCGTGTGTTCAACTTGAACGAATTTGCTGCGCCGGCGGCGCAACCGTGAGTGCCTCTGAGGCTGAGAATTGCGCAATCTTTTGCTGCGGTCATACGGAAGTGAGTAAGAACTGAGCTCGATCTCTTATTTGTCCATCATGGCGCGAAGAGCGATCTGGTGTGCTTCAGGAAGCGGCTTTTTATTGAGCTGGTCGTCGCAGACGACGTGAGTGGTTTCGCCTTCGGCCAGGAGCTTGCGCTTCTCCCCGTCGTGGGAGGCTTCGCGGAAAATTCGATAGGCGAATTTGATGATCGATCCGCGCAGGAGAGCAGGCCGCGTTTCAATCACGATGCGATCGTCGTAGCGCGCGGGGGACTTGTAGCGGCAGGTGGCTTCGACCACGGGCAGAATGCACTGGTGATCTTTCTCAAGCTGGCTGTAAGCGAGGCCGAGGGAGCGAAGCAGCTCGACGCGGCCAATCTCAAACCAGACCAGGTAATTGGCATAGTAGACGATGCCCATCTGGTCGGTTTCAGCGTAGCGGACTCGAACTTCGGTGGAGACGGACATAGAGTGAGGGATCAGGTTTCAGGGGTCAGCGGTTGAGCTATCAGCTTTCAGCCAGGATCCGAGGCGGGGTGCAGTCCAAATCAGTTCGAATCTGTAAGCAGGTTCGCTGACCCCTGAAACCTGACCTCTAGGGTTTCAAGTGCGTGAAGATGGGAAGCTTGGTGACGTCGTTGAAAATGACGAAAGCGAAGAAAGCCACGATGACCACGAAGGCTGCCTGATAGATGCGTTCCTTGACGTTGATCTCGATGTCGCGGCGGAGGACGCTTTCGATGAGGAGAAGCAGGATCAGGCCGCCGTCGAGTATCGGGAAGGGAAGCAGGTTGATGATGCCCAGGTTGAGACTTATGGCGGAGGCGAGGGCGAACTTGGGGAGCCAGCCTTTCATCTCCGCGGCATCGCCGGCCATGCGGGCAATGCCGACGGGGCCTGAAAGCTGAGACATCGAGACTTTGCGGGTGAAGATGCGGCCGAGCACTTCTACGATGAGCGAGGAGTTTTCAACGCAGAAGACGCCCGATTTGACGGCGGCTGTATTGACCGGAAGCGGGGACGGGGCGAAGGGCACAGGCACGGGGACAAAGCCGAGCTTCCATCCGTTGGAGTCGAGCTTGGCGGGATGCGCGACGATAGGTGGCAGAGTCTCTCCGTTGCGGACGACAATCAGGGAAACCGGCTTGCCTTCGCCCGATTGCATGTAGGCGAGCAACGATTGCACAGTGTGGAATGCGTGGCCGTCGACGGTTTGAATGGCATCACCGGAACGGAGACCGGCCTGGGCAGCTGGCCAACCCGCCTGCACCTGCTGCACGCCGATGGGTCCGCGCACAAACTCCGGAGTCAAACCGGCGTCGGTGATATCGAACTCCTGCCCCTTTAAAGCATTTGGCAGGTGAAACGAAAAATTGACGCTTTGGCCGCCGCGATTGACGGTTACCGGAACGGTCTCATTCTGGTTGAGTGCGGCGCGCTGGTTGACCTTATCCCAGGTGGGATCGTCCACCGATTCGAAGTGGGTGATGAGGTCGCCGGGCTGAAATCCTGCCTGTGCCGCGGGCGAATCGGGGGTTACCCACTCCACCGTGGTGGTTGTCACCTCGCGGCGCGGTTTCTCGTTAATCCACCCAAAGTAAAACCACATCAAGACGAAGGCGAGGATGAAGTTGGCCACGGGTCCGGCCAGGCCGATGAGCATGCGCTGCCAGCGGGGATGGTTAGTGAAGGAACCNNTTGACGTAGCCGCCGAGGGGAAGCAGGCAGACTTTGTAGTCGGTTTCGCCGTATTGGATTCCAAAGAGGCGCGGCCCGAAGCCGACCGAGAACGACTCGACGCGTACGCCGCAGAGCTTGGCGACAGCAAAGTGGCCAAATTCGTGAACCACGACCATGACGCCCACGAGGACGATGAACGCAACGACAGAAACAATAAACTCATGCATAGACGAGCAGTTTTCCTTTGATCGCCGCCTGCGCCTTGCGGGGAATCGGCATTACGTCAAGAGCGCACGTGCGGTTTGACGCGCTTCCCGGTCAGTGGCGAGCACCTCCGCAATGGTGGCGGGATGGGCCTCCGGGGTGGCAGCGAGCACTCTTTCAATTGTACGCGGAATCCCATGAAATGGGATGCGGCGGTCAAGAAAGGCATCGACAGCGACTTCGTCGGCGGCGTTGAGGGCAATGCAGTGCGCCCCGCCTTTTTCGGCGGCTTCGAATGCCAGCCGGAGGCAGGGAAAGCGTTCAAAATCAGGCTCTTCAAAGTCGAGGTGGCGCAGAGCGGCGAGATCGAACGTCAAATGGGAGGCGGGCCGCTCGGGGTAAGCCAGTGCGTAGAGGATGGGCAGGCGCATGT
>PLTV01000120.1 GCA_003164635.1 Acidobacteriaceae bacterium
CAAAAAACGCGCGTCGGTCAACAAGCGGCGGCTGCTCGGCTTTCAGAATTGGTGTCGACAAGGGAAGCATGGCGAACAGGCAGAGAGTCAGCGAATACAAACGCGCAAAGTTCATCGTAGACCTTTCCTTAAGCGTGGATCGGGACACGTCCACCCTACGCTGAACTCCTGGCGATTGAAAAGAACAAAAACGCACGATCATCTTGAGAGAACAGGGCCAAGACGTCCTTCATTCCGGGGTGGCGCGTCGAAAGCCTGCCCTGAGCGAAGTCGAACGGGGACCTGCGGTTGCCTTTGCTTTTCTGCCCAAGCAAATGAGCGCTGGCAAGGCCCACAATCCCACCCCGGGAAGATCCCTGCTCTTTTTCAATCACCGCCCCACCATTTCCGCGTCAGCCCCTAGCGCCGAATCGGCGTCGGTTCCTGTCGCTCCGCCTGCATCTCCGGATTCCTCTCAGCCGGCGTCTCCATCGGCTCATCGGTCTCCTCAGTCCGCTCCTGGGCAGCCTTCACCACTACGTGGTGCGTATAGGTTGGATGTTTTGAAGAAAGGTGATTCTTAATCGCGGATTTGTGTCCAAAGATCATGGATTGTCTCCAATCTTTCGCTTTGGTCGCTCATAAAAGGTTCCGTCCGCGGCCCGCCGTCCTCAGCCGCTGACGAGGGGAACCAGTTGAAGGCGAGTATACGCGCATCTTTGTCGCAGAAATCCTCTCATCGACACCGTCTTTTGAGTACGCGAAACGCCCCCTCGCTCGGAACGACAGATCCCAGCGTCCTCGGTGGCCCAGGTACCGCAGGACTTGATCTTGTCGAACGTCACCCGGGTGCCCCAGGTGCCTCGCATTTGAGCATCTGGGAAAGCACAAACCTCCGCCAGTCCATTCCTGATTCAGCCCCAGTTCCCACCCTCTCTATTTCGCAGTTACATCGCGGATTCGACAGGAGACCCCAGCCCTCGCTCCTGAATTGCACAGAATTACCCCACCTCGGCGCACAATGATTCAAGTTAAAGGGAGGGGTGGGCCAGAAGTCGCTGGGCGGCTCGGAGTGGGTCGAGAATCTCAAAATACCCCACCCCTCCCCCCTTTCTTGCTGCAAACCTATGAATCAAAATAAGTCATACGCAAAAAACCCCGTTTTTTGCATCGAAAAGGATGCTCTGTGAGCTTCAAATTCCGCGTTTTTGCCAACAAGCCGGCTATTTTCCGCCGGAACCGCCCTTTTCGCTCCAATCCTCAACCGGCCCAAGTTTCAGATCCTTGAGCCCGCTCTCGATCTTCGACTTGTCGCCCACTTCAATCACCAGCAACTTGTCGGGGTGAATGTACTTCTCCGCCGCTGCCTGGGCCTCCGCTGACGTCACGCCTTCAATCTGCGCCGGCAGTTTCGTGTAGTAGTCCAGCGGCAGACCGTAGAGCCAAAGTTCATCCAGTTGCCCGTTCACGCTCGCCGCGCTTTCAAAGCTGCCCGGCAAGCTGCGAATTATCGAGTTCTTCGCCATGCGCAACTCCGCATCCGTCAGCGGCTTGGTGTGGATGCCGTCGAGTTCCTTGAACATCTGTTCCGTCGCCGGCGCAGTCACATCCGTACGCACCAATGCGTAGGTAATAAACGGCCCCGTGCCGCGGTAGTACCAGAAGAACGACTGCGCCCCATACGTATACCCATGCTCTTCGCGCAAATTCATGTTGATGCGCGACGAGAACAGCCCGCCCAGCATCGTGTTCATCACCGTCGTCGCCGGATAATCCGCCGAATTGCGCGGCATTCCAACGCCGAAAGTCAGCAGCGCTGTCTGCGGCGACCCTGGCTTGTCAACCACCAGGATCTTCCGCTCGGGCGCTGCCGGCGCTGTGGGCGCCTCAACCGTGCCGCCGCTCGCGGTCCACTTGCCAAAATATTCTTCAGCCAGCTTACGCGCCTCCGTCGGCGTCACGTCGCCCGTGAGTTCCAGCAGCGTGCCCTTCGGCCCATAATGGCTCGCGTGGAAGGCCGCAATCTCATCCCGCGTAATGGCATGCAGCGAGGCTGCCGTGCCCAGCGCATCGTACCCGTAAGGGTTCGTCGGGCCGAACAAATTCAGCGCGCCCGCCCGCAGCGCAAGCTGCACCGGGTTGTCCTGCTGCTGCACCAGTGCCGTCAAGCGGCTGGCGCGAATCCGCTCCAGGTCTGTCGACGGAAACGACGGATGCTCCAGCGAATCCGCCATCAACTCCAGGCCGCGCCCCACATGCTTCGACAAAAGTGACATCCGCAGCGAAGCCCCGTCAGTATTGCTGCTCGATGAAAGATCGGTACCCAGCAATGAAGCTTCGTTCGCAATCTGCTCCGCCGATCGTTTGTCGGTCCCTTCCGTCAGCAACGATGCGGTAATGCCCGCAAGACCCGGTCGGTCCGATGGATTCGCCGCGCCACCCGCCAGCGCTTGCACCGCCACCGCAACGATGGGCAATTCGTGCCGCTCCACCACATAAACCGTAAGCCCATTCTNNGTCCGTATCTTCCGGGCTCCGCGGCACGTCGTCCAACACCTTTTTGCCCGGCACCCCGTACACCACCACGCGCTGATTCTTGCCCAGCGTCGCCCTGGCCCATGCCTGGATGCTGGCCGGCGTTACCGCATCGTAGCGGGCCAGATCCTTCGGCAGGTAGCCCGGATCCCCCGTGTACTGGTTGTAATAATTCAGCGTGTCGGCCACGCCGCCGAACCCGCCCGAACGCTGCAAACCTGAAATCGCGCGTGTCTCGTGTTTGTTCCGCGACCATTCCACTTCTTCGGCCTTGGGGCCGGACTGTGCCAGTTCGTCAATAACCTTCTCCGCCTCAGCCTCCAGCTTTTCTGGAGTGACGCCGGGCTTGGCAATCAGTTCGCATTGAAACATCGACGCCAGCGACTCCGAGTCGTTGTTACACTGCGCCGACTGCGCTATCTGCTGCTTGTATACCAACTCGCGGTAGAGCCGGCTCGACTTGCCCGCGCCCAGAATAGCTGAAGCCAGATCGGCCTCCGCGTCGCCCGGCTTGAACGCCGGCGCCGAAAGCCACGCCAGAATCACTTTGGGCAATTGCACCGTATCGGTCACCACCGTCCGGCGCTCCGCCGTAATCTCAGGCGTCTTCACTTCCGTCACAGACACCGCTGGCCCCTGCGGAATCGGCCCGAAATACTTTTCCAGCAACTGCTTGATCGTCGCCCGATCGAAATCCCCCGCAACCGCAAGTGTGGCGTTATTGGGAGCGTAGTACTGTGTGAAGAATTCGCGCACATCGTTCA
>PLTV01000237.1 GCA_003164635.1 Acidobacteriaceae bacterium
ATGCCCGCTCCGCACCCGGTTCTGGCCGCAGACAAGCCCGGCGCCACGCCTGCCTCTGGATGGGACCGCCGGGCCGCCGCACGCTATCTCGACGATCGCGAGGTTTACTGGCAGGGTTGGGATCACGCCAAGAAAGACCACGGAACAATGTGCGTCTCGTGCCACACCCAGGCCACCTACGGCCTGGCGCGGCCTGCACTGCGGTCGCCGTTGGGCGAAAACGGGCCAACCGATCCTGAAAAGACCATGCTCGCCAGCATTGAAAAACGCGTCTCCCTGTGGAAGGAGATGGATCCGTTTTACAGCGACGCCNNTGGGTTTGGCAGAACTTCCACTACACTCCCTGGGAGTCACCCGAATCGGAATACCACGGCGCGGCCCTTATGGCCATCGCCGTGGGCAACGCGCCCGATCACTATCGTGACGACCCGAAGATCGCGGCCAATCTCGCGGCGCTAACTGGCTACCTGAGGAGCCATTATGAGGCCCAGCCGCTGCTGAACAAATTAGTCGCGCTCTGGGCTTCAGATGCGTTTCCGGGCATTCTGACCGAAGCCCAGCGAACCAAACTGATTGAAGACCTCTATGCGCGCCAACGGCCCGATGGCGGCTGGAGCCTGACCGATTTGGGCACCTGGAAGCGTGTGGACAATACGCCGCTCGAGACGCGCCCCGATGGCTACGCGACCGGCATCGTCGTTCTCGTGCTCGAAGAGACCGCATCTGCCAACCCGCACGCGGGCCTGCGTACGCAAGAGCCCATCGTCCGCGGAACTAAGTGGCTCCTCGCCAACCAGGACAAGGCAACCGGCGCATGGCCGGCATGGTCGCTGAACAAAAATCGCGATCCGCAGTCGAACACGGGGAAATTCATGAGCGACGCGGCCACCAGTTATGCCGTGCTGGCTCTCGAAAATCGGCAGTAACTCAGCTCTAACTACCCCCTAAGTGCAATAGACAAAGTAGCCGGGTACGCGAAGAATCGTCGCAAACCAACATCAGCAAAGCCCTGCCATCGGAGCACCTTCGAAAACGCGCAGGGTTCAAAGGATGAGCTATGTTCGCTTTGTTTATCGTGCTGAAGCACCTTCTCCCCGACACGGCCCTGGCGACCTTTACCTATCTGCTCGTCTCGTACCATCTCGTGCTCGCGTACAAAGTGCTCACCGCCGATAAAGAAGCGGCCCTTTCCCTTCCCGTTTGGCAGACGCTGCTTACGCACGCGGCCTGCGTTGGCCTTATCGTTGGACTCGGCATCGGCCGCCACGCGATTCCGTTCTTCAGCATCATCCGCTACTTCCTTCCCGGCCTTGCGCCCTTTGAGGCGGAATGGCTCTTCTCCGGCGGCAAGCCCAAGATCGAGAAGCTTACCGACGATGCAGCCATCATGGCTGCCACGGTGCATATTGAACCGAGCGCAGCAGGAGCCAATGGATCGGCCACTGCCGCTTCGGGCAAATCCGCGCAGGCGCCCTCCCTTTACATGAGCAGCAGCGGCGACGAGTACAACGAATTCCTCGAACTCATGCGCCAGGGCAAGCGGCCTTTCCGCAAGCCTGGAATCTCGGTCACGCAGGAGTTTGAGCTGTGGCTCGCCGCGCGCGCCAAATCAACCACCGATGCCGCGCCCGCACAGGAACTGAAAGCCTGAACCGACGCTGCTGTAGGGTGCGGGCTTCAGCCCCTAAGGGACGCTTTCTTCAATCCTCATCGAGGTGATGCGCCGGTATCTCAATCGACACCTGCGTTCCCCGCCCCGGATTGCTCACCACCTCAAACCGCGCCTGGTTGCCGTAGAGCACCTCGAGGCGCTCCTGCACGTTCTTCATCCCAATCCCCGCCCCGGTTCGCCGCAACCCCGTATTGGGCCGGTCTCCCATGCCCACCCCGTCGTCCGCCACTTCAATCAGAACGCGGCCGCCTTCGAGACGGCTGCGCAGCGTGACTGTGCCGCCATTGAGGCGCGGCTCCAGCCCATGCTTGATGCTGTTCTCAATCAGCGGCTGCAGCAGAATGCTGGGCACCATCACCTCAAGCGTGCGCGGATCGATGTCTTTCTCCACGCGCAGCTTGTCGGCGCCAAAGCGCACCACTTCAATATCCAGGTAGTCATCGGTAAAGCTCAGCTCATCGCGCAGCGAAATGTACGTGTCGTGATCTTTCAGCAGCGCGCGCAGAATGTTGGCCAG
This sequence comes from Acidobacteriaceae bacterium, assembly GCA_003164635.1. Lineage (GTDB taxonomy): Bacteria > Acidobacteriota > Terriglobia > Terriglobales > Acidobacteriaceae > Telmatobacter. Next base: position 2,190 of record PLTV01000237.1, read on the forward strand.
CTTCACTGTCATCTCGCGCGCCATCTCCGGGCGCAGCCGCGCCAGCGAGGCAATGGAGTTGAGCGTGTTGAACAGAAAGTGCGGATTGATCTGCCGCTGCAGCGCATCCAGCCGCGCCTCCAGCAGCAGCCGCTTCTGTTCTTCCAGCTTCATCTCCAGCCGCAGCGTGCTCCACACCTTCAGCGCAATGCCTACATTGATGGGAGCGCTGAGCCACACGCCCGCCTGCACCCATGTTTGCGAGGCCAGCAGCGCGAACAGACGATGCGGGTAGAGATGCGCCACCCAATCGCGCGCCATTTCCATCGCCGCGATCAGAAAGAGGAGCAGAATCTGCCGGTCGATTTGCGGCTTGCGCAGGTTGCGCCGCACCCACCGCCAGAGGCTCAGGTCGATGAAGGGCGTGAACGACCAAATCTCCTCGGCCTCAACAAAGCGGCCCAACAGACCCGCCGCCAGCCCCAGCGCAACATCGAACGGCAGCGCCAGGTACTCGCCGTGATACACCGCCGGCGAGGACAGCAGCACGCCGCCCAGCATGGCCCAGCGCGGACCGAGCAACAGGCCTAACAGGACTACCGTTTCGAACGAGATGTCGGCGGCCAGAAAGTTCGACACCCAGAACCGCAGCCACACACCCAGCGTCAGCGGAACCACAAAGAACGCCAGCAGCGCCAGCGTCTGCTCGTTGGTGCGCCGCTCGGCGAAGAAAAGCCGCCGGAACGTGACCACACGCGCCAGGATGCTGGCCACGGAAGCCACCACCCCCAGCTTGACGAGCAACGTAATCCAGATGAGCCTGTCGGTCACGTACTCAGGGTAAATGCAGTGGTTAGTGGTTAGAGATCAGGGATCAGCGATCAGGGGTCAGGGCGCGAGACAGGGACTGAGGGACTCGGGACTAGAAAATCGAGATCTGGGGTGGTTTCATGCCGGCTCGTCGGGGCCCCCTTCCCTTTGGGGCGATTCTCCGGAGTTTCACGCCGGGCTGAGATCATGTTCGCGCTCCGGGAGATCTCGTACCCGATGGGTGGGTCGCGAGGACTTGGCGGGATGGTTTTCGTGATGGACTTTGTCGCGCTGCCTCCGGGATTGACCGACTCAGGCGTTTTTTGGGCTCTCAGAAAAAAAGAAAAAAGGGTATTTCTGTAAAGAAGTTCCCTGTTTTCAGCTAGATAGACGACGATCCTCCTCCCAAATTCTTGATTGCAAACGACTTATTTGCAGATTCTAGACGCATAAGGAGTTACGGCCCCAATTCTGTCAAGATTTCACGCGTTGATCTGCTTTGGAAATCGATTTGACTTGATTGTGCGCCAATCGGCCGAAATTGCATGCAAAGGAGAGGAGGGAAATTTGGGGTTGGGACGGAGGGACTTGGGACTGAGGGACTAAGGGACGAAGGGAACGAGGGAGTGAGGCGTGGCGTTAGAGAACCGGGGTCCGGGACCGGTGTTTAGGGTTTCCCGGAGGGAAAGCATGAGAGTAGCCCATGGGTGAAACCCGGGGGAATCGCACCAATAGGAACCCCGTCCCGGAGGGCCGGCGTGCGGCAAACGGCGATTGCAGCATGCTGCCTCATCAGCAACGCGATCCGGTTCAGCCTGCCGGGTGCTCGGCCCTTCTGGCAGGAAGCAGGGGATTGGTCCGCTGTGCTGACGTAACGTGGCCCGATTTTTATCGGCACATACAATCCTCTCGATACCGTTTGGCAAGGGCGGCAATAAAATGAACGGTCGCGGCAAGAAAGACTTGATATTATGTCAACTGTAGGGTACCGTCCTCCCTACCTGAGCGAGTCCGCTTTGAAGGCGCTCGTCCTGATGGCGATTGAAGGCGTCCCGGGCTCAAGCTTAGAAACTTTTCACGCGCGTTTTGGTCATCTGGAAAGAGGCATCTCGCTGGATGATGTGATCCATGGGTTAAAGCGGGAATGGAAGTTTGAGCGAGCCCCGAAATTCAATGCGGCTGAGTGGCAGTGGAAGTATCGGATCCTGACCGAGACAGTCGACGGCGATGCATTGACAATCATGATTGCTGTTGACACAAACACGCGAACCTTTGAGGTTCTAACAAGGTGGAAGCGAGCAAGTCAATGAATGTATCCAGCGCCCAGGCCCGTCGCAAAGAATATCTCGCGACCGAGAAGAAGCCGTTTCATTTCGTCGGTTGCGGACTAGATAACGTGTATCTCGTCGGAATTAAATATTTCGTTGGAGAAGACGGGCAATCGATCGCGGAGATCCCTGCTCTGCAAAAGCTGATGCAGTTGATTGCGCGCGATGTTGTCTTGTCTCCGCGCGATCTCACAGGCCCGGAGGTCCGCTTCCTTCGCAAGCGACTTGGCAAAAAGGCCTCAGATTACTGCTCCTATCTGGGAGTGGGACCGGAGACGCTTTCCAGAATTGAAAACGGTAAGCAGACCTTATCGAACCAAGGACAAAAACTGGCCCGGCTTTCTTACTGCGTATTCTCAGCGGACCTCCATTTGGTGGAGTGCGCACGCTCGATCTTCCAATCGATTCTCGAGGAAATGGACCGAACAAAGAAGAAGGGAAAGATCGTTCTGAAGATGGACGAAAATCAGGAATGGCAAGAGCTCCGAGCTGCGTAGAAGCCCCTCTTTTCCGCACCCGGTTTCGCTTTAATTTCAGCGTGTAGTACGCCGTTAGGCGCGATGCAAAATCTGTAAACGTCGCGTTCGGTTCACCGCCGCTAGAGTTGGGGCTCATGCGCTTTGAAACTTCCGCTTAGGAGGACCTGCGTGACGATCCGCCGGAAAGGCGGATGTGACACGCAATTCATTTAAAAAAGTCCTCAAAGAGCGGAAGAATCTGTTGGGAGATCAGCTTTGTAGCCGTATCCACGCAATTGGTAACCTCTATGCTCTTCGAGAGCCCTTCTTGCAGCGTGAGGACTGCTCGCATGGGGATCTCGCCGACGATTTGCCCGTTTGCGTCCACCTGCGTCACCACACCCAAAAGACAGGGGATGTGAGCGGGTAATATTTCACTTGTGGCGTGCAGGCCAGTGAAAATCACTCGCCTGTGCTTATTCACATTGGTCAACTCATCCAAAATCCCAAGGACCGTTTCTTTAGGATGTTCTTGAAGATACGGCTGTAACTGATCAATGATTGCGATTGCTTCCGGCGCGACGCCATCTAGTCGTCGTCTCTTGACTAAATCATCGCGATATTGCTTTTCGCTCAAGGCTAGCGGGAACATTAACTGTCGGTGCGGGATGTTCCCCGCAGCCTCCACAAGTTCCCAAATGAGGTAGTCGAGGGATGACCGCAGGCATTGAAGTGCGTCGCCCAATATAAGGGCGATCTTGGCAGGCACCAGTTTCTTCTCTTTGAAGATGAAGAGCTCATTGCCCCGTGTGCTCTCAAAAGCCGGTACGAGGGTACCAGGATCACTTTCGTAGTAACGCTGGACCTCATCGTAAAGCTCATCCCAATGCTCTTTGGCCCTATATATCTTCTGCCGTACTGAATCTAGGGAAGCCATGCAAGCATGATACCTGCCGCAGAGAGCCGTCTAATTCTCAGAACAATGACCGATCAAGAAATGGCGCTGGCAATCGGGGAAAGATTCATCACCCTACGTCATCAACGGGCCGCATTCGTCGGAGTTCTCTCAAATTGTCGGACGCCAGACGGTCAAGAGATTCCGTTTAGGAAGTTGGCTCGGGAGACATTGGAAGGATCACCAATGGCCCATAGCGCAGCCTCACAAACTCTGTCGCTAAGGCTTCTAATTGAGCCTCAGCCTGATCCTCAGGCGACTCTTCAGGCTCTATATCGGTTCGTGATGGGAGAGGTTGACGAGGTCTAGATTCAATAGTTGTGGCCATGCCCGACAGGGTAGCAAAGTCAATCTCGTGCCTTGCTCTATAGTCGGCCAGCGATATTACTACCAATAAAATTGAACTTGACTTGAACTTTATTTAGTGTATCTTCGTACACAGATTGCATGGCTGCTCCGCTCTCCACATTCCGCACGATGCACAAACGCGAGCATCCGCTCACGAAGCTCAGCGAGGATGACCTCGACTTCATTGTGCAGTTTGTGCTCGCTTCCGGTTCGTTGAAAGAGATGGCGGAGCTGCACGGCGTGAGTTATCCGACCATTCGGGCCAGTCTCGACCGTGTGATTGAAGAGTTGCGCCTGCGCATGCAGGGCGAGACGCGCGACGAGATGACGGAGTTGCTGGCCGGCCTGATGGAGCGCGGCGAACTCAGCGCGGGCGTGGCCCGCAAAGTTCGCGC
>PLTV01000044.1 GCA_003164635.1 Acidobacteriaceae bacterium
CCGATGCCGGCCTCATCGGCGGTGGAGCCATTCCCCGGCCGGGCGAAGTCTCTCTCGCGCACAATGGCTTGCTCTTCCTCGACGAACTACCCGAGTTTCCACGCAACGTGCTCGAGGTCATGCNNTACTTCAACGACAAATCGCGCGAGTGCATGTGCACGCCACCAATGATTCAGCGCTATGTCGCCAAGATCTCGGGCCCCTTGCTCGACCGCATCGACATCCATATCGAGGTTCCCGCCGTGGAGTACAAAGAACTGCGAGGCGGAGCAGCAGCGGAAGGCTCATCGGAAATTCGCGCTCGTGTGATGGCCGCGCGCGAACGGCAGCGTCAGCGCTTCCACAAATCCGGCGACCACCTCTATGCCAATGCGCAAATGACAACCCGGCAGATTCGCGCACACTGTGAACTCGGTGCGGATGCCGAGCGTCTGCTTGAACGAGCCATGCAACAGCAAGGCCTCACCGCTCGCGCCCATGATCGCATCCTGAAAGTTGCCCGGACGATCGCAGATCTCGAAGGCGTCGAACACCTCACCGTCGCCCACCTCGCCGAGGCCATCCAGTACCGCACACTCGATCGCAGCTATTGGGCGTGACACCCGTCCCCATTCCCTCAATTCCTCAGTCCCTCGTCTCTCATCCTCTCGCTCATTACCTCAGATTCTGAGGGGATTCTAATGTGCGCCGATAGAAGGAATGTCTGGATGAAGACCAAGTCGTCCCGACCGCACGGTGAACCGAGAGCACAATGGACGATTCACACATTCTCATTTCAACAAGAGACACCTTGCTTGCCGCCATTCCTTTTGCCGTCCTGTTCTTCTTCAGCATCTTTCGCCTGGATCAGATTCTCGCTGCGCCCAAGGGCGGCCGGCGGATCGCTCCCTCAGCCTTCGGCGTCGATGAACGGGGAGAGCCCATTCTTTGCGATCCCGACGGCCGATTGGTAGGTTCGCGCCGCAGCAAACGGGGCAAAGCCCCGCAAACCATTCATGGCAAAGGGAAAGTCGAATCTGTCGGCCGTGCGCCAGGTCCATCAGATCCACATCGCCTGGCGGCTGAGTTTACTTTTAAGTAAACATTTCGATTACCTCGGGCTTTTGTATGGGCGAATTATCCATCACTTTGTCCGATTTTGCGGCATTCTAGTAACTATCAGGGGCTCTTCGGTCTGGAATGTTTCCCGCGAGTAAAGCCGGCTGGCACCCTGGGGAGGTTTGTAATGCATGAAGTCTATTTGAACTCCGTGAAGGATACGCTCCTCGTCGGGGTTCCTTTTGTTGCCGTACTTGCCTTGGGTATCTTTCGCCTGGATACGCTGATTTTCAGCTCCAAACCCACTTCACGGTCCGCCAGGCAGGGATGCGGACTTTCTGCGGATGGCGAACCCATCCTCGTCGATCCCGACGGCCGCCTCGCACGCCGCAGAAAGCGCTAAAATCCGGATCGACGAATCGGCAAAAAGCCAAAACGAACCGATAAATCGGGCCGGGCTTCGCTCAAGATCCTTTCTTCGCCACAAAAAGGTGACGGAATAGGTTCCTCCGGCAATCTGCGCTGCCGCGCTGCCTTGGTCGACGTGCGCTTTTCATCGCCGATGAGTCGCGATTGCTTGGTATCTTGTTGATAAGATGTAGCTTGCTGCGTTCATGATTTCCCGTTCCCGAACCTGAACATGTGTGACGAATGACCTGAAAAAACAGTTGACCGCACACACAGGCCGGTATACATTCAGGAGTGCCATCCATTCAAGGGCAGTTGCGCTGTGCGGTGAATGCACTCTTCTGCCAATTCCTGCATCTTATTTGAGCTGAGGCTCATCCTTCGATGCGCCGGTGCGTTTAACACGGGCCCCGGAAGTGGAATTTAGGACGGGTTCACTCCCAGCGCAGCTATCTGTATCACTTAAACGGCACAGGAGTTAATTTTGGCGCATCATGTGCGTCAAGATTTTTGAACTGTAAGACGGCCTTGTGCGTCTAAAGAGTCGAAGTTCGAAAATTGGGGCTCGTAGAAATGTGCGATTCCCAGCTGGACCGGTGGTAATTCTGCCGGAACAGGCATTTTGAGTAAGGAGATAAGTACCATGCGTTCTGATTTAGTTTTTGGGNNAGCCGAATACACGGCTGCAAGACACTACAAACGAAGTTCTGGGCCGGTTCCAATTCACCAATCCAGGCGCCAATTCGGCTCCTGTTGAGGCAGTCGTGACCCATCCCGTTGAACGGCGTCGTGCCGCCTAACCATCCATTCACCGGCTTCTTGCTCCAAACATTTCTTCCATCCCGGCTGAGGCAGTTTTTCAAGCGCGCTGAGCAAGCTTTATAAGCCCGCTCTCAGGCAAGAAAAACTGCTCGAAAGCCGCCGCAGCCGGCCAGTTCCACACCTCTCATCGCTGATTCAATCTTCCTGTTCGTCCAGGCAAGTTGTTTCTAGCGCTGCAGGCGCAGAACGAGCCTCCCGCCCGGTTTCCCCCTGGAGCACATCCTCTTCACGACCCCCCACTCCCATCGACCCTACCGCAGGTGACCATGACAATATCTGAACTCAAAGAGAAAAACATTAC
>PLTV01000157.1 GCA_003164635.1 Acidobacteriaceae bacterium
TGAAGCAGAAGAACAACTCGCGGAACGTGGTGGTGCCGCGGCAGATCACCATGTACCTGGCCAAGCAGATGACCGAAGCCAGCCTTCCGGAAATCGGCCGCCAATTCGGCAACAAGCACCACACGACGGTGATGCATTCGATCGCAAAGATCGACGAGTTGAGGCGCGCGGACAAGGATCTTCATCGCACATTGAACAAACTGCAGGAGCTGCTGAACGGGTAGGGAAGCGATTCGGCAAGTCAGCGAAAAACATAGCCCACGCAGGAAGTCGCGCTGCGTGGGCTATGTTTTGTCTGAGCGCCGATCTCTGGAAGCGGGGAATCGGACTTTCTGGCTACCGCTGGCTGACATTGCCGGAACGCACGCGCTCATTGAACTGCTCTGACTGACCACGCGGCACCGTAAGCGGCTTCCACCCCGGCGCACCCAGATGCTTGGCCAGCAGCACAATCTGTCCGCAATGGTAGCTGTAATGCGCTACCTGCCGGTTGATGGCCTGCATCACTGAGTGAGCTTCGCCGCGAATCGTCACAATCCGAGCCATGTCTTCCTCTTGCAAAGGCTCAAGCGCCGCAAACAGGCAGTCCCAGCCTGTCTGCCACATGGTCATCAAGGCTTCGCGGCTTTGAGGCGGATCGATGAATTCGAGATCGCGATGCCGGTCTGGTTTTTCTCCATCGGTGGTGAGGAAATCAGTGAACCGCGACCGCATGTTGCCGGCCATGTGTTTCACGATCAAGGCAATTGAATTCGATTCCTCGTCGAGGACCGCGATCAGTTGTCCATCGCTCAACTGCGCCATGGCTCGTTCTGCCAGGCTCTTGTAATAGCGGAACACCGCCAGCGAATCCTTCAGGTATGAGCTTGTACATTCGAGCGCCATGCCGATATTTTCGCATTGCTTGCGGCAGGGACGGACATCGCAACTGCGGGAATCTCCCAAGCCATCAAATTCGACCGCAAAATCACCTTCCGACCCTTTACTCTGGAAGTCACAACCGCTTCGGCCTTTCCCACGGAGAATGATGTCTACACTGCACACCATGTCGCGCCGCGGATTTCTCGGCGCATCCGGCGCACTTGCCGCCACCGCAGCTCTGGTGCCACCGCGCGCCGCAATTTCTGAGACGGCAGCGCAACTTCCGCCCGCGATCGCGGCCCTCCCTGTCCTCTCAGGTTTGGCGCGCCCATTCACGAATGCGGAACGGCTGGCCCGCATCGAGCGCGCACGCCAGCTGATGGCTGCCGATAAGATCGATGCCATTGTGCTCGCCAATTCGACCACCTCATCGGTGTATTTCGCGAACATGCGTCTTTACGGAGGGGAGCGACTTTGGGCGTTGGTGATTCCCGCGAAAGGGAAGCCGTTTCTTGTTTGCCCCGCGTTTGAGGAAGGCCGCGCGCGTGAGACTCTTGCCACGGGACCCTTTGGCAAAGAGGCCGATGTGCTCACCTGGCAAGAAGATGAGAGCCCGTTTGCCGCGTTGGGCAAGGGACTCGCCGACCGTGGCCTGACTTCCGGCACCGTCGGGCTCGACGAGAATATGGCCTTCGTGTTTTCTGAAGGCATTCGCGCCGCTAACCCGCACCTCACCCTTGTTTCGGCGAGCCCTGTCACCGCAGGCTGCCGCATGATCAAGGACGGACACGAGATTGAATGTCTGCGACTCGCCTGCCGCGCCACGCTGCTTGTGTATCGCGCCGTCGCACATTCGCTTCATCCCGGTATGACGACGATCGATGTGCATAGCCTTGTGGCCGCGGCTTACAAACGGGTCGGGTTCCAGGGAGAGGCCAGCCTGAACATCGATGAGTTCACTGCATTGCCGCACGGCTCGCGTCAGCCGCAAACCTTGCACGAGGGCAGCATTCTGATGCTCGACGACGGCTGCGATGTAGAGGGCTACACTTCAGACATCACCCGAACCTTTGTGCTTGGCAAGGCCAGTGACAAAATGAAGTCGGTGTTCGACCTGGTGCATCGCGCGCAGTCTGCGGCGCTGGCAGCGGCCCGACCGGGCGTACCCACCGGGGAAGTGGATGCGGCCGCGCGCAAGGTGATTGTCGATGGCGGCTACGGCCCGGGCTTCACGTACTTTTCGCATCGCGTCGGCCACGGCATTGGCATGGACATGCACGAGTGGCCGTACCTGGTGAAGAACGACATGTACGGTTATGACCTGCAACCGCGATTGAACGCGGGCAATCTCTTCAGCGACGAGCCGGGAGTGTATATTCGCGGCGAATTCGGTGTCCGCCTTGAAGACGACATGCTCATCACCGAGGCCGGTGCGGAGTTGCTCACGCCGCAGAGTCCGTCGCTCGAAGATCCATTTGGCGGCATGGAACCCGAACCCTCTTCGACTAAAGGTTGACGCATACGATGAACGGCGCGCGGCGCGATGGCTTGATGTTTCTTTTTCTGGGCTGCCTGGTATTTCTTCTGCTGGGCGTCGCCCTTGAAAGCATCGTGCCCGGGCCCATGTCGGACTTCAAGGCGGTCTATTATGGCGCGCGGTGCGTGATGCACCATCAGGACCCCTATGCCGACGGCCAGATTCTGCGCGAGTACGTGGCAGATGGCGGAACATTCCCTGCGGATCCGATCATCGCGCGCTCTGTGCGCCGCGCCGTGCTGGTCTGTATCAACCTTCCCACAGGCTTGCTTGTCGTGGCGCCATTCGCTCTCTTACCGTGGGCTCCCGCCCATCTGCTTTGGCTGGCAGTCATGGCCGCAAGCCTCACCACGGCTGCCTTTCTCATGTGGAACCTTGCAGCGGAACGGGCTCCGCTGCTTGCAGGGGCGCTGATCGCGCTGATTCTCGTCAACAGCGAAGTGGTGATGATCATCGGCAACGCTGCAGCCGTTGCTATTGGCCTTTGCGTGATCGCCGTTTGGTGCTTGCTCAAGAATCGCTTTGCCGGCATCGGTATGGTCTGCCTGGCGCTGAGCCTCCTTCTCAAGCCACATGATGCCGGCCTGGTCTGGCTTTACTTTTTGCTGGCAGGCGGGGCTTATCGCAAACGCGCACTGCAAACGCTGCTCGTGGTTGTTCTGGTGGCGATTCCCGCGGTCGTATGGGTCTCGCAGGTCTCACCGCACTGGATGCAGGAGCTTCACACCAATCTCGCGCTCGCTTCGGCGCGCGGCGACCTGAACGATCCGGGACCGACATCGCTGGGCGCGCACACGCTGGGGATGATCGTGAGCCTGCAAACCGTGGTGAGCTACTTCCACGACGATCCGCGCTTCTACAACCCGGTGACGTATTTTGTCTGCGCACCGCTGCTGCTGGCCTGGGGCTGGTTCACGCTGCGGACACCCGCCACAACGGCGCGAACCTGGCTTGCGCTGGCCTCGATTGCAACGCTTTCGCTGCTGCCCGTTTATCATCGCCAATACGACACCAAACTGCTGCTGCTCACGGTGCCCGCGTGTGCGCTGCTCTGGTCTGAAGGCGGTCGTCTCAAGTGGCTGGCGCTGCTGGTGAATCTCGCGGGGATTCTGGTGACCGGTGATCTTCCCTGGGCCGTTGTGTTCGCGGTGTTCCCGCACCTTCACATCGCAACGACGGGACGCTCGGGCCAGATGGTGATGGCTGCGCAGGTCTTTCCCGTGCCGCTTACGCTTCTGGCGGTGGGCGTGTTCTATCTGTGGGTGTACGCGCGCCGGCCCGCACATGCCGGCGCTGTCGTCACGCCTTGAGCGACTCTCCTGCGAGACCTACACTTGCGTAGCGATTGCCGACACGGGACGTTTTTGCCACGATCCCCGGGTGAAATCCGGAAACTTTACCGGCGCGCTTCCATTCGCAACCGACAACTGGCTCAATGGCCCAGGCGCCGACCAGGTAGCGGCATCGTACACATCCATGTCGGGCGGCAGACCCTCGCGCATGCACTGCACCAGGCGGTAGAGCATGATGAAGTCCATGCCTCCGTGGCCGCCGAGCTTTTTGGCAATCTCGCCTTCCTGCTTCCACAGCGGATGCTGGTGCTCCTTCCATGCGTTGATGCTGGCCCAGTCTTCTCCTCCTGCCTGGCCGTCGAAGTAGATGCGCGGCGGATAGTCGGCGAACAAGCCCTTGGTTCCTGCGATCAGGTTGATCCGGTTATAGGGATTTGGATTGGACGTATCGTGTTTCAGCGTGAGGGAAAGCCCATTCGCCGTCTTGATGATGGAAGTGTTCATGTCGCCGCACACGTACTGCTCGGCCCATCGCGGATCGCCTGCGGCCACATGAGCCTTGCGATAGAGTTCGAGCCCGTGCTGCGGGGTGCTGACTGAGACGATGTAGTCGAAGCGGTCGCCACGCTGAATGCCCATGTAGTTCGCTACAGGGCCCAGCCCGTGCGTCGGATAGAGATTGCCATTCAGCTGCGTGTGGAATGTCCGGCGCCAGAGGCCCTCGCCTTTTCCGGAGAAAAGCTCTTCGCGAAGGTCGTGAATGTAGGCACCCTCGCCGTAGAGAAGATCGCCGAACAGGCCTTCGTGAATCATGCGCAGAATGAGCGTTTCGTTATAGCCGTAGCAGCAGTTCTCAAGCATCATGCAGTGGCGGCGCGTCTTCTCAGAGGTGTTGACGAGCTTCCAGCAGTCTTCGATCGTGGTGGCGGCCGGGACTTCAACGGCTGCATGCCTGCCGTGGTTCATGGCGGCCACGGCCATTTCGACGTGCCAGTTCCACGGCGTGGCGATGATGACCAGATCGAGATCGTCCCGTGCTACAAGCGACTCGAAAGCGTGGTCTCCGTTTGTGTAAAGCTCGGGACTTGGTTGGCCCGCTTTCACGATCAGCGATTGCGCATGTTCCGCCTTCTCGCGTACCACATCGCACAGGGCCAGGACCTTGACTTCCGCAGCCAGCAGATTTTCAAGCAGGCTGGTGCCACGGCCCCCGGTGCCGATGATGCCGATTTTTGGCGTGACAGGTGCAAATGGTACGCCCATCATGGTCGCACCGGCTGGCTTCGCCTCATCCGCGTAAAGCTCTGGCATGCTGATGCCCACAGCGGTAATGCCGCCGAGGCGCAGGAATTCTCTGCGCGAAACGTCGTGAAGGGAGTCTTTGAGCGAGTTCATCTCAGGGTCCTGATTTAAGCGCGATGAAGTAAAGAATGCACTTTCTGCAGCGCTTGAATTGTGCCGAGTCTAGTTCAGCGGGAAGACTCCGTCAACCTGCCTGTGTCGATGGAAAACTTGTCTGGCCCCTTTAAATGTCAATGTGTTAACGTTCACTTGAATTTCGCTGCCGGGCTCCAACGCCGCCGAGCGTCGGCTTTGCAAGCCCGTGGGAGAGTGGAAATGGCCCAGGCCACAATCAATGCACTGCACACGGCGCCTCCTCAGACGCGGTCCATCAATCCTGCCGCCGTAGCCGTTCCGCCGCGCAACGTCGCCGTCGATGCCTATCGCGGCCTGGTGATGCTGCTGATGATGGGCGAGGTATTGAGCTTCTGGAAGGTCGCTCGCGCGTATCCGAACAGCACCTTCTGGCATATTCTGGCCTGGAATCAGACGCACACGGAATGGTTTGGCATGAGCCTCCACGACACCATTCAGCCGGGTTTCAGTTTCCTCGTCGGCGTCGCACTGCCGTATTCCATTGCCAGCCGCACCAGCAAAGGTCAAAGCTTTCAACACCAACTGCTGCATACCATCTGGCGCAGCTTTGTCCTGATCTTCCTGGGCATTTTCCTGCGCTCTATCCAGTCGACGCAGACGTATTTCACGTTTGAAGACACGCTCACGCAAATCGGCCTGGGCTTTACATTCGCGTTTCTGCTGGCGCACTGCCGCCCCAAATGGCAGTGGATCGCTCTTGCCGGCATCCTCTTCAGTTATTGGCTGGCTTGGGCGCTCTATCCTGCGCCTGGCCCAAATTTCGATTGGCCGGCCGTCGGCGTTCCTTACAACTGGCCGCACAACTTTACCGGCTTTGCCTCGCATTGGAATAAAAACAGCAACTTCGGACAGGCATTCGACGTCTGGTTTTTGAACATCCTTCCGCGCGCTTCGCGCTTTGCCTACAACGAAGGCGGGTACCTCACGCTGAGCTTTATCCCGACGCTCGGCACTCTTTTGCTGGGCTTGCAGGCGGGGCAATGGTTCCGCGCTGCCGCTCCCAGGATACCGGTCAAGCGGTTCTTCGTGGCCGGCGCGCTTCTTGTTGCCGCGGGGTTGCTGCTGCACTTTACCGGGATCTGCCCGATCGTGAAGCGCATCTGGACGCCAAGCTGGACCCTGTTCAGCGGCGGAGTCTGCTTCTTCTTCGTTGCAGCCTTCTCGTGGATCATTGACGTGAAGGGCTACCGGCGATGGGCCTTCCCGCTGGTCGTAGTAGGAATGAACTCTATCGCGGCCTATCTGATGGCGCATCTGTGGGAAGACTTTATCGTCTCCAGCCTGCACATCCACCTTGGGGACCGGGTATTTCGGATTTTCGGCGCCGGCCTCGAACCGTTCATGGTCGGGGTGGCCGTGATGACCATTTACTGGCTCTTGCTCTACTGGATGTACCGGAGAAAGCTCTTCCTGCGCATCTGAGGTTTCCCGATTCGGTAACGATTGAGCAAGTTAAACGAAAAGGACACTGAAAAGTAATCGAAGCGTAACAGATCCTTTACAAAGCGACCAGCGGGTTTGGGTAGAATCCGACCATGCGCGACGATAGACCTGCAAAGTGGACTCCGAGTTTTCCAATGTCAGTGGCCGACATTTTTGATGCGCTGTTTCGAAAGAAGCCGGGGCTCAGGCGGCCAGTCTCAGTCAAGATCCCCACACAGCGCAAAACGGCCTAGTTGCACGTTGCCCCGCCTGCCGGATGGACGATCTGGTTGGTGTGCGAGGGTTCGCAGTCCTATATAAGTCCCGCTACAATCAGCCATAAATCGATTCATCGCCTTGCTCATGGCAGTAAGCTGAATGTGCGGGAGTAACGCCATGATGGACCGATCGCGTCGCGAATTTTTTAAAACAACCGCCGGCGTCGCCGGACTCTGTATCGCCGGCTCCTCGGCAGCGACCTCTAGGTGAACCAGTTTCTTCCATCGATCCTTGACTGGAAGGAAGAGGGCCTCGTGCTCGAGCAGACCACGAACTTCCCGCGTGAGCAAGGCACGACGCTGAGGGTGAATTCATCGCGTTCGGCGCCGCGCACCATTCACATCCGCACTCCCGGCTGGACGAACTCTGCAAGTGAAGTGAAAATCAACGGGCGCGCACTTGAAGCGAATGCCGATCCGGGGTCGTACCTCGCACTTCGCCGCATCTGGAAAGATGGCGATACGATCACCGTCAGTCTGCCCATGGAGCTGCGCCAGGAACTGCTGTCGGGGGACGACTCTGTTGCAGCCGCTCTCTACGGGCCGCTAGTTCTGGCCGCCGATCTGGGCCGAGCTCCGGCCGACGAGTCGAGCCGCGTGCTTCAAGGTGGAGATCCGGTGCCGAAGAAATTGCCCGCCGCAGCTCCGTTGCTGAAGGCCGCCGCGGGGCCCGACGCAAAGACAGGCCAGTGGGTTCAGGTTGATTCGAAGGATGATCTGCGTTTCACCGCGGCGGGGGAGAACGGCAAGCATTCGCTGATGCCAATGTTCCAAATCAGCGACCAGCGTTACGGGGTCTACTGGCAGATGCAGCGCTCCGCCAAGCTGGGTTAAATCCCTCAAAAAGCGATTGATAGGGGCGCTCGTTGCGAGTATGGATGTTTGCCGATCTGATGCTGCTCTGCATGAATTCTTCGCGGACGTTAGACTAAGGATGGAAATCCCTGTGGGGAGAGGTCGAGGCCTCTGGTCGAATTCCAAACCGCTGATGAGGGGAGAACTTGGAATTGGCTCGGTGCTCAATCCAAAGTGAATCATCCGCACTGCCGACTGGGACAGCCGGGTGCCCAATGTTGATTTGTCGAAATCCTGTATTCTTCGCTACATCTTCACCAGATCGCCCCGTAGGAAGCCGCGCGAGATGAGCGCGTCGAAGTTAAAAAGCGCGATGATCGTCGGCATTCTCGCCCTGCTCGTGGGATGCGGGAGTTCGGAGAAAGACAGGCCGATTGGAGCGGTCGTCGCAATCAGCGTTCCGCTTGGATTGCCGCCGGTTCCGATCCCCGCGGACAATGTGCCCACGGCGGAAACAATCGCGCTGGGGCGCAAACTTTTTTACGACGTACGGCTCTCGAATGACAACACCCAGTCGTGTGCGTCGTGCCACGATTCGAAGTTAGGCTTCAGCGATGGGCGCAGGCTTTCCATCGGCGTGCATGGGCTGGCCGGCGTGCGGAATGCTCCAACTCTCTTGAATGCCGCGTATCTTCCGCTTCAATTCTGGGATGGGCGCGCGGCCAGTTTGGAGATGCAGACCGCGCTTCCGATTCAGGACCACCGGGAGATGGATGTAAGTCCCGCCCGGTTGCTTTTTCGTTTGAACACAGATGCAACATACAGGGCAATGTGCGAGAAAGCTTTCGGCTCGCGCTTGCTGGATATGGTCGAGGTGGAAAAGTCGATCTCCGCTTTCGAGCGCACGCTGCTGAGCGGAGACTCACCCTTTGACCGGTTCTATTTTGGCGGCGACAAATCTGCTCTCACCGCGGCGCAGATTCGCGGGCTGCTTATCTTTCAGGATCCGGGCCGCGGCAACTGTGCCGTATGCCATTCGATTCGGAAGAACGATGCACTGTTTACCGACGGCAAGTTTCATAATCTCGGCATAGGGGTGGGCGACGACGAGAGCCTGACCGACAATGGAAGATTCGGTCAGACGGGCACCGCATCCGATACAGGGACTTTCCTTACGCCTACGCTCCGCAATGTGGCGCTTACAGCGCCTTACATGCACGATGGCAGCGAAAAAACGCTTGAAGCAGTGATGGACTACTACGCCGGCCACGGGAATTCGAATCCCTATCTTGATCCGGAGATGACAAAGATTCATCTGTCGGCCCAGGACAAGTCTGACCTGGTGGAGTTTATGAAGGGGTTGACCGGCGCTATGCCGCAGCAGGCCGGGCCACCAACAAAAGAGTAAGAGGATATGAAGAAGACGTTTCCGTTGCTCAGCATTCTCTTGATCATGGCGGGCTGCTCGCACAGCTCAGCTCCGGGTGGCGCCTCGGCCTCATCGGTTGCAGTCCCCAACTATTTTCATGTGGATGCGGCCACGGCAGGCACAATCTCCGGATCGGTGCACTTCAGCGGTCAACGGCCGGCGAAGAAGACGATTGAGATGTCGAATGACCCTGCGTGCGTGAACGCGAATCAGGGAGCGGTTTACGATGATTCCATGATCATCGACGATCACAATGGGCTTGCGGATGCATTCGTCTATGTCAAGTCAGGACTCGAAGGGAAGACATTTGCGCCAGCGGCGGCTCCGGTGACAATCGATCAGCATGGCTGCTGGTTTCACCCGCGCGTGATCGGAGTACAGGTGGGCCAGGAACTCGATGTCGTCAACTCCGATCCCGTGACCCACAACATCCATCCCATGGCACAGGTGAATCATGAATGGAATCACAGCCAGGGCCCGGGCGATCCACCCATGAAACGGCGATTTACAAAGCAGGAGATCATGATCCCCGTGAAGTGCAACATCCATAACTGGATGCATGCGCATATCGGCGTGGTCGACCATCCTTACTTCGCTGTTTCGGCAAGCGATGGAAGCTTTACCATTCCCAATCTGCCGCCCGGCACCTACACTCTCGAAGTGTGGCATGATCATCTGCCAACCCAGGAACAGCAAGTGACTGTGCCCGCGCACGGCAACGCCAAAATCAATTTCAATTTCAAGGCCAAGTGAGTCTGAACCGCACTGCCAAGGATCGCGCCTCGATCAGGGTAATCCCAGGCTTCCGAAGGAGCGCGGATAGGTCACAATGCCCCAGGGAAGATGGAAGCCCTCGATGGTACCGATTTGCTTGTAGGCGTTGGGATCCACGATGACGATATTGTTGGACCGGCCGCAGGCCATCAGGATCTTCGAGTCATCGGGAGTGAATGTGAAGTGCCAGCAACGCTGCCCGATCGGCACTTCGGCAATCAGGTTGAGCGAATCGGCATCGAACACCTGCAGCTTGCGCGCCATCGCCGCGCTAACGAAAATCCTTTTGCCTGACCGGTCAAAAGACTCACCGTAGGGCTTGGCTGCCGTTGATACGGACTTCATCGCATTGAAGTCCATGCCGAGTTTCAAAAGCGTACCCGAGGTCTCCATTGTGATGGAGTAGAAGGTGTGCTGAGGCGAAACCTTGATGCCGCGCGGGCGCAGGCCATACGGTTTGAGGTCGATGTCGCGGAGATGTTCGCCCGTCGCGGCGTCAAAGATACCGATGGAGTTCTGTGCCTCGTTGGCCACCAGGAGATACTTGCCGTCCGGTGAAAATTCCAGCCCCTCGGTCTCCTTGCCGGCTGTGGAGACTGGGCCTGGGGTCCAATCTCCAATATGGAAGGTGGCGATCTCCGCAGGCGGCTCGTTGGCATCATCGTCATCGGCTCCGCCCGCGTTCTCTTTGGGAGGGCCGCCGGAAGAGCCCGGCTCGAAGGTGGCAAAAACGCGGTCACCAGCAGGATCGATCTTGATGAACTCGGGATTATCGCCGACATGTTTCTTGAGCTCCACCTGGAGTTTTGGTGTGCTGAAAACGGTGATGTCGGAAGTTTCCTTATCCGCGGTGATGAGATGTTTTCCGTCGAACGTAACGGCCTCGCCCCTCGGAGAAACATCTTCCGGTTGCACGCTCCGCGTTACCTTCATGGTCGCCAGGTCAATTTGATCAATCTTGCCGTCCTCCTCGGTCACATAGGCCACGTTCGTAGGTACTCGAACGTTTCTGTACCAATACGCTGCGCCCACCGTACCGCCCGCGACGACCAGAACGACANNCTCTCTATCGATGTGCCGATCCGTGAATTTCGGGGCCACCTTCCGGCTGCCGTCAATCGCGGGCGCGGAATTCTCCCGTAACGACTGCACTGTCCTTCTTTCCCGCGACAGAGGCAAATGCCTTGATGATCAGTCCCGAACGCTTGATGACGATCGGTTCGCGGTAAACTGCGGAACTGGAATTGGGCTGCGAAGAATCCAATGTGTAGTGAATGATGGCGCCCGCAGTTTCTGAACTCATCGAGATATTCGCTTCTGCCGGCAGGATTCCCGGTTTGGGGGAAAACGCCGGCTCTGCGGCTACATCAGCCGCGGACCGATTATTGGCATGAGATTGATGGATCGAGGCACGCGCGGGGGCTGAATCCTGCGGTGGGCCCGCGAAAAGCGATTGCAAAAAAGCCCATTGAAAGTCATGAATGGACCAACCGCCGAAATCGTCATTCCAATGCGACATCAATTGTTTTGCGTCGCTCGACGATTTCTTGAATTCTGACTCTTGAGCGGAGTCCGCGACGGCAAGAAACAGGCGGATCCTTGGATGGTGCATGGGGTCATGGACAGTAACGACATAAAGGCCGGTCGCAGGAACGCGAAGGTTGACGGAGGGGCCCTTCTTATCGAACGACACATCGAACTGGTTTTTCACTGAGGTGGCAAGTGGTTGTATGTCGTAGGTAAAAGGCCCATCGGGAAGTCTTGCTGCCAACCCCCTGACGGTGATTTGACCGTCGGGACCACGGACAGCCAAAACCTCGTCGCGAGGCAAATCCAAAGGGAGGGACGCGTCGAATCCGTGGGAAAACTTGTGTTCCCCACCGCTCAGCACGGAGCGAATGCGAGCGACCATATCCGCGGCGAAGGGTTCGGGGACGCGATAAAGGGATGGGACGCGGAACCCCCGCGCGCAGTCTTCGGCCGTGAAACATTCGTAGCCAATGCTTTGGCCATCCGGCAGATAAACAAGGATGGAGTGTCTTGTCGCCGTGGAGTCCGGTTGCAGAAGCGCTCCTGGCTGAATGGCGTCGCCCGTTCGAACGGATTCGCTCTGTCCTGCAATTCGCCAGGTCCCGATAACCTGCCAGGCAAAGCCATCGGTTGATGAGAAAGCAGGAACCGCCCACGCCGGAGTGAGTCCCAGCAGGATCGATAGCGCGAAAAGGAGGGCGCCGCGAAGTCTAGTCCGCACGAAAGTATGGAAATGGGCTTTCAGCATCATGAGTAAATTTGCGATGGCACGACTGCATAGACGCGCGAACGTGCGGGTAGATAGATTGGAAGGCGACGAATGATGTCGCTGAACATCTCTTTTGATCCCCGGCGTCATGCGGCGTTCCGGGCCCGACGATCGTTGAGGAGATCGGCCAGGGTGTGCATCGTCGGGGGAAATTCGATCGAGTGACTCATGCCTATATTCCTCTATTCTCTTCCTTGTTCAAGGTTTCTCGAGGAAATCTTTTGGGCTCCGCGATGCGGTTCAAAAAGACTGAGCGAATTCGTCCAAGACCGAATCTACATGTTGAGTGGGGCCCGATCCAAGAATTCCAGTTCAGGCCAATCTTCGTCAAAGCCTCTCCGCTACACTTGAATTCGCGGCATTGCCTGTTGTTGCGCGGCAGATTGCCGGTACGGAGCGAAGCAGTGCCTCGTCTTGTCCCCTGAAACTCAGGATTTCTGCGAGGCACAATACCCATTCCGCGAAAGTAGACCGACTATGCAAAGTCGACGCGATTTTTTAAAGCTTGCGGCAATGCTCACGGGCGCTGCCGGCATTTCCGCGGTCGGCGCCGAGAGCATCCAGCGGGCATTCGCCATTGAACCGGCCGCCGGCTCGACGTTTCTTGACGCCGAACACATTGTCATTCTGATGCAGGAGAATCGCTCTTTCGATCACGCCTTCGGAACCCTGCGTGGAGTGCGTGGCTTCAACGATCCACGCGCCTTTCGGCTGGCGAGCGGCAACTCGGTGTTTGTACAGACCGACGCGGCAGGGAACTCCTATGCTCCCTGGCGACTGAACATTCGCGATACCCGGATCACCTGGATGGGATCGCTACCTCACTCGCGCCAGAGCCAGGTGGACGCCTGGAACGAGGGACGCCATGACGGATGGCTGGAGGCGAAGCGAACCGACGAGAAAGAGTATTCGCATCTGCCCCTGACGATGGGGTATTACACGCGAGACGACCTGCCTTTCTATTACGCCATGGCCGATGCCTTCACGGTCTGCGATCAGAACTACTGTTCGGTGATGACGAGCACCTCGCCCAACCGCAGCTATTTCTGGTCCGGAACCATTCGCGATGAGCAGCACGCAAACTCCCGGGCCCATATTCGCAATGAGCAAATCGACCCCGGCGGCCTGAGTTGGAAGACCTTCCCCGAGCGGCTGCACGAAGCAGGCATCAGCTGGAAACACTATCAGAATGAGCTGAGCCGGGCGGGCCTTTCCGGCGCAGAAGACGCCTGGCTGGCGAACTTCGGCGATAACGTGCTCGAGTGTTTCAATGCTTACAATGTTGAGGCCTATCCGGGATTCCCGCTGGCTTGCCAGAAGGAAATCGACGAGCTGTCAGCCCATGCGGCAAAGCTTGAATCGAGTCTCTCCGCGGCCAGCGAAGCGGCGGAAAAGGCAAAACTCCAGGCGCACCTTGAAGAGACGCGACGCCGCCGGGAAGCAGCGAAAGCAGCGCTTGCCGACAGCGGCGAAGAGCGATACCAGAAGCTCTCAACGAAGCAAGCAGCACTGCACAACGCTGCGTTTGTGACAAATGCCGGCGACCCGGAGTTTCACGCACTTCATCCCTTGACGTTTGAAGACGAAGGCAAACCGCAAACGATGCACGTTCCGAAGGGAGACGTCTTCTACCAGTTTCGCAAGGACGTGAAAGAAGGCAATCTGCCTGCGATCTCATGGCTAACGGCTCCGGAAAAATTCTCTGACCATCCGACCGCCCCCTGGTACGGGGCCTGGTACGTCTCGGAAGTGATGGACATTCTGACCGAGAATCCCGAGGTCTGGAAAAAGACGATTTTCATTTTGACTTACGACGAAAATGACGGCTACTTTGACCATGCACCCTCATACGTGGCGGCCGATCCGAAGCGCCCCGAAACCGGAGGAGCATCCGCCGGNNGTCGAGGAGAACGACGCTCGAGCAGGCCCGATCGGCATGGGTTTCCGCGTGCCGATGATTATTGCTTCGCCATGGAGTCGCGGCGGTTGGGTCAACTCCCAGCTCTTCGATCACACATCGACGCTGATGTTCCTGGAGCACTTCGTCGAGAGCAAGTGCGGCAAGGCCGTGCGCGAAGAGAACATCAGCGCATGGCGGCGGGCGATCGCTGGCGATCTTACGTCGGTTTTTCGTCCTTACGATCCGAAGGCGCCGGCAATGGAGTTTCTCGATCGCGACAAGTTCGTCATAGGCATTGAGAAAGCGCGATCCAAGCAGATTCCATCGAACTACACAAAGCTGACGGCTGCGCAGATCGCTCAGATCAATCGGGGTCCGTTTCGTTCCGGCCTGGTTGCCCACCAGGAAGTAGGCATCCGGCCGGCATGCGTACTGCCTTATGAGCTTTATGCAGATGGGAATTTCAGTAAGGACGGGACGTCTTACGAGTTGCAACTTGCCGCGGCCAATCAGGCACATGGAGCGAGGTCGGCGGGCGCGCCCTTCAACGTCTATCTGCGCAATTTGGCAGGTCGAGCGCCGGGTGCAGGAATGATGGCTGCCACCTATGCGGTAAAGCCGGGCGACACGCTGACGAAAAACATTCCGCTGTCGCTGTTTGCCGATTCAGGCTATTCCATCCTGGTTCATGGGCCAAATGGCTTCTATCGTGCCTTTACCGGTCGATCGTCTTCGTCGCACAGCCTTTACGTTGGCGTCCTGCACGAGCGCGAGGGCGCTCAGTTGACCGGAAACGTGATGGTTCGCCTGAAGGTCCAAGGGAAGGAACCTGTCAACGTTTCGATTCACGATAATTCTTACAAGTCGAACACGATAGCGCGGAAAATCGAGCCTGATAGCGAAACATCGGTTGTATTGAATTTGAAACAAAGTCACGGATGGTACGACTTCACGGTCAAATCTGAACACTCGAGCGACGAGGCCCGCTATGCCGGACACGTGGAGACCGGCAGTCCAAGCTTCAGCGATCCGTTGATGGGAGGAATGGTGAGCTAAAGGAGCCGAGGGGGGAAATCGAGAGCAAAGAAAGAAGCCGAGTTCGAATCGTGGTCTGAATTCAAGGAATTTGGTGGGCCCGGAGGGATTCGAACCCCCAACCAAGGGATTATGAGTCCCCTGCTCTAACCGTTGAGCTACAGGCCCGGTTGCTGTTTCAAGAGTAATGCAAGGCCACCGGCGAATAGAAGTCAATCGGGCTTGGCTCAACGAGCGAGCCGGGCGAAGTCTCTCTTCAGGCTGGCTGCGAACGGCAGAGCAAGATGTCGCAATCGGTCTGTGCCGCACCCACCCGGCTGAGGCATTCTATTTGAATGGACAGCGGCCGAAACAAATCCGTGTGGCGCATGCCATTGGGCGCGCTTTTGACCCTCGTCGTCTTGTCGGCCCATCTCGGCGCTCAGCCGAACCTGGACAATCTGCTCTTGCGCACGTCGGCCGGGTCACCATTGCGGTTCGTCTCCGCCACGGGACAGCGCGCCTTCCTCGGCGGCTATGGCGATGAGGGATTCGAGTTTTGGGCCTATCCTGTGCAGATCGTTCGCAACTTGCACGTCGCTTTTCGTCCAGCCGGTACAAACACCTTCATCGACGGTCGACGTCTTCTGTCTTCGATCGAAACCGCGCCAACGCAGACCGCGCTTGTTTATGTTGGTCCTGGCTTCAAGGTGACCGAGACTCTTTTTGTGCCGCTCGATCGTCCCGCGGCTATTCTCACATTTCAGGTTCAAAGCGAGTCCGCGGTTGACATCGAAATCAGAGCCACACCTGTGCTTGATCTGATGTGGCCTGCGGGGATGGGCGGCCAGTCCACGGCCTGGAGCGACGCTCTGCATGCTTACATCCTTTCGGAGCCTTCGCTCGGCTTTTCGGCTGCCATTGCCTCGCCCCAGGTCGTCACCCACGATCGCACGGGCAATGACAGGAGCACGGCTGCCGGCGGTGAACTCGCATTCGCATTGAGCCCCGATCGCGATCGTCGGGCGCAAGTGTTTGTCACCCTGAATGAATCCCGCGGCAAGCCGGTCGAAACCGCGCTCACGGCTCTTGAAATAGATGCTGACGGGCTAATGAAAGAGGAGGCTGCTCATTGGGCTGACCTCGAGGACGCGCAGCTGCAGTTGACGACCCCCGATCCTCAAATCAACCGCGCACTCGGATGGGCTGAGGCGGCAGTGCATCAGGCCTGGGTCTGCAACCCGGACCTTGGTTGCGGTTTTGTTGGCGGCTACGGCCCCTCGCACGCGGGACGCCGACCCCAGTACGACTGGTTCTTCGCAGGCGACGGGCTCGTTGCCGCGCAGGCAGCGCTCGACGCTGGCGACTGGGCGCATGCCCGGCAGGAGCTCGAATTCATTCTCCGTTATCGCGACACACAAACTGGAATGATCTGGCACGAACTTTCGCAGAGCGCCGGGCTCATCGACTGGCGCGGCAAGTATCCGTATATGTTCGTCCATGTCGATGTGACGTTTCAGTTCCTTGCCTCGTTCGCTCGCTATGCGCAGGCATCGGGCGATCGCGACTTTGTCCTCGCGAACTGGGAGTCGATTGCCGCGGCCTACAGATATTGCACGCGACTCATCGACCCCGCAACCGCACTGCCGCGCATTCCCGCGGACAAGGAGGGCGCAAACGAGCAGGACCGAATGGCCGACGATCTCGATCTCTCCGTGCAGTGGATCGAGGCCAGTGAGGGCTTTGCTCTTCTCGCCAGGCAGAAGGGAAACGAAGACCTTGCGCGCAAGGCCCGCGACGCGGCCGAAGCAGCCCGTACCTCGATTGCTTCACGTTACTGGAATCCTGACCAGCAGTTCTGGATCAACGGTCACACTGCCGAGGGAAAGCCGATCGACCAGATGCGCAGTGGGCCCCAGGAGGCCATTGAGTTCTTCGGGAGCGACCGTGCAGATATTCTCCTCGACAAACTTGGCTCCGCTGATTTTCTCACCGACTGGGGCGTGCGTAGCCTGTCGTCGAAGTCGACCGAGTACGATCCTGAGTCGTACGCCAAAGGCAGTGTATGGCCTGTCGCCACGGCCGCAACGGCGACTGCGTTCTGGCAGCATCATCGCCCTGCGGCGGCTTATGAAATATGGCAGTCGCTGCTCAACGTAGCCGAACTCGATGCGCCGGGCCACCTTCACGAAGTTCTCTCCGGCGCCATCTTTGCCCCGCAGGCCGAGTCAGTACCTGAGCAGTCGTGGTCTTCCGCCGGTCTTGTTTCGTCCACGGTTCAAGGGCTCCTCGGCCTGGAGACCGATTCGCTCGCGCATCGCCTCGTTTTTGCGCCGAGTTTTCCTGGCGATTGGGATCACGTGGAGATCAGCCACATTCGCGCGGGGACTTCTTCTCTGGCGTTTGTTTTCCGCCGCACGCCTGGCGGTCTTTCGCTTGCCATTGACAATGACGGGCCGCCGTTGCAACTCGAGTTCGCGCCTCTTCTGCCCCTCGGCGCAACGCTCGGTCCTGTCCAGCTCAACGGCGCAAGGCTTGCCGCGACATTGCAAAGCTTTCCGCAGGAGACGCGCGCGCGAATGGAATTGACAGTGCCCGGCGGCCGTTCCGAACTTCTCGTGGCTTACAAAGGCGGCATTGGCATCACTCTTCCACATGACCCAATTCTTGCCGGGGACCAGAGTTCGGCGCTGCGTCTGATCTCAACGCGCATCGTGGGTTCAAGCTTTCTTGTCGATGCCGACGCTTCCTGCGACCGTCCTTCGCTCATTCGCCTGAGCAGCGGTTGGAAACTCACTCCGCCCGCATCGGTCCATCGCACTCAGCGGACCGACGATGTTTTTGATTTCACATTGCTTGCGTCGACTTGCCCGGCGTCGGCGTACCATCGTGTTCATCTTGAATTCGGAATTGAGCCATGATTCGTGCGACTTTGGCACTTGCCGCAACGCTCGCGTTTGCGATCCTTCAATCGCACGGCCAGTCTGCGCAGCCCGTTGTCCTGCGCACCTCCGATCTTTCGCTTCGCCTTCAGGCCGGACCCGCTCAGCCCCGTCTGCTCGCATTCGCGGGCCCCGATCGGGCGCAGTGGAAGAATGCCGCCTTTGAAGTCCTTCCCGCAGCAGTCGAGATCGAAGGTCGATCCGTTCCACTGCGCTGGCGGCACGTTCCCGCCCGCGACGCCAACTCTCAGCGTCGCGTCAGCTTCGTATACGAATCCACTCAGCCCCACATTCGCATCGAGTGGCGATGGCAGGCGCGCGCTCCTTTCGGCGCTCTTGAGCACACGATCACCGTTCAGAACCTCTCCGCGCACGAATTCTGGCTCCCGATGATTGACTCACTGGCGCTGGAAATTGCTCAACACTCTGCAATTCCGCTTACCAATTTCTACGTTGAAAAAGGCGCTGACACTCCCTCTGCGCAGGGCACGCATTTCGAGACTATCAACGACGGCTACAGCTGGAGGGGTCACTCCACCACTTATGCATTTCCGCGCAAAGGAGAATCGCGCGAGGTCATTCCCGCGGAGATCGTCTTCGATCCAGGTCACGCTCAATCTGGCTGGTTTGCCGGCATTGAATTCAGTGGCCGAACGCGCATCGCGCTGACGCGCAGCGGGCTAACGCTGAGTTCACGACTTGGGCTCGACCCCGAACCTGGACCATTCCGAACCCGTCTCGCACCCGGCGAATCCTTCTCGACTCCGACTGCGTTCCTCGGCGCATTTCTCGGCGGTCCCGACGGAGCAGGGAACCAGCTTCGCCCATGGATTCGCTCGGTTCTCGGCAATCCAATCACATGGCGCGATTCTCACTATCCGCTTGTTGTGAATAACAGCTGGGGCAGCGGAGTTGCTGTTGATGAAGCCCTTGCACTGCGCATGATCGACGAGTCGAGCGATCTGGGCATGGAGATGTTTCACCTGGATGCCGGTTGGTTTCGCAACGTGGGCGACTGGGTGGCCGATTCGAAAAAATTTCCGCATGGGCTTTCTGCCATCGCCGATGCCGCGCATGCTCGCGGCCTTCGCTTTGGCTTATGGACCGATTGGACACAGGCCGCGCTCTCGACTGAACCCGGCGCGCTCAACGTTCACGATCCTGTTGTTCGCGACTGGCTCGTTACCGATATGGCTGCCGATTGGAAGCCCGAAGAGTACAAAGGCCAAACCATCGACATAGGCGTGCCTGCGGCTCATGAATGGGCTTCGCATGAGCTCGAATCCATCGTGACCGGCAATCATCTCGATATGCTTGAGCACGACGGCTATCTCGTGGCCCAGGGCTGCGTCCGCGAGGACCATCCGCACGCGCCGCCCAATCGCAGCAGCATGCGCATTGTCAAAGACTGGGCGTCGGAGTTCGTAATTGCCGACAATTCAACCGATGTTTCGTATCACGCGGTGCGCTCGTATTACATTCTCTACGAACAACTGCGTCGCGATCATCCCAGCCTGCTTTTCGAGATCTGCAACGACGGTGGCCGCATGGTCGATTTCGGTTCAGCGGCGCACGGCGATTATTTTTCCATTACCGATACGTACGACCCGCTTTCGAATCGCCGCGCGTTTTATGACGCATCGTATCTATTGCCGCCGCCCATGCTTGAAACCTACGTTGAGAAGTGGCAGGCCCGCGATCTTCCCGGCTTTCTCTACATGCTGCGCAGTGGCATGATGGGCTGGCTCTCCATCATGCAAGACACTTCGTCCTGGTCTGCTGAGGAACGCCAGGCGGCCAAGTTCGCTATCGAGCTCTATAAAGCCAGGCTGCGCCCTCTCATTCGCGACGCTCATCTCTACCACGTGGGTTCGCGCCCTGACGGCGTGCATTGGGATGGCACGGAGTACATCGATTCCGCGCGCGCCCATGGCGTGCTCTACGCATTTC
This sequence comes from Acidobacteriaceae bacterium, assembly GCA_003164635.1. Lineage (GTDB taxonomy): Bacteria > Acidobacteriota > Terriglobia > Terriglobales > Acidobacteriaceae > Telmatobacter. The sequence goes on from PLTV01000157.1 coordinate 19,931, forward strand.
GCGGATCGGTGCTCGATCAATCAGAGCATGTTTTCACGCTGGCTGGGCTTGAGCCTACCCGTTTCTACAAGCTGCATTTTCAAGACCGGAGCTCCCCCGAAATCACGCAATCCGGCGCCCAACTCATGAAGACGGGCCTCAATGTCCACCTTGCCGAGCCGTACAGCTCGGAGCTTGTCTTCCTCGATGCCGCAAAAACGCAAAACTGAGTTCCCCTGCATCGCTGACCGCGCCCGTTTGAGAAAATAGGAAGGGAATGCTTTCTTTGCAAAATGCCGGCAAGCGCTTTGGCCCGCGCGTTCTCTTCCTTGAAGCGAATTGGTTGATTCGCTCGCGGGAAAAAACCGCGCTCGTGGGCGCCAACGGCACCGGCAAATCNNAGTGCCTCACTGTCTTCGACGAGCTTCGCGCCATGGAGCAGGAGATTGAGCACCTGGCTGGCCAGCTCAGCGCCCTTGACCATGCCGGCGCCGAGTATGAATCCGCCGCCGAGCGATTCTCTCTGCTGCAGGAGCGCTTTCACGCCCT
>PLTV01000394.1 GCA_003164635.1 Acidobacteriaceae bacterium
TCCTTCACTGGAATATATACACCATAGCATAGATTCGGTAGAAAGCAAATACAAAAATCGAAATTATTTTTTCGGGCCCGATTGCCCATCGTTTTTAGGCCATGAAGCATCTAAACCCCAGCTTCCTTTTCGATGTACATTGCGGCAACAGTCAGAGAAAGGGTTCTTCAAAGATATGACAAACTCTTTGGAATCTTCGACTTCTTCCACTTCGCAAACGGCACGCGCTCCCTCGCCGGGCTGGCTCAAACTGGGGGTTGTTGCGGCTGCTTCGGTGTTTGCCGGAGGGCTGGCGGCTGCCTGGTGGTACCGAAAAACCCTCACACAGCTCCGCCAGGCTGAGGAAAAGCCCTCAAATCCACATTTTGGGATCCCCGGGGACGATCCAGCGGACGAAGCCTGATCGTCAGGGGCCGGGCAAGTTGCCCCGGCCATCAGACCAGCCGGTCTGCACCGGCTGCCACTGCGAAGTCTTTGACGGTCAGGCCGCCTGCGTCGTGAGAAACGAGGGCGAGGCGAACCCGGTTGTAGCGAATGTCGATATCCGGATGATGGCCCGCAGCTTCGGCCAGTTCACCCACACGATTGACGAAGGCGAGCGATTCTCGAAAGTCCTTGAAGTTGAAAGTGCGCACCAGTTCGCCGCCTTCAATCTTCCAGTCGGACAATTTGCCGAGAAGCACGTCGATTTGCTGAGCTGAGAGTTTGTCCATTGATGCCTCCAACCGATTGCGAATTAGGAGAAGTGGCTCACCGGCACACCAGGCCGAAAGCCCGTTGCCGCAAGCAATTCCCGCTTAGTTGGATGGCGCGTGAGGGACCGGGGCAATATCGAAGGTCGAAAATCGCTTGTTCTGGCCGGTAATCTCCGAGCGAAGCTCGTGCCACAGCTCATTCGGAACCTTGAGAAAGACCTCCACCACGGCGGGGTCGAACTGCGATCCTGAGCAGCGCAGAATCTCTTCCCGGGCAGCGTCGAAGCTCGTCGCTTTGCGGTACGGCCGATCGCTGGTAATGGCGTCCAGCGTATCCGCTACGGCAAATATCCGTGCCCCCACTGGAATCTCCACTCCGCGCAGGCCATTCGGATACCCGCTGCCGTCGTAGTGTTCCTGGTGCGAGAAGACGATCTCCGCAGACTCGGCAAGAAACGGAATCTTGCGCAGCATGTTGTAGCCTCGTGCGCAATGTTCGCGCATCACCTCCTGCTCTTCAGGTGACAGCGAACCGGGCTTGCGTAGAATGTCGTCGGGAATCGCCATCTTGCCAATGTCGTGCAGAAAGGCGCCACGCGCAATGATCTTGATCTGGGCGGGGCCAATGCCCATGGCGCGCGCCAGAGCAATCGTATAGGCCGTCACGCGCTTTGAATGGCCCTCGGTCTCAGAATCTTTCAAATCCAGAGCATCGCCAAGTGCTTCCAGCGTCACATCGTACGAATGCTCGAGATTCTCCATGGCCTGACGAAGCATCTCGGTGCGGGCCCGCACCACCTGTTCCAGGTTCTGCTGGTAGCTGTGGCTGTCTTGCAGGGCCTGGCGATGGTCCAGCGCGCGCTGCACCGTGTTCACCAGGTGCTCGCGCTCGAAGGGCTTAAGAAGATAGTCGTAGGCGCCGCGCCGCATCGAGTCGATGGCCACGCTGATGTCGTGGATCGCCGTCACCATGACCACTGGAAGCTGCGGTTGCTGCCCGTGAATCCGCTCCAGGAGCGTGATTCCGTTGCCATCCTGCATCACGATGTCTGTGAGCACGAGGTCGAACGCATTGCGCTCGAGAATCTCTATGCCTTCNNGGCTCGTCATCGACGACCAGAATGCGGGCCGTCCGCCGTTGCCGGCCGGTTGTGCGCTGATCAGCGTCCGCGCGCGAATTTCCCCCGGTTGGCGGTACCGCCTGCGGTCGTGCGAGGTTCAATGCCAAGCCAGATTCCTCCGATGTGCTTCGCCGGCTGGAAGCGAAGCCATCCTTTCCAAGAGGATTGTCAGTCTCTACTGTCTGCGACTGGCAATCCCAAATTTTGCAAAAGTGAAAATATTTGCAATCAACAACAAAAACACTCGCAACTCAAACGCCCGAAAAACCTTGAGAAGCCCGGCTTCCGACGCCTTGTCCAGGAGGAAACTCGGGTTCCTCAAGAAACTGTCCGACCCATCAACCCACTACCTGTAGATGGGACGAAAACAATCGGCATCCGGCCCCGTGATCGGCGAAAAGGGTCAAATAAAAATGCCCAAGCCTCTCTGCGGCCAATTCGGTCGTTCTATGGGAAGCCTACTCCGAGTGTGTTGGGCGGAAAAGAACTTTCTGATGTCGTTCCCATTTAAGTAACGTCAAACGATCATTGTTGCTCACAAAAATCGGATTCGCGCAAGCATTGGCCGGGATCGAAACAGGGATCGTTGAGTTCCGTCAAACCGGTTTGCCTACCTCGGCTTGCTTGCGGGTGCGGGCTCGCCGGGCTTCGACCCACCCTTCCTTGTTCACCTGGTGGGCGCGGGCCACGGCCAGCGATCCCGGAGGAACGTCCTTCGTGATTGCAGAACCGGCGCCGATGTAAGCCTCGTCCCCAATAGTGACCGGCGCAACCAGCGTGGAATCGCTGCCGATAAAGGCGTCTGAGCCAATCGACGTGGTGTGCTTGCGCACGCCATCGTAATTGCAGGTAATGACCCCCGCGCCAATGTTGGTGTTGGCTCCGATCTCGGCATCGCCAAGGTAGCTCAGATGCCCGGCCTTCACGCCTTTGTGCAGTATCGCCTTCTTGGTTTCGACAAAGTTGCCGATATGCACTTCTTCTCCGATTTCGCACCCCGGGCGCATGTGCGCGAACGGTCCGATGCTGGCCCCCGCGGCAATCGAACTCCCGGTAAGCACGCAGCTTTGGCGAACCAGTACATTGTCCGCAAGGGTGCAGTTTTCAATCACGCTATATGAGCGAATACGGCAAGCGGCGCCGATGCGCGTCGATCCCAGGAGCTGAACGAATGGCTCGATCACCGTGTCCGCGGCGACCTCAACCTCGGCATCGATGACGCACGTCTCAGGGCGGAAGATCGTCACGCCGGCAGCCATGAGACGGTGTGCGCTCGCCGTGCGCAGGGCGTCATCGAGCGCCATCATTTCGGCCATCGTATTTGCGCCCAGAAGCTCGCTCGGATCCGGCACCTTGAACGCAACAACGCGTTCGCCGGCGGCGTGCAGAATGTGGGCCATGTCCGTGAGGTAAAGCTCGCCGTGCGGGTTGTCGGCGGTCAGCTTGTCGAGGTGGGCGAGCAGAGGCGCAGTGCGGAATGCGTAAAGCCCCATATTCACCTCACGCAGCGATAACTGGTCGCGCGCAAGCATTTTCTGTTCGATGATTCCGACAACTTCAATGGACCCAAGCGAAGGGTGCAGCACGCGTCCATAGCCGGTAGGCTCATCGGGCTCGGCAGAAGTGAGCGTCATGGCCGCCTTCTGCGCTTGATGAAAGGCGAAAAGCGCAGCCACGGTGCGCGCTTTCACGAGCGGCGCGTCGCCCGAGAGCACCACCACGTTTTCGTAGCCAGCGATGGCCTCCCGTGCGCATTCGATGGCATGCCCGGTTCCGCGCTGTTCCAATTGCTCCACAAAGCGGATCCCTGTAGCCGCTACCGCTGCCTTCACCTTGTCAGCCTGATGGCCAACTACGGCGTAAATATCGGCAGGCGCAACAATCTGCGAGGCTGCGGCAATCACGTGGCTCAAAAGAGTTTTGCCGCCAATTTCATGCAGCACTTTGGGACGTTGCGATTTCAGGCGCGTTCCCTTGCCGGCAGCCATAATCACAATGGCGAGACTTGATGGCGAGTCCATTTCAATTCTTTCCGTGGATGAAAATCGGGAGGTTCGTGGTGTCCTGGGCTCGCATCCTCTCCACAATTCAAGGTTGCAATGCCCATGGGTTGCTCTTCCGAAAGCATACCGCAGGGCTCCAGTGCGCGGGGCCCGGCGAAATCATCTTTGGCGGAAGCATGAATCTCAACCTGCGGGCAGGCGCCGATTGCATGGAATTCCAATCCCTTTTGATAGGCTTGAGATTCCATGGCCAAAGAATCCAGGAACGCAAGCCAATCCACGATGCTCGTGCGCGCTGTTATCGAGATTGCCTTCATCGTTTTCTTGTTTTATTCCAACTTGCTGATGGGCGAGTTCACAATGTCAAGCCGGCCGGGAAAAACCCTGGCGTTTGCCTTGCACGATATTTTCACTGGAAAAAACCTCCTGATCGCGATGCTCTCGGCTTTGATCGGCTACGGCGTGTTTGAGACCCTGCGCAGAAAATTCTGATGCCGCCGGCGCAATCCAACGCCGCCCTCGCGGATTCGCGCTGCGCGCGGATCGCCAACGCGGAAGCTCAACGCCTTGACCCCTTGCGCTGCACTTCCGTATTCTTCGAGAGTTTCCGCGCGGCGCGGCTTTTGAGGCTGATGCTGCTAGAGGAAGATTTAGCATGACGACTGCCGTCGCACCCGCCGCAACTCCCGATTCCGTTGAAAATCAGCAAACGTTTCTGCTTCGCCGCGCGGCGGTGCTCGGTGCGGGAACCATGGGTTCGCGCATTGCCGCACACCTGGCCAATGCCGGAATTCCAACCTTGCTCCTGGATATCGTTCCCGCTGGAGCCGGCGACCGCAATCGCCTAGCGAAATGCGCGCTGGATGCTTTAACAAAGGCCAAACCAGCGGCGTTTTACGAAACTTCTCTGGTATCGCTCGTCACCCCCGGAAACTTTGAAGACGATCTGCCCAAACTGGCCGAGTGCGACTGGGTCGTCGAGGCCGTGGCCGAGAATCTGGGTATCAAGACGGCGCTGCTCGCCAAAGTTGTGCCGCATCTTCACCCAGTCGCCGTGCTCACCACCAACACGTCCGGCTTGCCGGTAAAGCAGATTGCGGCAGCGCTCCCGGGGCATCGGGAGCGCTTCTTCGGCACGCACTTTTTCAATCCGCCTCGCTACATGCGGTTGCTCGAGATCATTCCCACTGCCGAATCCGACAAAGCAACGGTGGCCGCGTTTGCCGCTTTCGCCGATCGCAATCTCGGCAAGCAGGTTGTTTTCGCCAACGATACGCCCAACTTTATCGCCAACCGCATCGGCGTTGCCGTGTCGTTTTCCGCGGCAAACCTGATGTTGGAGCAGGGCCTGACCATCGAAGAAGTCGATGCACTCACAGGTTCGGCGCTCGGCTGGCCGCGGACCGGAACCTTTCGGCTTGCCGATCTGGTGGGCATCGACATTCTGGCGCATGTGGCGAAGAACTTCCCGCAGGGCGCGCCTGCCGGTGCATTCGGCGCGGTGCTGGACGAGATGCTCAAGCGCGGCTGGCTTGGAGACAAGACAGGACAAGGCTTCTACAAGAAAAACAAGGGCGCTGACGGCAAGGACGCTCGCCTCGTGCTCGACCTGGCGACATTTGAGTACCGGCCCGCAACCAAGCCAGGCCTGCCGGCCCTGGATATGGCCAAGAATGCCGCGACTCTGCAGGAACGGCTGCGCCTGCTACTGGCGAATGATCCGGCAAAGGATAAAACCGCGAAGTTTCTCTGGCCGTTTCTGTCGGCGTTGTGGAATGACGCCGCCGATCGAATTGGTGAAGTCTCCGCAGACGCGGTCTCCATCGATCGTGCGATCAAGGCCGGCTTCAACTGGGAATTGGGCCCCTTCGAAATGTGGGACGCAGCCGGCGTGCGTGAGACGGTAGCGCGCATGAAGGCGCTGGGGCTGCCGGTGAGCCGCCGCATTGAAGACTTGCTGGACGCCGCACCCGAAAGCGCTCCGGTCTCGTGGTATTCGCCTGACGGGCCGCAAGCCTACAACCCCATCAAGGGCGGATGGGAATCCATTCCGCAGCAAGCCGGGCATGCGCGCGTGGCCGATTTCCGGCGCAGCCATGGCGTCGTGAAGTCAAATCCCGGTGCATCGCTCATCGACCTCGGCGACGGCATCGGTTGCATCGAACTGCACTCGCTCAAAAACGCCATCGGCGGTGACGTGTTAGCGATGATCTCTTCGGTGCTCAAACCCGATTCCGACGCGGTGAAGAATTTTGCCGGATTCGTGATCGCCAGCGATCGCGAAAACTTCAGCGTCGGCGCCAACCTCATGCAGCTTCTGCTTGCGGCGCAAGAGGGCGAGTGGGAAGAGGTGGCCGCGGTTATCCACTCCTTCCAGCAGATGACGGCAGCCATCAAGTTTTGCCCTCGACCGGTCGTAGCGGCTCCATTCGGACTCACGCTCGGCGGCGGCGCAGAAATCTGTCTGCACGCCGCGCGCCGTCAGCCGCACGCGGAGCTCTATATGGGCCTGGTCGAAGCAGGAGTAGGGCTGATACCGGCCGGCGGCGGAACGAAGGAAATGCTCCTCCGCGCCATCGACCAGGCGACCGCACTCGCGCCTCCCGACCCCAAAGACCCGCCATCCCGGTTTGCTCAGTCTGCCGAGTTAGCCACTGCTGTGAAACGGGTCTTCGAAAACATTGCCATGGCCAAAGTGTCCACTTCGGCTGCCGAGGCGCGTCCACTCAGTCTGCTGGGCGTCGCCGATCGCATCACAATGAACCGCGATCGCCAGCTGCTTGACGCCAAATTGCTGGCCACAACGCTTGCTGCAGCAGGCTACACCGCGCCGCAGCCAAGGACGCAGATTTCAGCTCCCGGTCTGGGTGTGCTGGCCATGCTTGAAACAGGGGCTTTTCTCATGGGCGAAGCCGGCTATGCTTCCGAGCACGACCAGAAGGTGGCAAAATGGGCGGCCTACATTCTGGCCGGCGGCCGCGTGACCGCGGGATCGCTGGTGAGCGAACAATACCTGCTGGACTTGGAACTGGAAGCGTTTCTGTCTCTATGCGGGGAGCGGAAGACACAGGAGCGGATCGCCTTCACCTTGAAAACCGGAAAGCCGCTGCGGAACTGACATGAATGCTGCACCCTTCCTTAGATTTCTGGGCCTGCTCGATTTGGCCGGCTGTGTTGCTCTTGGCCAGGTGGCTTCAACCCCGGTGCAGGCGAACGAACGATCATTGACGGAGACAGGACAAGTCGTGGTCGGTGGCAAATCGACGCCTTACTCCATTCGGCATCTTCCCGTGGGTTCATTTCCGAACCTGCCCGCCAAAATTATTGACGGACTCAATCGGCGCGGATGCACCGTCCCTCAGACGTATGAAGCGCACAGACCGGAAAATGTAATTCACGCCAGCCTGGAGCGGCCGGGTTCATCGGACTGGGCTGTGCTTTGCTCGGTCGATGGCACGGTATCGCTGCTTGTATTCCTCGGTGGTGAAGCAGCGAACGCGGAGGCTCGGCCGCTTGTGCTGGCATCCGCGCCCGAGAAGCAGAGGCTGCAGGCATATTCGGGCAGTGCAGCTCTCGGCTTCAACTGGGGTATCGATCCCGCGTCCCCTGAGCAGATTCACCAGGCACAGATTGGGTTGGCGAATCGGCCACCCAAGGTAGATCATGATGCGCTGGCGGATTCTGTGATCGACCGCGCCACGACGTACCATTTCTATGCCAGGAACGCGTGGACTGTGCTGCCGATGCCGCAGTAGCGGGGGCCGCGTTGATTTGAAAAAGGAGCTGTTCATGCCGGAAGCTGTTATTGTCAGCGCTGTTCGCACGCCCGTAGGCCGTGCTCCCAAGGGCGCCCTGTCCACTACCCGGCCCGACGATCTGGCCGCGTTGGCCCTGGAGACGGCCGTCAAGCGGGTGCCCGGCCTGGACAAGGCCGAGGTAGAAGATGTGATTCTCGGATCCGCGCAGCCCGAAGGCGAGTCGGGATGGAACATTGCGCGCATGGCGGCGCTGCGGGCGGGATTTCCCGTGGAGATTCCCGGCATGACGATCAACCGCCTCTGCTCGTCAGGTCTTCAGGCCATCGCGCTGGCTGACCAGCGCATCCGCACCGGCGGCGCGCGTGTGATCCTGGCCGGTGGCGCGGAGACCATGAGCATGCTTCCCTTTGGCGGCCTCAAGCCCAGCCCGAATCCGTGGCTCGCGGAGCATTATCCTGCCGCGCTACTGACCATGGGCCTCACGGCGGAGCGTGTGGCGCGGCATTACCAAGTCTCCCGCGAGGACCAGGATGCCTTTGCGCTCGCCAGCCATCAGAAGGCGCTGGCCGCGCAGACGGCGGGCAAGTTCGACGAAGAACTGGTTCCTGTGACTGTGACATCGGCTGTGCCCGGCAAGAAGGCCGGCAAGCCAACCGTGACGGAGACGCTGTTTGCGGCGGACGAAGGTCCGCGCGCCGACACTTCGGCCGAAGCACTTGCCAAGCTGAGGCCGGTCTTCCACGCGCAGGGTACGGTGACGGCAGGGAACGCCTCGCAGACTTCGGATGGCGCGGCGGCTGTTGTGCTGATGGATGCCGGCCACGCGAAGGAGCGTGGGTTGCAGCCCCTGGCGCGGCTGGTTGCCTTTGCAGTTACCGGCTGCCCGCCGGAAGAAATGGGCATTGGGCCGATCACCGCCATTCCCAAGGCGCTGAAGATGGCCGGGCTGAAGCTGGACGAGATTGGCCTCATCGAACTGAACGAAGCGTTTGCGGCCCAGGCTCTCGCGATCCTTCGAACTCTGGAAATCGATCCAGCGCGTGTGAACGTGAACGGCGGCGCCATAGCGCTGGGGCATCCGCTGGGATGCACAGGCGCGAAGCTGACTGCGACGATCTTAGGCGAAATGCGGCGGCGGCAGGTTCGCTATGGAATGGTTACGATGTGCGTAGGCGGTGGCATGGGCGCGGCGGGAATCTTCGAGCGGCTGGACTGACCCAGGCCGGAAATCCGATTCGAGCCATTTCTGGATGAGTTTATCCTGTTCGGTTCATTCGACGCCGCAAACTCACCGTCGATCGCGGCGACCTTATCGCAGGGCTTGCGCGATTTTGCTGCTCAAGACCGCCAAAAAAAAAGAAAAAAAAGGGGGTTTCTGTAAAGAAGCACCCTGCTTTCAATCGGATAGCAGAGGCTCTTCCTCCTAAAAATTAGATTCTAAAGGAGTTATTTGCAGATTCTAGACAGATAAGGACTTACGGGCCCCATTTTCCTCATAATTCTGCACGTTCATCTCTGCTCGAACTCGATCTGAAGTAATTGTGCTCTAACCGGCCGAAATTGCATGCAAATGGGAAGCGAAAAAGTTCGCGCCAAAGCTGTGGTCTCTGGATACGCCATTTGCCGCAGCGCCTTAGAAACAGCAAAAGCCGGGATTGCTCCCGGCTGCTTTGGTCTGATTTGATGGCGGCTTAGGCCTTGGCGGTGGCGAGGGCCTTGAGGCGGGCGTTCAGGCGGCTCTTGTAGCGGGAAACGGTGTTGCCGTGAAGGATGCCCTTCTGCACGCTCTTGTCGAGGACGGAGACGGTCTCGCGGAACTGGGTCTGGGCGGCTTGGACGTCGCCTTTGACGAGGGCTTCGCGCAGGGTGCGGAGGCTGGTGCGGACACGGCTGCGGTTGGCGCGGTTGGTGTCAGTCTTGCGAACCGTCTGGCGGGCGCGTTTGAGCGATGAAACGTGGTTTGCCATGAATCTTCCTTAATCTTTTGCCCTGAAGCGTCGGGCGGAGTGCCCGGTCAGGGAGAAATGATGCGGGGCCAGAATGCAGCTCGATCCGCATCCCTCGCAATTACTTAGTCTACGGGCAAATGGGCTTGGGGTCAACCGGCCCTTGCTAGTCGTGATACATTTTCGCCATCATGCACAAATCGCTGGCGATAGTCGGTTTCTTCGTACTGGTTGGGGTTGCGTCCGCTCAGAATCCGACTCCCAACACGCCAAAACAGAGGATCGCCAAACAAGAATCCAGTAAAGAAGGACAGAAAAAGCCAGAGGGCCAACCCGCAAACCAAACCACCCCGCCACCGGTAGCCACCAGCCCACAGCCAATCGCCCCAGCTTGCGATGAGGCCTGCCAGCAGGGACGCGAGAATCTCAAGATACAAGGTCATCTCGTCTGGCTCACAGGCGGGTTGGTTGTAGTCGGTTTCCTGCAAGTTGGAAGCATGATTTGGCAGGCTATCTTGCTTTGGAAGACGAGAGATGAAGTTCACTCCCAAGCCAATTGGATGGAGACTCAGGCTGGGCACATGAATAGCCAAGTCGAGGAAATGAAACTCCAACGGAAACAAACCGTAGAAGAAATGCGTCGGCAAGCCTACCAGATGGGGGAGCAGGCAAGTGCTTCCCATTCTGCCGCACACGCTGCCGGAGAAAGCGCGAAGGCCACTCTTGGCCAAATCAGGATGTTGAAGGACAAAGAGCGGGCGCGCGTCTCCGTTGAAATTTCTCCTTTCACCAACGTGGAGTTCCGAAGCGCCAATCGCGTCATGCTGAAGATCAGAAATTTCCGATACACTCACGCCCTGAACGTGATGGGGAGGGGGGACGCCCGAGTTCTCATCTTTCCGGGCAGTCCCCCTAATTTCGCTGGCATGCCAAGTCTGCCCTCCCTGGGTGCACCATATAGGCTCCCCATCTTTGATCCTCTTCCGTTCGAGATGGAAGACTTGGCGCTCCCTGCGACTCTGGAAGGCGAAAAGCCTTCGGTAGAAACCTGGGTTGCCTTCCTGTTCCCCGAAGAATGGGAAGACGAGATTCTCTTGCGCCCAAGGATAGCTATAGAACTCAGGGGCGAGGTTGACTATGAGGACGTGTTTGGCGATTTGCATGTCACCAAGTTCAGTTACGACATGCGATTTTCTAAATGGGGAGAAGTGACTCCAAGCGGAGCAGCCAACATTAATCCCTTCAGTCGCTGGTTTAAATCCGGTGGCGCTGAAGGCAACAAAGCAACCTAACGCCAGTGCCCCAATCCAATCCAGATACCGCTTCTTCCCACCATCTCCCGTCGAGTCCCGTGGAATTAGGACACTACCCTGCGGTGGGGCAGACGCTCGCTGCTCGCTCGCACTAGGCCTTGCATTCCGGTTCGCGGGTGCGTGGGGGCCCCAGGGGGCACGCGATTGATCCACATGCTGTAGATTTGTCACGAACCTGAAAGATCGGAGACGGCGGCTATGGAGAGCAGGAACCTGTCCTGGAATCGGCGGGATTTTTTGAAGGTGGGGGGCACATCGGCGGCGGCGCTGGGCATTCCCGGGGCCGAGACTCTGGCGGCAGAGCAATCCAGCGGGCAGGCGGCAATGCCGGCGGACACGCCTTATCCCAAGCTCTCCATCATTACGCCCTACTCGCCGGCGAAGCTGGCATTTGCCGCGCAGGCGGGATACGAAGGCGTTGTGGTCACGCCGGGCCCGGAGTTCAACCCGA
>PLTV01000071.1:0-3575 GCA_003164635.1 Acidobacteriaceae bacterium
TCATGACCTCGGAGTCGACGAGGTTTTTGGCGCAGCCTAACGAAATAAAGCCCACGGAAGGGGCCGTGGGTGGGGAATTCTTGATCACATCTCTATTGTAGCCTGAGGCGATTTTGGTGCCTGCATTCCTGAGCTGCAGAACTGACCCTTCGTAAGAATGTTTGCGTGACGTTCAAGCGCGGTTTTTCTCCGAAGCCGCATTCCCTCAGGGGCTAAAGCCCATCGATGTTTCATTCCAGGTGTACGGGCTGAAGCCCGTACCCTTCAAGGCCGCGGCGACTCGAGCTTCGTTCGCGTCAAAGTGCCCAGCTACTTTTTGAAGACGGGTTTCATGCTGGCGCCGGCGGCGGTGAGGATTGCTTTCGTATCTGGGGCGAACTGGCCGTTGGGCTCCAACTCTAAGTATTTCTGGTAAGCCTCAAGGCAGCCGGGCGGCAGAATGAGCTTGCTGGTCTTGGGATCGACCGTCGCCTGGGTGGTAAGGGCCTGGGCCTTGAAGTAGTAGTTTCGCGGGCGCGCAGGGTCGGCCGCGATGGCCTTGTTGGCCGTTGCAAGCTGGGCTGCTGCATTGCCGGCCTGGAAGAGGAAGACGGTCTCGTTGCCGTAGTAGAGGCCGGCCTGCGAGGGGTTGGCGGCTGCGGCTTTGTCGAATGCAGCCTGCGCGTCGGGAATGCGGTTGGTCTTGATGTAGATTTCGCCGAGGCTGGCGTTGCTGATGCCTTCAATCTCCCCCTTGCTCTTGGGGTCGGCAGTGGCCGCAACCGTGGCAATGGCGACGTGCCCCGCGGTTCTGCCATCGGCTGTATAAAAGCTGCCGGAGGGCGTCTTTCCTTCGGGCGAAGCAGCAGGGCCGTTGAGCGCGGACTTGAAGCTGGCTTCGGCTTCGGGGTATTTCTTCTCGCCGAGCTGGGCCAGGCCGAGTTCGATCCAGAGATAAGGCTCGCCGGGCTTGGCGGCGGTGTCTTTGAGCATCAGGGTTTCGGCGTCGGCGAAGCGCTTTTCCTGGTTGGCGGCCCGGGCGGTCTTGAGGTCGGCATTCATGGTTTCTGTGCGAAGGCCCGTGGGCGGCGCCGTCGTTCCTGCAAGCGGCGGAATGCCGGCGGGCTGCGCCGGTGGGGGTGTTGCCGTCTGGCCGCCAAGCGGCGGAAGTTGCGCGAGCGCATAAGGAGCGGAAGTGAGGCTTGCGGCTACGAACAGTGCCAGAACTGCGGGCAGCGAGCGAATCATATTGGGTTACTCCTGAAAAGGCGCCTGACGATCGCGACAAGAATACTCCTCTCGGATCCCCGAAAAGGGTGACTGCTCCTACGGAGGTGCTGGTCTGGTATATAATCTAGCTTAAGCTAGCTTAATCAAGCGGAGGACTGAGATGCGCGAATCAATTGGCGCCTTTGAAGCGAAAAATACGTTGGGGACGCTGCTGGATCGCGTTGAGCGCGGCGAAGAGATTGTGATCACGCGCCACGGGCGGCCTGTGGCGCGGCTGGTTCCTAATTCCGGGGGCATAGACCGGGCTCAGGCGCGTGCGGCGGCGGACCGAATCCGGGCGAGGGCGACGGCTGTGCAGGGAGGCTTCGACTGGGCGAGCGTGAAGGCCGACCGGGACGCGGGACGGCCATGAGTCTCGTTGTCGACAGTTCCGTAGCTTTAGCATGGGCATACAGCGACGAGATGACGCTGGCCATTGAGGCTGCTTTTGAGCGCGTCGTCATCGAAGGGGCATGGGTGCCGGGGCTGTGGAAGCTGGAAGTTGCCAATGTCCTGGAGACCGGAGTGCGGCGAGGACGCACGGACGCCGCGTTCCGCGATGCGACGCTAGCCGACCTGGCGTTGCTGCCGATTCAGACAGACGGCGAGACCGGCCAACAATCGTGGGGAGCAACCTTGCGGCTGGCCGAGCGGTACCGATTGACACTCTACGATGCTGCCTATCTCGAAGTAGCAGTGCGGCGGGGTCTGTCGTTGGCGACGCTGGATGGAGAACTGCGAGCGGCGGCGCAGATGGAAGGCGTAGAACTGCTGGGTGCAAAATGAAGCCTGTCGACTCAATTGAGGGTGAAGATGCCGTCGAAACAAGACTCCTACAGCAGATGGCGAGAGAAGCCCGAGACTTCCTGAACGCGCAGGATTGGTGTGCGCGCATAGATCAACAATTCCTTGCATACGGAGTTGGTGGGGTCGTCGCCGTCTTTCTGACTGAAATCACCCCAGCTTCAATCGACGTTGATCGATCACTATGGGTAATTGTAGGGGACCTTCCACCGGCATGGATCATCGCCGACGACAGTCCAACCGCAGCCGATGCGCTCGACGCATATTGCTTGGAGATGGAGTTGTGGGTCGAGGCAGTAAAGGGTGGCAAGAGCGTTGAGAACCTGATTCCAGTCAATGTTGCGCCGACGCTTGAGAACGCCGAACAGCTAGGCGGGCGGCTTGTATTTCTGCGATCCGAAATCTTACCGCGGGCGCGAGCGGAAAGCGGCCGCGAGGTCGGGTGAATGAGACTCATGGATCGCATGATGTCGCGGTGATAAAATCAATCAGTGCCGGGTCCTACGCGACGTAATCCCGCCAANNTAGGTCACCCGGTACTTTTTGTGTCCAGAGAACAGGTTTCAGGGATCAGGGGTCAGGTTTCAGAGATCAGACGATAGAGATCTCAGAGAACCGATGACTTTCCTGGGTCGTAGGAGAAATGCATTGAGCCTCACCGTTCGTCCTGTGGTTGGCCGGCGCGCGAAGATCACGGCGCTCGGCACGTATGTCCCTCCCGATGTAATTACCAACCAAGACCTGGAAGCCATGGTGGAGACCAACGATCAGTGGATCGTGGAGCGCACCGGCATTCGCGAGCGGCACAAGCTGGCCGCGGGCAAGGGCACGAGCGACATGTGCGCCGAGGCGGCGAAGAAGTGCCTGGCGGCGCGCGGCATCGAGGCGAGCGAGGTAGAGGCGATCATCGTCGGTACGGTGACTCCGGACATGATGTTTCCTTCAACGGCGTGCCTAGTGCAGGACAAGATCGGCGCAAAAGGCGCCTGGGGCTTCGATGTTTCGGCCGGGTGCTCGGGATTTGTGTTTGCGCTGCAAGCGGGCGTGAAACTGGTGGAGAGCGGCGCGCACTCCAAAGTTCTTGTCATCGGCGCCGATGCGAATACGCGCATGACCGACTATACCGATCGCACCACGTGCGTACTGTTTGGCGATGGCGGCGGGGCGGTGCTGATCGAACCCGCAGAAGAGGGTGAGATCGGGTTCATCGATTTCTGGCACGAGATTGATGGGTCGGGCGGCGTGAGCCTGAATTTGAAGGGCGGCGGCAGCCTGAATCCATCGAGTCACGAGACCGTCGACAAGAAGATGCACTACATCTATCAGGATGGACCCGCGGTCTATAAATTCGCCGTGCGCAAGATGGCAGAGGCGACGGAGAAAGTTCTCGAGCGCAATGGCGTGAAAGGCTCGGACCTCGGATGTTTCATTCCGCACCAGGCCAATAAGCGCATCATCACGGCGACGGCCGACCGGCTGGGGATGAACCCCGCGAACGTCATCATCAATATTGAGAAGTACGG
>PLTV01000071.1:3585-3762 GCA_003164635.1 Acidobacteriaceae bacterium
GGTGGGAAATCTAGGAGCGGTGTTAGCGAGGCTAGACGTGTCGGTTCAAGTAGCGAGGCTTCGAGCCCAACTCCGCTGGCCCAGCCATCTCCGCTAACGCGCTAACTCCGCTAAAAGCTGTACTCCGGCAATAAGCCCAGCCTTCCCGCCTCGCGGAAGAAGACGCGCATGCCTTCG
>PLTV01000266.1 GCA_003164635.1 Acidobacteriaceae bacterium
TTGGCTTTCTTTATTGATTCCTTATTCGAATGCTGGGAAAGTGGGATATGGAATCACTCCTGCACACATTCCATTCCTGTAAACCCCCTAAGAAAAAATAAGACATTTGTGCGTTTGCGAGCGCCCGCTCGCGTATACACGTTCCGCTCTTTTCAAGGCGCGTGACATCACAACAGCACCTGAAAAACTTTGGAGGATTGGCCCAATGACGTATCGAGTAACTCGAAGTGTATTCGCAGTCCTGTGGTCGCTGATGACCGTGTTTATTGTGGCCCAGGGCATTGCATTCGGGCAGACGTTTCGTGGAGGCATCAGCGGATCGGTGACCGATCAATCCGGCGCCGTTGTTCCCGGCGCGCAGATCACGGCGGTTGAATCAGCCACCAATACGTCGTACAAAGCCGTGAGTTCTACTGCCGGCGAGTTTGCCTTCTCAAATATCCCTTTAGGTAGTTACACAGTTTCGGTGACGGCTTCAGGATTCAAGTCAGAGAAGGTTGACAAAGTTCCAGTTACAGCGGGCAACACGTACACGCTCCCAATAAAACTGGCCATCGCTTCAGCAGGTGAGACCGTTGAGGTAACTGCGGATTCGCTCAGCCTGGATACGGTGACGGATACGCAGGCCACCGCGCTCCCTGAAGAAGTGGTGCAGAACCTGCCCAACAGCGGCCGCGACTTTACGCAGATGCTGGCGCAGACACCGGGATTCGCGGGTCTTTCGACGGGCGGGGGCGCAGGTGTAGGCGCCGTAAACGGCACCCGCTCGAACTCGGTGAACTGGCAAATTGAAGGCACCGATAACAACGACCTCTGGTGGAATATTCCTGCTGTCAACCAGGGCGGCGTCTCCTCGATTGCCGGCGTGATTCTGCCCATCGATGCAATCGAGAACTTCTCGTTTGTCACGGCGGGCTCGACAGAGCTAGGCCGCAACTCCGGTGGAACCGCCAACCTCACGATCAAGTCGGGAACCAACAGCCTTCACGGGTCGGCGTATTACTACAATCACAACGAATTCTTCCAGAAGATCAACCCATTCGAATCGAGCAAGACCGAAACGCGCAACCAGCACATCGGCTTTTCGTTTGGTGGCCCCATCTGGAAGGACAAGCTATTCATCTTCACCGCGGGCGAGCACCAGGGCTTCCTGATTGGCGCCGAGACCAAGGGCACGGAACCCTCCGCGGCTTATCAGGCCGAGGCCTACTCCATCCTGGATGCATGGGGCGTTCCGCACAACACGGTTACTGCAAATCTCCTCAGCGGCAATGGCACGCTGAATGGGCTCTGGCCGGCATCGGCGCTTACCGGACCAGCCAGCAACGACAACTACGCAGCTACGGGAAACCTGACTGGCCATAGCTATAACAGCATCGTCAAGCTGGACTATCAGCTCAGCGACAAGGATCATCTGGCGGCGAGCTGGTTCGCAGGTGAAGGAACGCAGACTGCGCCCACCTCGTCTGCGCTCGCACCTTACTTCGAGAATGCCCCCATCCACGTAGAAAACTATTCTCTCGTTTACAACCGCGTGTTGACCCCCGCATTGACGAATCAACTTTCAGCGGGCGTGAGTTACTTCAACCAGGTCTTCTCCGATGCGGACATTGCTTTCGATCCGCAAGGCCTGGGCCTGGACACGGGCATTACCGATCCATCGCTTGCCGGATCGCCGCACTTGATCATCGGACCTTCCGCGGCGAGCGTGGGTCTCACCGCAGGCGGCAGCGGATTCGATCCGCTCGGCGTGACTGCTCCCTCAGGCCGCAACGACATTACCGGTCATCTTGACGAAAACCTGGCGTGGACCAAGGGCGCGCACCAGTTCAAGTTTGGCGGCGAATTCCGCCAGGCGCAGGTGGACGACTTCTATCAGACCGGCGAGCGCGGAACGATCTACTTCGACGCTTCGCAGGGACCATGGGCCGCAGTGCTGGGCTCAACTCCCGCGGCCGCCTGCTCGGCACAGGCCACCACGACACCGAGTTCGACAACTCTGGCTGGACTGCCCTCCGACATCAACGCCTATTATCTGGCTGACTTCCTGGCGGGATGCTTCGACCCTTCGACTTCAGAGAATGTGGTCGGCGATCCAAAACGCCAGGTATTCGTGAACACCTGGTCGCTGGCCGGGCAGGATGCATGGCAGGTGAGCAAGCGCCTGAGCCTTGACTACGGCATTCGGTACGATTACGAAGGACCCGTTCACTCGCAATATCCGAATCTCTCGGTCTTCGATCCGTCGCTTTCAAGCGGTCTCGCCGTTGTTGGCCAGGATGTGCCGAACTTGTGGAACAAATTCTACGGCGGAGTTAGCCCGCGCGTCGGTTTCTCGTGGCAGGTTGATAACTCGGCGAAGACGGTTCTCCGCGCGGGATACGGCTTCTACTACGACTCCATCTATATGAAGTCGATTCTGCAAAACAACGGAGCACAGAATATCTCGGTCTTCGGCCCCGGCCTGAACCCCGCGGGCAGTGAAGAAGTTGCGCAGGCCTCAGGTATTCCCAATACGGTGATCGGGCCGGGCGTGCCCATCTTCCAGACACTCTCAGAAGCGCTGGCTGGAGCAGGCGTGGTGAAGATTTCTACGTTCGACCGAAACTTCAGGCCGTCGTACACGCAGGCAATTGATTTCAACCTGCAGCACAGTTTCACACCGTCGGTGATCTGGCAGCTCGGTTACGTGAGCACAAAGGGAACGCACCTGATGGGTCTGTTCGACATCAATCCCGAAGCCGTAGGCAGTGCGAGCCTGGCCAATCCCAATGTCACGCGCCCCTATTACAGCCAGTTCCCCAACTATTCAGTGATTGACGAAGTGCGCAGCAATCTGGGCTCGAACTATAACTCCCTGCAAACCACGCTGCGTGTGCAGAACTACCATAATCTGTCGGCGCAGTTGGCCTATACATGGGCACATTCGCTCGACTACGAAACCGGCCTCTTGCCGTACGTTGCGCAGAATCCGCTCAATGAAAGCGCGGAGTACGGTAACTCGGACTTCGACGTCCGCAACACGCTGACCGGCTATCTCGATTATCACGTTCCCACTTTCAAGGGGCCGACGCGGCTGATGAAAGGATGGGAGGTCAACTCGGGCTTCTCGTTTCACGGTGGAACGCCGTACACTGTTGTTTCCGCGACGGATCCCAGCGGCAACGGGGAAGGCGCGGATCGCGCGGAGCAGGTGGTTGCGAATCCCGAAGCGGGCGTTTCGCATTCCATCAGTGGTGGAGTGGTGCAGTGGTTTAGCCCCACCGCATTCCAGGATGCTGCAGCAAACACCTATTCGCCCACGCGACGCGGCCAGAACTACAACCCCGGTTACTCCGCGGTCGACGTGGCCTTCTTCAAAACTACGGCGATCACTGAGCGCGTAAGCGCGCAGTTCAGCGCAAACGTGTTCAACATCTTCAATCGCACCAACCTCGCACCGGTCGGCTTCCCCGACGCAGGCGAAGGCGGCACCATCAGCTCCACGCTTGGACCGTATCTCGGCAACCCCGGCATCGGCCCGGGCGAACCGCTGAACGCAGAATTTGCACTGAAGCTGATTTTTTAAAGACAGGGATTAGTTTTGATCTGCTGCACCGAGCANNCACTGTCTCTACGACTTATGCGTAAAGGGAAATTCCGCCAGCCTGCCGGGAAGGGGAGGCGCGACCAGCCCCGCGGTGTTGGTGGCCATCACTTCCTTGAAGGCCTTGCGGAAAGCGAGCATCTCATCCTGCGTTCCGACTGTGATGCGAACCTGCGTCGGCCACGCGGGCCAGATGCGCCCGATGTAAATTTCCTTAGCGGCCATCGCGGCGAGCACTTCCTTGCCGGGCCTGCCGGTTTCGAGCATAAAGCAGTTGCTTTCAGAAGGTGTGGTGGCATGCCCTTCGCTCTTGAGCCAGGCAAGGGTTTCGGTGCGGACGCCGCCGATGATCTTCTTACGTTCGGCAACGAGGGTGGATTCACTAAGGCTGGTTTTGGCTGCAGCCAGCGCGGTGATCGGCAATGAGTTGAAGCCGCCATGCACCGAAATCTGCTTCAACAGGTCGGGGCGCCCGACGGCAAAGCCCATGCGGATGCCGGCCATTCCGTAAAGCTTTGAGAAGGTGCGCAGCACGATGACGTTCTTGCCTTCCTTTACAAAGTCGAGGGAACGCGGCTGTTCGCAAAGGTGGATGTAGGCCTCGTCGATAAGCACAGTCGTATCTTTGGGAGCGTTGGCAACGGCGTATTCAATGTCGGAGCGCGGTGTGCAGGTCCCGGTGGGATTGTTGGGGTTACAGATGTAGATGACGCCCGGTGTCGAGGACGCGGCGAGCATGGCCTTGATGTCGTGCGACGCTGCGCCCTTGGGGTCAGCCAGCGGCACCTTGAGCACTTCAGCTCCGGCAACCTTCGCGGCCCACATGGGTGCTTCATAGCCGGGATCGGCGACCACAAGCGGTTTGCTCTTGTCGGTAAACGTCAGCACCGTATAGTGGAGCGGCTCGCTTGAGCCGGCGAACGCCATCACCGATTGCGGATCGAGGCCTTCCTGGCTGGCAAAGAGCGAAGTCACTTCGTCTTCCATTTCCATCAGGTAGCGGCCGCCGCGTGGAACGATGTCGATCATGGCCTGGCGCGCGGCTGGGCACGGTCCAAGCGGATTTTCATTGGCGTCGATGTGGATGCCCTTGTTGGGATCGGCGAAGTGCGGACGCTGGGCCAGCGCTAGGTGGGCTTCTGTGAGGATGGGCATGCTTGCCAAGGCTGAAGCGCCGGCGGCAAAACGGAAGAAGTTGCGGCGGGAGATGCCGCTACAGGCAATGGGGTCAACAACAGGCAGGGTCATAAAGTGCAAGACTCCTTCGAGCGAGGATGAGCGAAGCGGGAAATCGCCGTGTGCGCNNNNGTCTAGTCTGAAAGAGTTGACACCTGAATTCGGGCAAACTTGATGACACTCAAAATGCATCCATGCTTGGCTACGGATCGCTCTCTCTGCTAGCATCCCTGTCAGCGTAAGGGACGCCTCCGGTCCGCGGAAAGGGCTCCAAGCCCCCCTGCTTTACTCCAACTTATGGGCACCTTCTTTCGGCCCGCATTGCGGACAACGGGCAATTTGAAAGGAGGCTGCTATGCAGAATCAATCCACTCCGTCCGTGCGCCCGCTCCCTGAACGTCCCAATCTCCGCCATCTGAAAGACGAAGCCAAAGCCCTCGTAAAGGCCGGGCAGGCCGCAACGCTTACCGCCGCTCAATTTCGCATTGCACGCGAGTACGGCTTCACAAGCTGGCCAAAGCTGAAAACACATATTGAATCGCTTGAGGCTAGGTTGCGCGAGATTGCCGAGCTGAAACAGGCCATCGACTCAAACGATCTTGAGAACGTGAAGCGCCTGATGACCCTGAATCCAGAGCTTCATCGTGCCCCTCTCGGCTACGGCAAGAACGGGCCACTCACGTGGGTTGCGGAGTGCCGCGTTCCCTGGGAATCCCCTTCGCCTGCTCGGCTCGCCATGGCGCAATGGATGATCGACAACGGTTCCGATATTCACCAGGGCGGGGATGGGCCGCTGATGCGTGCCGCGCTGGTGGATGAGCGGATCCCGATGATGGAGCTGCTGGTGCGCAACGGCGCTAACGTCAATGCCGAGTGGGCTGGCCACTTTCCGATCGTCTACGCGCCTTGTGAAACGGTCGAACCGCAGGCGCTCAAGTGGCTGCTCGATCACGGCGCCGATCCGAACTGCGAGGGGCTAAGCCGGCCTTATCTCGATTCTGCGCTGGATTATGTGATTGGAACGTATTCGCGTTCACCGAATCTGGCCGCCTGCATCGATATTCTGGCGGACAGAGGATGCCGATCGCGCCGCGATATGCCCGCGGTGGTGGACCTGCTCAGAGGCCGCATTGATCTGTTCGCCCAACGGCTCGATGCCGATCCCTCTCTCGTGACTGCGCGCTTTCCTGAATTCGATTTCGGTTCAAGCGGTGCGCGGCGCCTGTTGCTGCGAGGTGCCACGTTGCTGCACGTGGCTGCGGAATACGGGTCCATCCAGGCCGCGCAGCTGCTGCTGGACCGGGGCGCCGATGTGAACGCACGCGCAGAGATCGACGTTTCCGGCGTGGGAGGGCAGACGCCGATCTTCCATGCCGCTACGCAGTTTTACGACTTTGGGTTTCCCATGGTTGAATTTCTTCTCAAACACGGAGCAAGTCTATCCATCCGTGCCAAGATTCCCGGCCATTATGAGCGCCCGGAAGAGTTTGTGGAGTGTTCGCCGCTTGAATACGCGCAGCTTTTCCCGGGGTCCGAGAACCGGACGGTTGACTTTCTCAGGAGCGCTCAACCGGAGGCGTAGAGCCCGGCAAAAAAGACCGCGCATTGGCCTTCTTTCGCGTCTCCTGTTACCGTTGTACCCGAAAACGCTTTCAATCGCGTTTCCCGCTTGACAAGTGCAACAGTAAAGCCATTTACTTAGGTGCGAAAGTTCACGCATTCCGCTCTGAATTCGGGGACGGTTCTTTGTCCTCCCGGTGACTTGAT
This sequence comes from Acidobacteriaceae bacterium, assembly GCA_003164635.1. Classification (GTDB taxonomy): domain Bacteria; phylum Acidobacteriota; class Terriglobia; order Terriglobales; family Acidobacteriaceae; genus Telmatobacter. Next base: position 6,530 of record PLTV01000266.1, read on the forward strand.
GTTCGGATTGATCCCAGCTTTGTTTCCTGCCGTCGGATTCGCTCATTCGTCCGTGATGCTGGCATTCAGCGCGCTTCCACTCGCGCGATTGAGCGGCCTCGACATCGCCGTCATCGCTATTTATTTCGCGATGGTATTGTGGATAGGCTTTTATCTGAAAGGCCGATCGAACACCAGCGAAGAGTTCTTCATGGCCGGCCGCGAGATGA
>PLTV01000386.1:0-4177 GCA_003164635.1 Acidobacteriaceae bacterium
GTGTAGGTACCCGCGTCGAACATGATGGTAAGAAACAAGGCGTCCTGAAATTGAACGTACATTTTGAAGATGTAATAGGTTGGAGTGAAGACCATCTAGGCCTTGTCTGTCAGGATCATTGCCTGAAGCACGTTTATCATTTGCGCGATGTTGGCCCCACGGACGCGATCGGCGTGACGGACGAAGATGTTGAGGTTGAGCGAGGCGAGAACCGCGTCGCGCAAACTGTTCTGCTGCAGCAGAAAGTCAGGATTGGTGCCCGGCAAGGGAGCGTGCCATGCACCCCATTCATCAATAACGAGCGCCACCTTCTTTTGCGGATCGTACTTGTTCATTACCGTTTCCTGTTTGCGCAGAAAATCTTCCATGAACAATGTGCTTTTCAATGTCTTTGCATAATCTCCCTCACCAAAGTTGAGGGAAGAGGTCTTGTTCGCGAAGCCGTTGGGTGTCGTATACCAGTGCAGCGAGACGCCGTCGAAGTCCCAGCTCCAGTCGTGATGCTGCCAGGCCTTCATCACCGCCTCGGTCCATTCCGTCTCGGGGAATCCCGGGCCCACCGCGATCTTCAGCATCTTGTCTGGGCCATGCTGAGCCGGGTTGTCATTATTGACGAACCGGCTATAGATCTTGAGCTGACTCACATAGTAATCCGGTGTCATGTCCCCGCCGCAACTCCAGCTCTCATTCCCAATGCCGAGCAGAGCAACCGGGTAGGGATCGGGATGACCGTTCGCGGCACGTTCCTTGGCAAGCGCCGTCGGCTGCGCGGCGGTCATGTACTCCAACCATTCTGAAGCTTCTTGCGGCGTTCCTGAGCCGACATTGGCGGAGACATACGCGTGGCTGCCAATCTGCTCAAGGAAATCCATAAACTCATCTGTGCCGAAGGCATTTGTGTCGACTACACCGCCCCATGCGGAATTGAGCGTTGCCGGGCGCTTGTCGCGCGGGCCGATCCCCTTGCGCCAGTGATACTGGTCGGCGAAGCAGCCGCCCGGCCAGCGGACGTTGGGGACTTTGAGTTCCCGAAGTGCGGAGACCACGTCATTCCGGATCCCGCGCGTATTTGGGATGGGCGAATCCGGCCCAACCCAGATGCCCTCGTACAGCCCGTGTCCAAGATTCTCGGCAAACTGTCCGAAGAGGTTGCGATCGATCCTGGCGCCAGGTCTGGAAGCATCGATGGATAAATGGACGTTCTCCGCCGCTATGACCGGCAAAGACAGAATCGCAGCCATGAAACCAAAAAAGAGCGGAAGCTTGCACTTCATACGATTCTCCTAAGGCCAGATTGGTGAGTCGGAGTGAAAAGGCGAGGGAGAAAGGGCGCACTCCAGCGTCGCGTTTCGACCGTTGGGTTTTGAAAGTCCACTTCTGGAACTTCTTGACGGTACAGACTGGATGCAAGATCCGACAAGTCAAATAAATCGCTTTTTTAAAATCGATTTTGTCGATGAGTTGTTCCCATCGGCAACGCGGTTCCGAGTTACCTCTATTTTGCGCACTCAGATCACCTCGGGTTCGCGGNNGCGGCTCAATCCCAGCAACTCCGCAAGCGCATAGGCCTCGGAGTTGCTTACGCTCAAGTCTCGGCAAACAAGATTCAGCCGGACCTCGCGCGTCTTGCCGACGGGCAGAGGGAGTGCCACAAGATCGCCGCTGTCGAGCTCTGACTGAATACGGTACTTCGGAAGCCAGCCGTAACAAAGACCGCTCTTAACCGCTGAAATGGCCGATTCGATTGTGCTGACTGGGAGAACACGCTGAGCTGGGAGCCGTGGCTGTTGTTTTAAACTTCCGGATGCCGCGCTTTCGATGCTTGCCAGAATATGCGGCATCAGGTCGGATCGCGAGAGCTTGCGCCTCGCCGAGAGAAGAGGGTGGTCGCATCGAACGACTGCCATAACTACGATCGTGAGAATCGGTTGGACGAGAAGTTCACGCGATATTAGACCAGTCACGCAGATTTGCGCGTTGTGGAAGGAAAACTCCGAGTCGGCAGAGAGAAATGTTCCTTGCCGCAGCTTCAGCCTGACATGCGGGAAACTGCGCGAAAACGCCGCCAGCACCCCAAATAGACGGTCGTCGGGAAAGATGCTATCGACAGAAATCCGGATCTCGGAAGCACCTCCGGACGCCATCACCCGAGCTCGCTGCTCAAGTTCGTGAAATCCGGCCAAATGAGGTTCCACATCCGCGAGCAGCACTCTGCCTGCCTCGGTGAGTTGAGCTTTCCTCCCATGGATTTCGAACAGCCGAACGCCCAGCTGCTCTTGCAAACGACCGATGGCATAGCTGATGGTTGACTGAGACCGATTCAGCTTCTTCGCTGCTGGTCCAAAGCCCCCCAATTGTACGACCGCTTGAAGAATCTCCCAGGCATCCAGCGTTGTTTCCATTGTTCAAGAATACATCGAATAAATCGATGTACTTGATTGAGAAATGCGACTATCCATCTAGAATATTCGTTCGGTAAGATGCCGCTGAACTCAAATTCGCGGTCCCGGCGTTGCGAGAAGCCCGGGAATCGTCGGTCGGGATTCGAAAAGGAGAATATTGGATGAAGGGATATGCAATCGCACTACTCTTGCTTTCGAGCCACTGCTACGCGCAAACCGCCGATGGATTTCATCCCGCATCGTCAAATGCGCTAGACGCGCAGTACCCGAAGGTCGACAGCAACTCCAGGGTTGAGATCCGGTTCAAGGCTCCCGACGCGTCAAAGGTGAAGCTTAATTTCTGGAGCGGCCCGAAAGTCGACATGGAGAAGCAGGCCGACGGGTTCTGGACTGTGACGACCCCTCCCATGGCGCCAGGGCTTCACTACTACGTAATCAATGTGGATGGAGCCGAGGTGAGCGATCCGGGCAGCACAGCCTATTTCGGCGGCAGCAAATGGGCCAGTGCCGTTGAAGTGCCTGAAGCCGGAGTCGATTATTACCAGCCGAAAGATGTTCCGCACGGACAGGTGCGTGAGATCTGGTACCACTCCAGCGTGACAGATTCCTGGAGGCACGCGCTGGTATACCTGCCGCCGGACTATGATTCTGCAAAGACCCGCTACCCGGTGCTTTATCTGCAGCACGGGGGAGGCGAGGACGAGTCGGGTTGGATCAGACAGGGCAAAGCGAATTTCATTCTCGACAACCTGATCGCTGGCGGCAGCACGAAGCCAATGATTATCGTTATGGCGAACGGGTATGCCACACGCGCAGGTTACGTTGTTCCTGACATGTCGGGAACGGCTTTCGGTTCGCCGGAGTTCATGAAAGTGATGCAGGAGCGCATGGGCGCGTTCGAAGACGACGTGACCCAGGCGCTGATTCCCTTCATCGACAAAACGTTTCGAACCGTTCCCGATCGCGAGCACCGGGCGATGGCGGGGCTTTCCATGGGAGGTATGCAGACCTTCCAGGTCACCTTCGATCACCTCGATCTCTTCTCCTATATTGGCGGTTTCAGCGGAGCGGGCGGGATGATGATGATGCGCAGCGGCGAAAAGCCCGATTTGAAGACAGCCTTCAACGGTGCTCTGGCTGACCCGGCCACCTTTCAAAAGAGAGTGCATCTGCTGTGGATCGGCGTGGGAACCAATGAGCCAGAACGGATGAAGGCCGGACTTGAGAACCTGCACGCCTCGCTCGACGACGGGAAGATCCAACATGTGTTCTACGAGTCACCCGGTACCGATCACGAATGGCAAACCTGGCGCCGCGACTTGAAAGACTTTGCCCCGCGGTTATTCCAGTCCAGCAACAACACGGCGGCGGCGCGATAAATCGGTCCACGAGAACGAAAGTTCAAGTTAGGTTCGCGTGTATTTTCTGATCGCTCCACGGGGTGTTCTTGTGGAGCAACAACGCGGCCGGAAGATAGTCATTCCAGATCCAGCCTGAGGTTTGAACATGAAACATTGCTTGACCCGGATGTTGCAAGGATTTGTCCTGGGAGCTGGATCGTTTTCCCTCGTCCTGGCCGCACAGCCCGCAGTCGCTCAAAGTGCGGCCACTCTGCCGTATTTCGACACCAGCTTGACGCCTGAACAAAGGGCTGCCGACCTCGTGCACCGGATGACTCTCGCCGAGAAGGCTACGCAAATGCAGAATAATTCTGCCGCAGTGACGCGTCTGAATGTTCCCGCATACCAATGGTGGAGCGAGGCTCTCCATGGAGT
>PLTV01000386.1:4285-5006 GCA_003164635.1 Acidobacteriaceae bacterium
AGGAGACATACGGCGAAGACCCCTTTCTCACGGGCCGCATGGGCGTCGCCTACGTGACCGGATTGCAGGGAGACGATCCAAAGTATTACCTGGCCATTGCGACACCGAAGCACTATGCCGTACACAGCGGCCCGGAGCCGACGCGCCACTTCGCCGATGTGGATGTGAGCAGGCATGATGAGGTCGATACCTACACGCCAGCCTTCCGTGCGGCTGTTGTGGAAGGCAAGGCCGGTTCGGTCATGTGCGCGTACAACGCCATCAATGGCGAGCCGGCTTGTGCCAATGAGTTCCTGCTGCAGGACCAGTTACGCGGCAAATGGGGATTCAAGGGATATGTGGTCTCGGACTGCGACGCTGTCAGGGACGTCGCCGCCAATCATCGCTATCGTCCTACACAGGCACAAGGCGCGGCCATCTCCGTCATCCGCGGCATGGACAACGAGTGCGTCACTTTTACGTCAAGGTTCGGCGAACCGGTCGAAAAGGCCTATATCGATGCGGTACAGCAAGGCTACCTGCCGGAAAGCACACTGGACACCTCGCTGATTCGTCTGTTCACCGCACGGATCAAGCTCGGTATGTTCGACCCGCCGGATATGGTTTCCTACACAAGGATCGAAGAGAAGGAACTGGACAGCACCGAACATCGCGCACATGCCCGCAAGCTCGCCAATGAATCCATGGTTCTGCTGAAAAACGACGGCCTGCTTCCCCTCAA
>PLTV01000193.1:0-7889 GCA_003164635.1 Acidobacteriaceae bacterium
CCCAAGTGGAATCGCAACTACGTCTCCGAAGGCAAACCGCTGACCCTCGCGGAGACAAAGTAGCCAACAACCCTGGGTGCCCCATGTCTCGCGTCTGAAACATGGGAGAGCACGGTCTTATCAAGCGACAATGTATTCAAGGAGCAGACCATGCCGCGCGAGATTCTGTGGACCGACGCCGAAGAAATCGGCATTCAGTTGCAGGAGAAGTTTCCCGACCTCGACCCCTTGACCGTGCGCTTTACAGACCTGCACCGCTATGTCACGGAGCTGCCCGGCTTCGCCGACGACCCGACCAAGTCCAATGAGCCCCGTCTCGAAGCCATTCAAATGGCCTGGCACGAAGAATTCCAGGACGCGCAGGACTAAGGACGTAACACGGTCAAAGAAATTTGACTGAAAAGCCGGATTTCTCTGCGGCATCGGCAAGTTTTCGGTCCGCAGTCACAAAAACATGCCCGCGTGGTCTATGTTCGCAAACTTCAAGAGCCACCGCCAGCTGAAGCGCATCGGCTGCGCGAAGTTGAAACCGCTCAAGTAAACGGCACGCCTCATCGGCAATGCTCGTAGGACAGTCGGCTGAAGTCCATGCTCCGACAATATCCTTTGCCAGTCGCCTGCCATCAAGAAACTGACTGGGGGATATCTCCCCCATTCTTTGAAGTCGGGCTAGTCCGCTGACCATCTCGACCTCGGTACCCCACCAGGCAACTACCTGACAGTTTTCATAAATCGCAGTTGCGCGGATTGTTTGCCTTTGGGGTACACAGAGCGGAACCAGAGCGCTCGAATCCCAATAGGCGAGGGGTCGGTTCATCGGCCTTCGCGCTCCTCTTGCCACACCCGTTCCATGACTTCGTCTGAGATCATTCGGCCGGTAGGTGCTGGCAATCGCTCGCCCGGTTTCCGGGGCCTCTTTGGTGGCGTAAGAATCCCTTTGGCAATCAAGCGCCGGGTCTGCTCGTCATAATCATCGGCCGGTCCGGCTGGAACCAAACGCGCAACCGGCGTATCCCGGTCGTAGATCAACACCTCTTCGCCGTTCTTCACATAGCCGATATGGGCGCTGAGCTTGGCCTTCAATTCGCTGATCTTCGCGGTTCTCATGCCCTCACTTTAGCACAACATGACCAACTTGGTCATGTTCCCTCCGGTCATGGACTTCATCTCACCGCAATTCGTACTCAGCCCGCTCGCTCCACCCGAACGCCGCCTCAAAATGCACGAATTCTTTCGCGCGTCCGGGAATCAAATAAATGCTCAAAACGTCGAACCGCACCGGCGGGCTGATTTTCGCGGGCAATTGCCGCACGTACATGCGTGCCAGTTTGCGCAGGACCGTCCGCTTGTGGGCATCCACGGCCACTTCCGCGGCAGCCATGTCATGCGCGGTCCGTGTTTTTACCTCGACAACGCAAAGTAACGGACCATTCCAGGCAATCAAGTCCAGGTCGCCCCGCTGGTGCTTCGAACCCCAGCGTCGCGCCACCACCGTGTAGCCCTTGCGCCGCAAATAGAAGTAGGCAGCGGCCTCGCCTTCAATGCCGGTGGCGAGATGCTCAGGCTGCGACGGACCGCGACGCCCGCTCACCGCGCGTCGCAAGTGCGCAACCGCATGTTCGAGCCAATTCAGCCGCATTTGTTCCAGCCATCGCATCGACCTCAATCCTGCACTTGCCGCCCGCAAGACAAAAATGCCGCCCATCACCGGTTTAAGTGATGAACGGCATCGATCCAACAGTGCATCGACCAACGTATCGGGGCTTCTTAAGCGCCGACCTCTTCCAACCGGTACGCTTGTTCGTATTCCTTCTCGATCTCCGAAAGGGACTCCTCCAGAATGTCGAGCGCGACTGTGGCCTCGTCTTCACTTGTGATCAGTGGTGGACACAACCGCAACGATGTCTCGCCGCAGCCGAGGATCATGAGCCCTTTTTCGAAGGCCCGGCTCTCGACGCGGTTGCGAAGCTCGCCCGCCGGCTCGCGCGTGGCTTTGTCCTTCACCAACTCGATTCCGATCATGAGTCCGCGGCCGCGAACGTCCCCAACCAGCGCATGCGAATCTTTCCAGGTCCGCAGGCGCTTCAGCATGAACTCGCCCACGCGCTCAGCGTTGGCAATGCCTTCGCGTTCAAGCACATCCATGGTCGCCAGTGCCGCGGCAATCGATATGGGGTTGCCGCCAAACGTCGACGCATGCGACCCAGGCACCCAGTCCATAACTTCTGCGCGGCTCATGCAAATGCCCAGAGGCATCCCGCTTGCGATTCCTTTGGCCATGCAAACGATATCGGGNNACGACGTACCCGCCCTCGCCTTGAATGGGCTCTACAAAAATTGCAGCCACTTCTTCCGGTGGCACAATCGTCTTGAAAATCTTTTCCTCGATGTAGCGCGCGCAACCCAGGCTGAAGGCTTCTTCTTCCTGTGGTCCGCCCGTACATCCGCGATACGCATAGGGATAGCGGACATGCGTAACCCCCGGAACCAGAGGGGCAAAGCGCCGCTTTTGTTGGGGCTTTGAGGCGGTGAGAGAAAGCGCTCCCATCGTACGGCCGTGAAATGCGCCGAGGAAAGCAATCACATGCTGGCGCCCCGTGTGATAGCGAGCCAATTTCAGTGCGCACTCAACCGCTTCCGCCCCCGAGTTGCCATAAAAGAACTTGTGCGGCCCAGGCATTGGAGCCACGGCAGACAAACGCTCGGCCAGATCGGTAAGCGGTTGGTGGTAAAAATCCGTTCCCGATATATGAATCAGCGCCGCCGCCTGCTTCTGAATGGCAGCAACGACCTCGGGATGGCAGTGGCCCGTTGAAGTCACGGCAATGCCCGCCGCGAAATCGAGAAACTCGTTCCCGTCCACGTCTTCAACGCGAACGCCGAATCCGCGCTTCGCCACCAGAGGATAAGAGCGTGTATAGCTGGGCGAAATCAGCCGGTTGTCTGTTTCGACAGCGGCCTTCGCCTTGGGGCCTGGCAAAGCCGTGTGCAGTTTCGGCCCATATTTTGCGTACAGATCCTGATTCGACATATGCTTCTCCTGTAAATCTGGCTGTCATCCGCAGCGACCCTGAGCACCGTGTAGGAGCCGGCAGGCCCGCTCCGTCAATCGCTGGGATAGTCCATTTCCCTGGACCCGAAAGAGTCCAAAAGGCAGGGGAGAGTCTTCGGCGGACCGTTACTAATCACCGCCGAAGAGGCTAGGTCGAGTGCGAGTGGGGAGCACGCGGAGGTGGCGGCGCGGGCAGATACTGCGCTCGCGCGACCGCGACCAGCGCCGGGACGCCGGTGCGAGCAAACCGCTTTTTCCTTCATTGTGCATGAAAGCTCCGCTGACTGAGAATAGCCCATACTTACAAACTCTGTACAGATTCTTGATGGAACCCTCATGCTTCCCGAGGCTACAGGACCTCCATTCTGCAGCTTACAGAGTCCGCAACGTACAGGCCAATCGACGATTCCACTCCGGATATATGTGCCTTCCGATCGTCATGTCCCCATCATCGTGTTGAGAATCACAAGCTCAAGCCGATTCGCGGCCTACAATTTCTCCGGTTGCGGGTGTCTCGAGTGTCGGAGCCTGGCCTCGGCCGCCAGGTCACAGCCCGGAGAACAGAAATGTCGAAATTTCTTATTGCGTTGATGCTTTTGCTGAATGTTGCCAGCCCCGCCTTCGCCAAACCTGCCGACCTCTATCCGGTCTCCTGCAACGATCTTTGGGCGTCAGTGAAAGACACGCTCCAAAACCCCCGCAATTACGGGATCACTTCAGTGGACGATCTCAACCGAAGAGCCTCGTTTGTTGTCGTGGGAAATCTGACCCAGTACACCGATCGGGTGGCGTTGGCGGGCAACGACGGTAGTTGCGAGATCAAGTCAACCTTCCTCGAAGTCGGTGCCGACAATTCCGATTGGCGCCAGTTCCACCATCGTCTCGCGCAGTCGCTGGCAAAATCGCAGGCGGCCAAGTCCAAACCGGTTGAAACAGGAGCCGCGCAGCCGTAGACTTTGGCGCGAATCGAAGGGAAACAGATAAACCTCCTTGGCCTATAAGCCATCTCATTCAGTAGAGTAGAAGCCGATGCGGAGCAGCGACTTAAGCGCTCCGCACGCGCGAGAACATCTATGAAGAAAACCAGCAGCGGGCAGCCCCCAGTATCCGCAGCGCGCCAAAGCACAGGGAATGAGCAGGTATCGACCGACTGGCGCGAACGAATGCTCGCGCAGTTGCGTGCCATCATTCACCAGGCCGACCCCGCGATTGTTGAAGAGCGCAAATGGAAGAAGCCCTCGAATCCTGAGGGGGTGCCCGTCTTTTCTCACCATGGCATTGTCTGCACCGGCGAGACCTACAAAAACGCAGTCAAGCTGACCTTCGCGCGGGGCGCCTTCCTCGATGACCCGGCGGGCCTCTTCAACTCCAGCCTGGAAGGCAATCTTCGCCGCGCCATCGACTTTCGCGAAGGCGATCCCGTCAACGAGAAGGCTCTCAAGGCCTTGATTCGCGCCGCAGTTGCCTTGAATGTATCCGACTCCTGAAATCGCCTCGTCGCCTTCTCGTTTCTGAGATCCGTGGCACAAACACGAAGGCCCCGGCTGCGCGCCGAGGCCTCGTCGAACTTCAACTTGCGCCGTTTTACCAGCGGTATACCGTCAAATCGTCCAGGTAAGTCGTGTTCGATCCCGAGCCAATCCCGTCGATCTGGAAGTTGGTTTGGAGAACGTGGCCCCAGTGGAGATTGAACTTGCCGTACACCGTCTTGTTGATGTTGTGCTGCACACCGTCAAAGGTGATGGAGTGGTACGTGATGTAGCCAGAGCCGCTACGAGACTCCGCAATCTGGACGTGGTGCCAGGTTTTGGTCGACCAGTCTTTCGGATTGCACGCAATGCTGCTCTTCACCCACCGGGCATTGCCACCAGAGCTCGAGCCGTACTCCCACTTTCCGCTGTGGCCGGAGCACTGGAACGAGTAGATCATTACGTCGCCGTTCTCCAAAACCTGGTTCAAATCCAGTTCCATGTTGGCGAGGTTGTTCGAAGCGATATAGACCCAGCCGTCATACACAAAATTTGACGCCGTTGTATCTTCGCCGAACGAATCCGAGTACCGCTCGCCGCCCGAGCCTGAGAAGTGAGTCTCGAACTTGCGCGCCGCGCCGCCGTGCGACGGGCTGTTCACAACTGCCATCGAGCCGCTCGACCCGCCCGGTGTGTTTCCATCGTGCATCGCTTGCCAGTTGGAATGAAGCTGGATGCTGGTGATTGCTTCCGCATTCGACGGAATCGAAAGGCTCGATGCTGATTCCGCACCATCTTCTGACGTCGCCACGCTATGCGTGACTTCTACCTTCACCTCTGCCACGCACAACGCGCCCTTTTCACCCCAGGCCTTCACATGAACCGTGTGGGTACCAATTCCCGCGGAAACCTTCTCTTCGATCGCCATATCGTGGGAGATGGCCAGATCGGTGCCGTTATCGAGCGAGTAGGTAATCGAGTTGACCCGCTCCGACGAGCAGGTCGTCGCCTCCGCTGACAGTGTGAACGGAGAGGAAACGCTGTCGCCGTTGGAGGGAGAGTGGATCGTCGTGGCAGCAAACGTGGGTGCTGCGATCGCGGCGAGTGAGAAAAGAGCGAATGACTTAAGGTTCATGAACTGCCTCATCGGTGGGGGGTGGACCCTGTGGGTTGAAAGTTTGCGCAAGCTACCTGTCCCTTCGAAATCGCGGAAAGGCGCTGAATACGTTCACAAATTTTGGGCTGATGTGAGCTCTCTCGCGCGGACTCGTCAACCTCTTGTTCATTTTTCGGCCAGCGCCTCAAGAACACGCTTTGAACGCTGCGCCGAAAATCCGGTAAAGGCCTGGAGCAATCAGAAAATCGAACTTTCCGATCCTGTACGGCTCATGACTTTGTGAGGATCGTTTTCATCATGTCCCAAGAAACTCTCACCGGCAGGCAACCAGTAGATGAATTCTGTTGATGATCCTTGCACGTTTGCCTGGTCGATACAACCCTTCAGAACGCAAAAAATCCAAGAAAATTAGGCCTTTCAGGCATCCTTGTAAATACTGCTTGCATCGTGAAATTGTTGCGCCGAGTAGCAGTAAGATTTACACGTTTTTTGGGCAAAGTGGCGTTTCGAAAGTGCATCGTTATCAGACACCATTCCACATTGTGGAACGCAAAACGTCTCGCGAAATCGATTTTCCAGTGGAGATGGATTTGCAGGCCATTTTCGCAGGCGTTTTTGAGGTGGCGCCAACAGAGTTGTGCCGCAGAAGGTCCTCTATGCCCAGTCGTCCGGCGGGGTCATTACGCGCGCTGCGCAAGCAGCCTGCGGCTCTCCGGACGTAGTGCCCACGACACTGCTGTGAATCCAGCGATTAGCAACGGCGCGATCACGTGGAAACCGTACGCCCCATAGCCGCCCACAGCAGCGCACGATACGGCCGCGCCCGTCAGATCGAACATGATCCCGGCATACGCCCACTCCTTCAGCAGCGGAAGGCGCGGCGCCAGAATCGCAAGCGCTCCGAGAAACTTCCAGAAACCGAGAATCGCAAAGAAGTAGAGCGGATAGCCGAGCTCTGGCACCACTCCGTGCGGATTGGCTCGATACTGCCAGAGCTGCGACAGGCCACCGCCGCCAATCATGAACGCCACAAGACCTGTCATCGCCCAATAAACAATCGTCTTCGCTCGCATCGTCACTGCAATCCTCCCACCACGCGTTCAAGGTTGCCGATGAACTTGTTCCATCCGTATTGCGCGCCCTTGTAATTAGCCTTCTGCTCAGGCTTGAAGCCGCACTGCTCCATGCGAACGCGTGTGCCGCTCGCGCTCGGCGTCAGCATCCATGTCACCCTGCTGCCCATGCCTAACGTGCCCCACGTATAGGCGAGCTGTGTGGGCGGTTCCACCGTCACCACTTCGCATTCGATGATGCCGTTCCAGTTAGGCACAGGCGTGGCGCGAAAACTGAACTTGTGCCCCACCACTGGCTGAAAATCGTTCGCCATCAACCACTCCGCAATCAGCGGACCGTCGGTGAGGGCTCGCCAGATCTTTTCCGGCGCATGCGGCATTTCGCGTTCGATCACCAGGGTTTCGGGCACGGCAAAATCGTTCATGGTTCCATCCTCTTCAGCAGGCTCTCCAATTGGTCGAACCGATCGCGCCAGAATGCACCATACGCATTCATCCAGTCAGCCAACGGCGCCAGCGACTGCGGCTGCGCGCAGTAATGCGTCTCGCGTCCTTCGCGGCGATGCCGCACCAGCTTGGCGCGCTTCAACACCGTCAAATGCTTTGACACGGCGGGCTGCGACACACGCGCGCGATCGGTCAACGCGTGCACCGTCTGCTCTCCGTCGCGCGCCAGGTGCTCATAAATAGCGCGCCGCGTCGGATCGGCCAGAGCCTTGAACACATTGTCTGCGGCAGCCCGCATACACTCTCCCTTTTGCCTGCGAATCCTACCAATCCAAATGTGTGATCTGAATCAGGTTTCCGCATGAGTCGTTGAGCATTGCAATCGTCGATCCCGTTGTCTTGGTTGGCTCCTTGGTGAACGTCACGCCAAGCTTCTTCAGCCGCTCGAATTCCTGCTCCACGCTTGCAACAAAAAAGTTGGCTGCAGGAATCCCGCTCTGATAAATCGCTTGTTGATACGTCTTCGCGGCAGGGTTAAAGCCTTCGCTGGCCTCCAACACAAGCTGCACGCCTTCGGGCTCTTCGGGCGAAACCACGGTAAGCCACCGGTAGTTTCCGCCTCCCGCGAAATCGTACTTCTTCGTGAAGCCCAGAACGTCGGTGTAGAACTTCAGTGCCTTTTCCTGGTCGTTCACAAAAACGCTGGTCAGTTTGATCTGCATGTCGAAGCC
>PLTV01000193.1:7936-8385 GCA_003164635.1 Acidobacteriaceae bacterium
GTGCTCGCCTTTGCCAGCGTGTATTTCTTCTGGGGTTCCACCTACACGGCGATTCGCATCGGCGCGGCTGAGATGCCGTCGTTGCTGCTTGCCGGAACACGCTTCACGCTTTCGGGCGCCATACTGCTCGCCTGGTGCCGGTTCCGCGGCCTTCGTCTCTTCTGGCCGCCCAAAGTCATGCTTCGCATGGCGGTGGTCGGCCTGCTGCTGCTCGCGGGCGGCAATGTCGGACTTATCTTCGCGGAGAGGACCGTTTCAAGCGGCCTGGCCTCGCTCGTGCTCGCCGTCGTGCCACTCTATGTCGCGCTGATCGAGACGTTCCTGCCTGGCGGCGAACCGCTGCCGGCGCGCGGATGGCTCGGGATGGCCATCGGCTTCTGCGGGTTGGGCGCTCTGCTGTATCCCTCGCTGCGCACGGGACTCGCCGGTGACTCGACACTTCTGTTGGC
>PLTV01000193.1:8408-9607 GCA_003164635.1 Acidobacteriaceae bacterium
GGTTCCATTGCATGGCTTGTTACCGGCGGGTCGCTCGTGGGCTACACATGCTTCATCTATCTGCTGGAGCACGTGCCGGTCGCCAAGGTCACATCGTATGCGTACGTGAACCCCGTAGTCGCCGTGCTGTTGGGAATCTTCCTGCTTCATGAACGGCCCGCGCCGGCAGAATTTGCGGGGATGGCCGCGGTTATCGTCGCGGTGTTTCTGCTTACGACGGCGCGAGTGCAAGCGAGCCCGAAACCGCAGGCGCTCGAAGAGAGCGAACCGGTTCCGGCGGAGTAGTTTCGCCTGAACGATCTGGCCGCGCGGCAGACTACTTTAGGAAGAAGACGGTTGCGGCTGAAGCCACACCGGCGAGTGAAAAAACGATGCCGATGTACCAGTACATTCTGGTGCGGGTGAGCAGTGTGACCGAGCAGACGACGAGGCCAATTTCGAGCAGAGCTTCGGAAAGGTCGAAGCGATTGGCGCGCGCCTCGGCGTGTTCCACGTCGGCCTCAAGCCCTTCGGCCTTTTCCTGCTCACCTTTCAGGTCGTCGACCCACTTGGCTTCGTGGTCGGCATAGGTCTTGGCGATTTTCGCTGCGACTTCCTTATCCGCCACGGCGACGACGCCCAACAGGTCCGCGGCGAGCTGCGTGTCATTGGCACGAATCTTCTTGGCCTGGTAAAGGTTCCATTGGTCGGTGGCTTTGTTCTGGTCGAGAACAGCCTCAGTGTGCGTGCGATGGCCGAGCACCGTCATAATGGCCACCAGAACCGCCAGCACGCTCATCGTGAAAGCTACCGGGCGAAGGGCATTTGCCTGCTTTATTTCTTCGCCCTCTTCCACCTTTTCAGCAAGTTCCTGCAGTTCCTGTGATTCGTTGCCTTCCATTGTGCAATTCTCCTCTTTGAATCGGAAAGCGGGCGCTACTTTCGCTTCCACCGGACTCCCTCGCGCGAGTCTTCAATGAGGATGCCCTTTTCCGCTAATTCGTTGCGAATCTGGTCGGCGCGGGCGAAATTCCGCTGCTTCTTCGCCGTCGTTCGCTCGGCCACCAAGGCGTCAATGGCCTCGTCGGTCAGCGACTGGCTGGCCAGCAACTCCGGCGCCACCTCCGCCAGCCGTCCTGATTCCCTGGCCCATTCCAGAGCCCGCCGTGTGGGCTCAGCGTCGCGATCGACCATCACGTCGAAGACGGCGTCGAAGCTGG
>PLTV01000124.1 GCA_003164635.1 Acidobacteriaceae bacterium
GTGATCGAGCGGGGTGGGATGCAGGAATACTACGGGCGGGCCACTGCCAGTCTCAACAAAGCTTTGCCGTGCGCCATCGGATTCAAACTTGCGAAGCATACTTCCTTGAGAATACTTCAGCCGACGATACGTCAGGCTGAGGGGTTCGGGGGATAGGTGGTCCCCGGCGGGTAAGCATTGGGCAGGGTGAACGGCTCCTCGGGAATGCCGATCCAGCAGGCCAGGTAAGCAACGGCGACAATGCCGCCAGAGAAGAAGAAACCGATCACGGTGAAGATGCGGACCAGGGCGACGTCCCATCCGTAAGCCTGCGAGAGGGCAATGCAGACGCCGGCGATGTTGCGGCCGGCGATAGGACGGTAGAGCGGCCGGGGAGGGGTTACCGGGCCCGCGGCAATGGGCGCGCCACAACCCGAACAGAAGCGACAGCTGGGCGGCAACCCGGTTCCACATCGATTGCAAAATAAGGCCATGGACGTTTCCTCCCAGCGACAACCTTCATCCATTGTGACAATACGAAGCCTCGGCGGCAATGGTTCCGTGAGTGGGACAGGAATCAGGGAAGAAGGACCTTGAGCTGCAGACGGCTCAGTGGCCGCTATAGGGCGAACGCACGCGTTTGCGGGCGGTGTCGGCACGCGAGGTATTGGGGCCGGCACTGATCGCGGCGGAGTAGTCGTTGAGGGCGAGCTGGCGCTCCCCGTTCAAGTCGCGACACTCCCCGGCGGCAAGGAAGGAGCGGATTTTCAGCTCGGGCGAGACGTTCGGGGTGTTCGCAGCCTGCTCGTAGGCCTGGGCGGACTCGTCGTAATGCCGCTGCCCGCGCAGCGCCTCGCCGAGTCCAAATTCGGTGAGCTCGAGGCGCGCTGAAGCGTAATAGCCGGGTTTGGCGTTGTTGGCAAGGACTTCGTGGTAGGCGTCGACGGCGGCCATGCCTTCGCCATCGTCTTTTCGCAAGTTGGCCTCTTCCAGGGCGAAAAGATAGTCGTGGGGAAATTCGGCTTTGAGCTCGCGCACCACCTCGATGGCTTCCTTGTAGCGAGATTCGCGGCGCAGGAAGAGCGTAATCGTGGTGCGGGCCTCGACACCGGTCATGGGGCCGCGATTGCCGTCATCCGTCAGCATTTCGAGTCCGCGGGCCTTCGAGCCCGTCATTCCGACAAAGCCGATGAGGATCTTGAACGGCAGCGGCAAGGCTCCGACCACGTATTCGTAGACGCCGACGATGAGCTTGGCATCCACGTACTCGGGATCGAGCTGGAGCACGCGCACACAGTCGTTTTTGGCTGAGACGGCGAGCCGGAAACCAGCTCCGTAGGCGCGCTCAACCATGGCGATGTAGGCACATTTGAGCGCCTTGGTCCAGCCGCGGGTGTAGAGGGCGTCGATGTCGTTGGGGTTGCGGCTCAAGCGCCAGTCGGCTTCATGGACCGCCTCGTCGGCCAGGCCGAGAATGCGTTCACGGGCCGCGGGGTCTTCTTCCGTGGCGTGGCGGCCNNCAGCAGGGCTGTCGGCTGCGGGTCGCCGGGGTGAGCGGCGTGGAAACGGGTGAAGTCGTTGACGGCGTTGGGGTAGTCGAGGTTATAGAACGCCTGCATGCCCTGCTTGACGAGCGGGTCGTTATTCAGCGGATTGGTGTGCGCGGCCCAGACTGGACAGGCCAGTCCCAGCAGGATGCACAGCCACGCCACAAAAAAACCCTGTAACGAAACCGATTTCAACTGCACTTCTCCATAGCAGCGTTCGCAGCCGATGATGGGCAAACTTCTGGCCATTCTTCCGGCAAGAGCCATCCTACCTTGGCGCGCCGAAACGCTGCAGGCGACAGCGCCGCCGCGATCGCCAAAGAAGCGGTGCACGCAACCATTTTTGAGCGAGTTTGGAATTCATGACACATTTTCACCCCATTTATCGCGTTCTTCAGTAAGAACGCATATTTCCTGGAAGTGGGATCGAAGCCGGTGGAACTTTTTCGACAGCAAAAAAGGAAAACCAGGTCCCATCGCCGTTATATCTAGGAAGAAGGATCTCGAAACACATCATTTGCCCTGTTCGATTTGCGGCGGATCCAATTTGCCGCCTGACCCCCGGAATGTTCTCTTCGCTGAAGGATCGGTCCCATGAATCGGAAAGAGTTACTGCGGTTGTTGCTGAATCAGGCACAGTTCAACGGCTTCGAGTTTCGCCGTTGGTTTCAAACGCATATACGCCCCGCATGGCCGGGGACTGAGGCGGCCCTTGCGTTGCTGGCAGAAGAAGGCCGGCACTTTACCTTGCTGTTCTCTCACGACTTTGCCCGGTGCTTCTGGCGTTCGGGCGCGCACATGAGCTTCCAGGTTCCTTCGGTAACCTACCCTCGGGTGAACTCCTCAGGAGATGTCATCCAGGTCACGCGGAAGCCTTTCACGCGGCGCACCATCAAAGCCGATGTATGGAAGTACCATCTGCGCCAGATGGCGGCATCGGAAGATCCAATCGACTACCTGTGCCGTTTTCTTCCGGCGGCCGACCAGGTGGCGCGCCAGGCCCAGGAGGCAGGCGAAACGAAACCTGCACGCGCGCAGATCTCAATCATCGGGCAGCCTCGGGGCGCTTAGGCGGATTCTTCGGGCCTGACTCAAGGCCGCGAGGCCGTAGCAATTCAAGATTGCGTTTCGAATTGTTTTCTTGTTCCAGTTTTTATCTTGGTTCTCTCACTTTTTGCGCACGATTTCATCATTCTGTCCCGGGAATGTCGACGGCCTTCGGCTTCCCCTTCCAGGTCCGCGGCTTCCCTTCTCCGCGCACTCCACACCACCGGCTTCGGTGCTGTGGAGTGGACGCGATGAGACCGCTGCGTTTTTTGGCCAGGTTGAATTGGCTTTAAGGATAAAATGAACGCATGCCCATTCCGGAGCTTCTTCCCTCCTCCGCGCCGGCCGACCAACCCAAATTGAGCTCTTTGGATGACGCGCGCCAGCGGCTGATTGTGGCTCTGGATGTGTCCGATGCTGCAGCGGCGCATGCCTTGGCTGCACGCCTGGAAGGCAGCGTTCAGTGGTTCAAAGTAGGCCTGGAGCTCTTTGTGGCTGCGGGTCCTGCCGTGCTCGAGCCGCTGCTCAAGCGCGGGCACTCGGTATTCCTCGATCTCAAATTTCATGACATTCCCAATACCGTGGCAGGCGCGGTGCGTTCGGCGGCTTCGCTCGGAGTGCAGATGATGACCGTGCATGCCGGTGGCGGACCCGCGATGATGTCGGCTGCGCAGGCGGCGCTTCAGAGCGTCGAGAATCCACCGCAACTGCTGGCGGTAAC
>PLTV01000360.1:0-4760 GCA_003164635.1 Acidobacteriaceae bacterium
CGTACCTCTCGACGAGATGTGAGAGGAGTCTTCATTTCGCTGGGCACACCATTCCTGCACAAGCCCATCCATCACTGAGTCATCCCATCGGCGCAAAACGCTCTTCGCGATCAATTGCAGATCGGAGAAAAATGTCGCGTGCGCCATGTACTGCGCATCGAGTTCCAGTTTCGTTGGCAAAATTACGGCGTGGTAAAACGACTCCAGATGGTAAGTCGGTACAGAACTCAGTCCCGCCTCCTCGTGCGCGAACGCGATCGTCGCGGCCCCGGTGATTCCAGGTCGGCACGACAAGCGGGCCAGCCCATGTTCAGGCATCTTCGGCCGCGGTCCAATCAGACTCATGTCGCCTGCAACCACATTCAGTAGCTGCGGCAACTCATCCAGCTTCCACCTGCGCAGAAA
The DNA here is from genome assembly GCA_003164635.1 of Acidobacteriaceae bacterium. Lineage (GTDB taxonomy): Bacteria > Acidobacteriota > Terriglobia > Terriglobales > Acidobacteriaceae > Telmatobacter. The sequence goes on from PLTV01000360.1 coordinate 406, forward strand.
AGGGCCAATCGGGGTGAATCGCTGATTGGCGGTCGTCGTGACTGGACGATGTGCAAACGAGGACGTGTGAAGCATCGTGCGGAATTTCAGAATGGTGAAGTTCCTGCCATGACGCCCGGTTCGCTCCTGAAGAAACAGCACCGGACCGGAAGAAGTGAGTCGTACCGTGACTGCTATTGCTAGGCATAGAGGAATCAGCACCGGCAAAAGCGCAAGGACGCAGGCACAGTCGAAAAATCGCTTGCCCTTCGATTCCGACCAGGGGCTGAGTTTGTTGCTCACCCCAAAAAGTTTTGAGTCCGCAATGGATCGAATCACCGGTCCCCCTGAAGACTTTCGGAAAACCTCACTGCCCCCGGAAACACCCGAACGCGGTCGAGTGTTTCGATTAATCTCAGAAGGACTTGAAACCCAGGCCTCGATACTCACCGTTACCCTCCGCAAGAGAACCATTTTTTTCGAATGCAACAACCCTGACTAGGAGTAATGCTTGCCAAGAGAGACAGAACAAAAACTTCCGGCCGACGCTCGACGCGTCCCGGGTCAGCTCCATTCAACACGGAGTCTGCCCGCCGTTGCCGACAGAACATGAATAGTCAGAATCGAACTGAGCGTTGCTGTTCGGCTGAGTTTTCATTTGACGAGAGTCTAGCAGATATCGAAACGGAAAATTCCCACGCACCGCAAATGATGTACTTACTTGGTAGACTTATTTGATAACTCCACTAAACTTGACGACCTGCGAGCGCACATTCAACTAAAACTGGTTCACATCGAGCTCGAAAAATCCCCAACTATTCGATCATAGATAGCTAAGTGTGACGTGAATCACGAGCATATGTGACGTACGGCACACTAAGTGGAGAAACGCTACTTTCTGAATTGTTTTCGTATCGCATCGCCATCCAAAAGAGCCGAATAATCTCGAATCTCCGCGTGTCCAGGCACGATACGCTACGTTTCGCATGATCTGTTCATCGATTTACATCCCTGCAAGCGGCTGAATATCGGAAACATGCCGCGAACTATAAAAGTATCGCAGGTCCTCAATTCGGACTGCCAAATTAAGTGGATCTGGTGTTGAAGGCATTGCCATCTGTACCTTAGAACGCCCATCTGAGCACTAACTAACGTTGCGCTGTGAGCCTACTTTCTAACTATTGCGTGTGGCCCACACTCAAGACTCGCTCTGCACATCGGTGTTAGACTCACCGCATGATTCTCAACAGGCATGCAGCACTTATTAAGGCAATCTGTGTGCCCGCCGCAAGCCCCTGTGGTTTGACCAAAAAGTTAAGCCGCTTTCTTCTCCCGATTCTCTTGCTTGCGTGCCATTCAGGGCGCGTCGCAGCTCAGGCGACGAACCCATCGCCCAATCAAAATTCCGCGACCTCGGAATGCGCTGATCCATTGTTGGCGAATTCCGCAACCTGCGCTTCGCCGAGCCAGGCCGGCCCCTTTGAGGGGCAAATGGACCCAGCAAAGATTGCGAGCTCACCGCAAAGAATCTTGCCTTCGTTCTCGAACACAGCAAATTCGANNCTTCCACCACCGGACAGAGTCTTCCCATCTATGGCGCCAGTCTCTTCACGCGCACACCCACCACCTTCGCCCCCGTCGATATGGCCCCGGTTCCACCCGATTACGTGATTGGCCCGGGTGACGAAATCCGCATTCGCGTGTGGGGCCAGGTGAATTTTCAAATCAACGCGACCGTCGATCGCGCGGGAGAAGTGTTCATCGCACAGGTCGGGCCCGTGCATGTCGCGGGCCTTCCCTTGGCCGATCTCGCCGATCACTTAAGAAGCGCCATCGACCGCGTCTACCACAACTTCGATCTCACAGCTGACGTGGGCCAGATTCGAGCCATCCAGGTATACGTTGCCGGCGAAGCACGCCGCCCCGGTGTCTACACCGTTAGTTCGTTGAGCACCCTTGTCGACACCATCTTCACCAGCGGTGGCCCGTCGGTGCAAGGCTCCATGCGCCATATCCAATTGCGGCGCGCTTCAGGCGCCGTCAACGAATTCGATCTGTACAGCCTCCTCATCAACGGCGACAAGTCAAAGGACGTAAAGCTCGAGTCCGGTGACGTCATCTTCATTCCACCTGTCGGCCCACAGGCTGCTGTAATCGGCAGCATAAGGAACCCCGGAATCTACGAACTGGCCGCAGGCGAATCGCTCGCATCGCTCCTCGCAGCCGCCGGCGGAGTCTCTTCAATTGCCGCCGAGGCGCGCATCTCCGTCGAACGCATTGAAAACCACCGCGAGCGCCACGCGATGGAACTCGCATACGATGATGCCAGCCTCGCGACCCCCGTCTCCGATGCCGATGTCATACGCGTTTATTCAATTGTTCCCAGGTACGCAAAAACTGTCATCCTCCGCGGAAACACGGCGAACCCCGGCCGCTTCGCCTGGCATGAGGGCATGCACGTCAGCGACCTCATCCCCGACAAGGAGTCGCTCATCACCCGCAATTACTGGTGGAAGCGCGCGCGTCTGGGCTTGCCAGGTCCGGATGAAGTCGACGCGCCGGCGCAGTCGGCCGCCAGCGGTATCCAATCCCTGACCGCCGATCAGCGCGCCGGTGGCTCAACGCTCGCCTCGGCGCAGGCTTCTGCATCCACACCACGCAGCGGGGCAGTCGGTCAGCGCACCGAAATCCGCGAACTCGCGCCTGAGATCGACTGGGACTATGCGGTCATCGAGCGCATACAGACTGATACCCTCAGCACCAGCATTCTCCCCTTTGATCTTGGCCAACTCGTGCTCCAGCATAACCCCGCTCAGGATCTTGAACTGCTTCCAGGCGACGTCGTCTCCATCTTTTCCCAGGCAGATTTCAAGGTACCCATCGCACATCAAACCAAGGAAATCCGTCTCGACGGCGAATTCGCTCATGCCGGCGTCTATACCGCGTTGCCCGGCGAAACCCTTCGCCAGCTCGTACAGCGCGCCGGCGGCCTGACCCCGGATTCATACCTCTACGGCTCAGAGCTCACACGCGAAACCGTTCGGGCGGTGCAACAGGCTCGAATCGATGAGTACGTCCACACGGTCAGCATGCAGATTCAAAGAAGCAACCTGCAAATGGCCGCCTCCTCCGCGGCCTCGGCACAGGACATCGCCGGCAGCGCCGCCGCCCAAAGCGACGAGCAGGAAATGCTCGCCAGCCTGCGCCAGGTGCGCGCTACCGGCCGTCTTGTTCTGCGCTTTACTCCCGAGAGCCACGGCATCGAGGCTGTTCCCGACATACCGGTTGAAGACGGTGACCGCTTCACTGTGCCTCCGCTGCCGTCCAGCGTCAATGTCGTCGGTGCGGTCTATGACCAGAATTCCTTCGTCTTTGTGCGCGGGGGCCATGCCGGTACGTACCTGCATTACTCCGGCGGTCCCACACGCGATGCAGATCGAAGTCACGAATTCATCATTCGCGCCAACGGCGATGTCGTCAGCCGTGAAAAAACTACTGGATTTTGGTCCAGCGACTTCGACCGCCTTTCGATCCACCCCGGCGACTCCGTAGTCGTTCCGCAAAAAGCAATCAAAGGTTCCGCGGTGCGAGCCATTGTCGATTGGTCGCAGATGTTCTCTCAGTTCGCCCTTGGCGCCGCGGCGTTAAGCGTTTTGAAGTAAGAAATTCGGAACAGCCGCCTCAAGATTGAGGTTCGCCCGTTCCCACTTGATTGAGCCAACGATGCCCGAAACGCTTGTCTCCGCGCCGGTCCAGTACGACGAATCATCGTCGGCGCAGCCGCTCGCCGATCTTCCCGTCGAGCCGTCTGACGAGATCTCCCTGCTCGACCTTCTCATTGTCCTCGCTGAGCGCAAGGCGCTCATCTTCAAGATCACCGTCATCTTTGCGGTGGTTGCTGTGATCGTTTCGTTGTTGCTGCCCGTCCGTTACACCGCAACCGTGATCCTGCTTCCACCCCAGCAGAGCGCCTCCATGGGCACCGCGCTGGCCTCGCAGCTTGGATCCGTGGGTGGTGTTGCCGCGCTCGCCGGCGGTAGCCTCGGCCTCAAGAATCCCAACGACATGTTCGTGGGCATGCTGAAAAGCCGCACGGTCGAAGACGCCATGGTCGAGCATTTTGAACTGATGCGCGAGTACCACAAACGCTATCCTTCCGACGCGCGCAAAGAATTCGAGGAGCGCGCCAGCGTGGATGGCAGCGGCAAAGACGGTTTGATCCACATCTCGGTCGAAGATCGTGACCCGCGCCGCGCCGCCGATCTCGCCAATGGATATGTAGACCAGTATCGAAGCCTGTCGCACCACCTCGCCATCAGTGAAGCGTCGCAACGCCGCCTCTTCTTTGAGCAGGAGCTCGAGCAGGCCAAGAACAA
>PLTV01000360.1:4771-5187 GCA_003164635.1 Acidobacteriaceae bacterium
CAACTGGTTCAGGCCGAGCGTGAACTGGCGAGCCTCCGGGGACAGATGGCCAAGATGGGCGGGTCAGCACAGAGCAACGGCGCAGAACTCCTCGTCCCCAAAGGCAGCGTTCCCGCCGCCGGCCTCGAATACGCCCGCAAGGTCCGCGACGTCAAGTACTACGACACCATCTTCGACCTCCTGGCGCGCCAATTCGAAATGGCCAAGCTCGACGAAGCCAAAGAAGGCGCCCTAATCCAGGTAGTAGACCCCGCCATCCCCCCCGACCGCAAATCCTTTCCCAAGTGGAGCCTCATTTTAATACTCGGAGTTTTCGTCGGGCTCGCTGTCGGAATTGTCTACGCACTAGTCGAAGCGGCGCTCGTGCGCCTCCACGAAATCCCCGAGGCAGTTGGAAAACTCGAAGCGTTGAAGCG
>PLTV01000339.1:0-11161 GCA_003164635.1 Acidobacteriaceae bacterium
GTTGCTTATCTCAACGCACGAGATCGGTTCCCGTAGATCCTCTGAAGGCATTTGTTGCATCTGGTCGTTACACCAGCCCAGAAAGCGATGGGCAACTGGAGGAAGCATGCCGGCTTTAAGCTGTTCGAACTCATCGAGTGTGAGAGTCAGGTCTACCATCGCGGCGTTGAGTTTTGTCGAAGGAATTCCACCACAATAAGGATTTCGCGTCTGCGTCTTAAAATTGGCCTGGCCGGCCTGAACAGCTGTTCGTGCTGATCCCGTGACTTCAGCTAAAGCGATCGGATTATAGGGCGCGGGCGTGGCGGGCGGGCTGGACTGCGCAGAAGCGATCAGTGCGCAATACGCCGAGCCAGCCAGCAACACCGTTCTAACCCCCGGTTCGAAACCGCATGTAAACTCCCTGGCCGGAGGTGAGATTCCAACGCCTTGCGTTGCGGCCGGTGCTCGTGGTCCTCACCTGGCTGCGCTGCTAAGTTCAGCAAATCATGCACATCGGAGTCACGATTCGACTGCACGTATGCTTGGCCAATGGTCCGCAATACGGATCCTTGCCGCTCTCCGTCCCTTGGCCGCGCCCCCGCTATGAATCGACCCCCTGTGCGAGTGTCAGGTGGGCTCTTCAAATCGAGCTATCAGACGAAGGTATCGGTCTCTACCTTCGTGTCGATTGCAGAAAACCTTCAGCTAACCAGTTGAGTGATGATCGAGTTGGCCAATGTAGCCTTGAGCTCCGGGCATCCCTTCGGGATTGAAGCGCTTCGAACGTTGTGAGGCACCGAAGCTGAAAGAGCTCTCGCAGGGCGAGATTGTTTTTCGGAAGGTGGAGCAATGACATTACTGCAAGGCGGGCATTCTGCGAAGAGAATCGAGATTCTGAACAATCCGGCTGCTCAGGTGGTTTGTCCGGTCTGCGGAGCGAAGCGAGGAGTTCCGTGTCATGTTCAGCCCACCGTCCTGCGCTTTGACTCGCACCTGGAGCGAAAAGAGCTTGCAGAGGTGCGAGCACTTCAGCGCCTTGCGGAATCGAAAGCGGTTTCTTTTGCGGGGACGCGCGACCCTGGAAAACCATGGAGCGATGCTTGAAGCGGCTTTCGTTCCCCGCGCACCAGGAAGTCGCGTCTGTGGCAGGGGTTTTCAAAGTTGGCCTATAGGCGTCCGGCGATTGAGATTGCGGACGTCATCAGAACATGAATCAGTGGATTGTCATGCCGCAGCAGCTTTATTCCAATTTCTGGCCCACAGCGGAAAGGTCGACGGTCGCCCGTCTTTATCTGGCGCTCTGCGTTGCCATGCACCTTTCCGGGAAAAGCGGACCCAGTCGCGCTCACTTCGAGAATTAGAACGGTCACGCACATCATTGCTCGCATTGAGAGCATCCCGCGCCTTGAACGGACTTTCAAATTCATTCCGCTACCTCGACTTTTCCGGGCAGTTACACAAAGACTTGCCACTACGTAAGAAGACGCCTTCCCGGGTTTGTACGCCGTCACATTTTGTCAAACGATGTAAAGATTCGTAACGAATCCGGAACAGCCATCGGAGTCGATTCTTAACGATTGCCTGAATGTCAGGGTCGGTTGCGGAGAATTGCGGTTCAGCACGCTCGAACCAGGTGAGGCACTCACCGGACTCCACCTGTTAACCTCCAGCCCCCGTTGAAACAGGTCGGCCAGCGCGCGTTGGCGCTGAGTTCGCTCTTCGCGGTTCTGCTCATTGTGGGCTTTTGGTAATAGTCAATTCAGGTTGAATCTGTCCGGCGTAACCCCTTTTTTGAGAGATAGTTGCCAAATCGCTAGGGGGCAAGCAGCCGGCTGATGGCACCTTCGTGGAGTTCTGCTAGGACGTTTGAAGTATGGCGTGTGAAAGCCTGCGAACCGCATCATCAGGGCATGGATTCATCAAAAAGAAAACTCTGTCTCGGCGATCGCGTTCGGCGCAATGGTTTCTTCGGAGTCTTCGAAGTCATTCGCGTTCTNNTCGCGGCCACCGGCAAGCTTTGCCGTTGCAGCTGCGACGACAGGCGGTGGAACGGAGTTCATCTGCGCAGATCAATTGATGGACAAGCCGCTTGCTCCGCCGCGTGCGCGGTCAGGCGCCGTTCAGCGCGTGAGGTTGCACGCGTAACGACCCGCCTTCACACCTGAACCGGAACGTCTTCAGCAAGCGACCCCAGGAATGCCCGCGCATTGCGAAGCGTCCAACCGCCGATGAGCAGACTGGGCGCGGGTACGGAAGCGAGCGCGCCGAGAGCGCCCAGAGTCGTACATTGCACTTGCTCTCCGGCCTGCCCAGCCCGGCTGATGACTGCGCACGGGAAGTCGGAAGGCAAGCCCTGTTGAAGCCACTCAGCGGCAAGTAGACCCAGATCGCGACCTGGCATATAGACAACCCGGGTTGACGCTTCAATGGCCGGCAGGGATGAGCGATTGTGCGCGTCTGCATGATGGCCGGTCGAGAAGGTCACATTCGATGCGCCTTCGCGGTCAGTGAGTGAACAGCCCAACTGTGCTGCCGCGGCAAATGCGGCCGTGATTCCTGGCACCACCTCAAATGCCACACCTGCGTTGACGAGTGCGGCAATCTCTTCCGTAGCGCGGCCGAAGACGAGCGGGTCGCCGCTCTTGAGGCGGATTACGTTGCGATGTTCGCGAGCATGCGCGATCATGAGCGCATTGATTTCCTGCTGCGAAATGCTCTTGGCGCCGCAGCGCTTGCCCACGTTCACGATCTCAGCGTGCGACGAGGCGAGATTCAAAATCGCTTGCGGCACGAGGTCGTCGTGGAGAACCACATCTCCGGTTTGGAGAAGGCGCAGCGCCTTAATGGTGAGCANNACGTTGATTCGCAAATTTGGCGCTGCGCAAGCCTGTGAAGCAGCAGCTTGCGCCCTTCCCCGCGAGGTTGCATGGCAAGAACTTCCCGGCGAAGATCGCCGAGGCTTTCGAGCCATGGACCAATATCTCCCGGGAGTTGCTCTTCGATTTCACGCCGCAGACGTTGCGCAACGGCGGGACTCTCGCCTGAAGTGGAGATGGCGATCTGTAGCGGCCCACGGCGTACAACCGAACCGAAAAAGAAGTCGCAGTTGGGAATATCGTCAACGCTGTTGCAGGGAATGTTTCGTTCTGTGCAGGCCCGATAAACGGCAGCGTTGATCTCGGGACGGTCGGTTGCGGCGATCACCAGGAACTGCCCGCCGAGATCCTCCAAAGTGAATGCCCGCTCGAGCCATTCAAGCCGGTGAGCGTCTGCTAACTCGCGAACTTCGGCGCGGGCGGTCGGGGCGACGACGCGAAGCTTCAGGCCAGTGGGCAGGAGAGTTTCGATCTTATCGAGCGCAATGTTGCCCGCGCCTACAATCAGGCAATTCCGGTCCGCAAGGTTGAGAAAGATGGGCAGAAGGTTCATGGGGTCCTCCTCAATTGTCGACGCTGTGTGGGACCGGGCCGGCAGGGAGATCGCGTTCTACCGGGGCGAGCACCTCTCCGGCAAGACAAGCGCGAAGTTCGTCGTCGCTGTGGCGGCTGAACCACGCGCGCAGGTTTTCGTTGAGTGCGCGCCCAGCCAGGTATTTCCGAAGCAGGCGCTCAATCGCTTCGGGAACGAGCGGAGCGGGGCATCGATAGCCGACCGGGCGCGCGATTCGCGCGTGCTCGCCGACTGCACCGCCGAGACAAAAGTAGTAAGCGTCAGTTAGCTGGCCGTCGTGCTTGATCTTCTTGCCTTCAATGCCAATATCAGCAACCCAATGCTGGCCGCAGCCATTCGGACAGCCAGTAACATTGAGCTTGAGCTGCTGATCGAAGCCGGGGGTCCGCTCTTCGAGCTCGTCAACGATCCATCGCGCGAAACCCTTTGTCTCGGTGATGGCCAGTTTGCAGAATTCAGTGCCTGTGCAAGCGACGGTTCCGCGCCAAAATGACGAGCCTTCGACGTGCAGTCCAATGGTTCCTAGTTCATTGACAAGCTCCGCGGTTTTGCTGTTGGGAATGTCAATGAAGAGTAGGTTTTGCGAAACCGTGGTGCGCAAAGAGCCGGAACCGAATCGATCGGCCAGATTCGCAGCCGCTTCAAGTTGATCTCCGCTGACACGCCCGCGCACTACGGATGTGCCAACGGAACTCAGTCCCGGTTGACGTTGCTTTGCAATCCCAACGTGGTCGCGGAAGATATCATCCGGAACCTGCTCGGGCGCTCCGGGGAGCAACTTGAAGTCGAGGCGTGACTGCAACTCTTCAAGGAAAGTTGCCGCAGTCCAGCCTTGCTTCAGAAAAAGATATTTGAGACGAGCGCGCTCACGGCTTTCGCGCAAGATCTCCTGATCGCGAAAAATCTCCGCGATGGCGCGGACGACTGGGATTGCCTGCTCGGGAAGAACGAAGGCGTCGAGGCGGACGGCAATATGCGGCTCGCGCGAGAGCCCTCCGCCAACGCGAACGGAATACCCGACAACACCGTCGCGCACGGCCGCGGTCAATCCAATGTCGTTAATCTCGGGAAGACTGCACCAGGCGGGACACCCGGTAACGGAGATTTTAAATTTGCGCGGTAGATTGTAGAAGGTGGGATTGCCTCGAAGCTCGTTTGCGATTTCCTGCGCGAGCGGTGCGGCATCAATCAATTCATCGGCGGCAACACCGGCCAGCGGACAGCCAGTCACATTGCGCACAACGTCGCCGCAAGCTCCTTTGGGCGAGAGGCCGACAGCGTCAAGTGCATCCACGGTTTCAGGAAGCGACTCGATGGTGAGCCAGTGGAGCTGAATGGCCTGGCGTACCGTGATGTCAGCGAGATTGCGAGCGTGCGCCTTGGCAATCGAAGCAATCACGCGAAGCTGTTTCGAAGAGAGGACGCCATTGGGAATACCGATGCGCATCATGAAGAACTCTGAGGCGAGCCCTTCGCCACCCTTGCCCCCGGTGGCGCCGGCGCCGTCGCCTTGCGTATAAATTCCCCACCACTTGAAGTAGAGCCCGGCCCACTCGGGAAGCACGCTGGCACGGCCCTCGCGCGCAAACGCACGCACCTCGTCAAATGCCTCCCATGGATTCTTTTCGCGCTTCAGGCGCTCGGCGCGTTGGGCTTTGGTTTCTTTCGCTGCCGTATTCTCGGCCATATCTCTCCTGCATTCCGTGAAAATGAAAAGCCCGCGGCAGCGGATGGCTGCATTGCGGGCTTGAAAAAACCTTGGAACTCGTTCAGGCGATCAGGCCCAGGCTAACCCCGCGCGCAAAGCGGCAAAAGGGCGCGGACAACAGAGGATCTGACGCGAACAATTCATAGCTCGATCTTAGCGGAGGGGTCCTGAAAAAACAAATGGGAGCAAGGCGCCAGCAGACGAATCAGCATTTTTCGCGCCGGAATAGCCGGTTGCGCCGGTATAGTCTCGTGTATACCGCCATCGCTTCAAGCACATCGGGAACCTGCATTCACCCCCAAATGACAGAGGAGCCTGCCTTGCGCCACGTTACGATTTGCTTCGCATCATTCTGCGTTTTCGCCGCCCTTTCAGCCCAGGAAACCGGAAAGCCTGCCCTGCTCGGCTTCACAGCGTCCAGCGCCGCAACTGAGCTCGACCTTGAGAAGCGCTTCCGGGCGATTCCCGATCCAGACCGAATGCGCGCCGCCATGCAGTTGCTCAGCGCGCGGCCCCACCACGTTGGGTCGCCCTACGACAAACAGAATGCGGAGTGGATTCTCGAGCAATACAAGAAGTGGGGCTGGGATGCGCACATTGAAACGTTTCAGGTACTGTTCCCAACCCCGAAGTCGCGCCTCCTTGAGATGGGCGCATGGCGCGCGAAGCTTGAGGAGCCAACGCTTGCCATCGATCCGACGAGCGGACAAAAAAATGAGCAACTGCCCACGTACAACGCCTATTCCCCCGATGGCGATGTGACCGCTCCGTTGATCTATGTGAATTACGGATTGGTGGACGACTATGAGCAGTTGGCGCGGCAAGGAATCGACGTCAAGGGAGCCATCGTGCTGGCGCGTTATGGCCACTCGTGGCGCGGCATCAAGCCCAAGCTGGCGGCGGAGCACGGAGCCGTGGGATGCCTTATTTTTTCCGATCCGGCTGACGATGGATTTCGAGAAGACGCGGTTTTTCCCGATGGACCCATGCGTCCGTCCCAAGGCGTGCAGCGCGGCAGCGTGCTCGATGCGCCGCTCTACCCGGGCGATCCTTTAACACCGGGAGTCGGCGCAACAGCCGATGCGAAGCGCTTGAAACGCGAGGATGCCGCTTCGCTGGCGAAGATTCCCACTCTTCCCATTTCTTATGGCGATGCGCAGCCTCTGTTGGCGGCATTGGCGGGACCCGTGGCGCCGGAAAGCTGGCGCGGAGCGCTGCCTTTGACCTATCGCATTGGGCCCTCGACTACAAAGGTTCACCTGCAGCTCGCGTTCAACTGGGATTTGAAGCCGGTGAACGATGTCATCGCGACGATGCGCGGGTCAGAGGAACCCGACGTTTGGATTCTTCGCGCCAATCATCACGACGGATGGGTGAACGGCGCTGCCGATCCAATCTCCGGGCAGGTTGCCTTGCTCGAAGAAGCGCGTGCATTAGGGCAGTTGGCCCAATCCGGCTGGAAGCCGAAGCGCACCATCATCTATTGCTCGTGGGATGGCGAAGAGCCGATGCTGCTGGGCTCAACAGAATGGGCTGAGGAACATGCCGAAGAATTGAAGGCGCACGCCGCTATCTATATCAATAGCGACGGAAATGACCGCGGCTATCTTGCCGCTGCCGGCTCTCACTCTCTTGAGCCGCTCGTCAATCAGGTAGCGCGGGCGATCGATGACCCTGAGACACACGCAACCGTCTGGAGTCGATGGCAGGCGGGTGCGCTGGTTTCTGGAACAGTGCAAGCACAAAAGGAAGCGACAAGCCGGGGCGACCTGCGCATCGGCGCACTGGGATCTGGATCGGATTTTTCAGCTTTCCTCGACCACCTGGGAATTGCTTCGCTCGATGTGTCCTATGGAGGCGAAGACAATGACGGCATTTACCACTCCATCTACGATGACTTTTACTGGTACACGCACTTTGCCGACACCAGTTTCGTTTATGGGCGCGCGCTTGCCCAGACAAATGGGACGCTGGTGTTGCGGATGGCCCAGGCCGACTTGCTTCCCTACGATTTTGCCGCACTGGCAGATACGCTGCACACGTACACAAGCGAATTGAAGGCGCTGCTCGAAACGCGGCGCACCGAAGCTGAGCAGCGCAAAGCGGCTCTGAATGCCAACGCGTACGCGCTTACGAGTGACCCCAGGCATCCGCTGGTCCCTCCGGCTGCGTTGGAGACTCCGCCCTACCTGAATTTTGCGCCCCTCGAAAATGCGCTCACCGCATTGGACAAAGCTGCGGCGCATTTTAGCCAGGCCCGTGCAGAAGCAATCGGTAAGGACGTGCCGGCCGCACGCCTGAAAGCGTTGAACGAAGAGCTCGCGCAGGCCGAGCGCAAGCTCACCAGCCCGCAGGGATTGCCCCGAAGGCCGTGGATGCAACATCTGATTTACGCGCCGGGATGGTACACGGGCTACGATGCAAAAACGCTTCCGGGTCCGCGCGAAGCCATTGAAGAGCGCCGGTACAGCGATGCAGACGAGCAGATCGCACGCGTGGCGCAGGCGATTCAGGGTGAGAGCGCCTTCGTCGAAAAAATAGCAGGTGAGTTAGAAGCTACAAGCCGCCCGTAAACGGAAACGTCGAGGCTCCAGGCTGAATGGCAAGCCTGGAACCTCGAGTTTGAGCCCCGCCTAGTAATTCCCCGTTGTCACCGGGTTGCAGGAGTTGGTCCCATGCGGATCCGAGTACGGAACCGGCGGAGTGGGAGGCGTGGACCAGGGGACATTGTTGAAGTCGAAAAAGTCCAGCAGGCTCGGCTGCACCGCGTCGCGAGCCGTCAGATGGGTCGTCGGACCAATGAAGCGGTTCTCAACAAACTTGATGACCGCCGTATGGTCCATGGGAATGTGCGAGACATAGTGACGCCGCGTGAAGGGCGACACAATAATATTCGGCACGCGGAATCCGATTTGGGCCCCGAAACCATCCACGGCAGCTACGTCGGTCGAAACCGCACCCGGATCGGAAAGCCGCAGATCGCAGTGATTCGTGGGCAGTTCGGGCGTGGTTGAGGAATCACCCGGCGGCAGGCACGGACCGTACGAGTCGGGGCTGACGGATATCGACGAAATGTCCGGAAGCGCCCCCATTGAAGTATCCGTGTAGTCGTTGGAGTGACCGGGAATCGGCGGCACATGGTCATAAGGACCACCGCCTTCGTCATAGCTGAAGAAGAACACCGAGTCGTTCCATGACGGACTCGCCATAAGCGCATTGATCACATTCGACACCGCGATTTGCCCAAGCCAGATTGGCTGGAAAGAGCCGGGGTGCTCATCGTTGAGGCCGTACCCAGGTTCGATAAAGGCGAAACTTGGCAGCGCGCTGTTGGCCACGTCGACGTAATACTGCTTCAAGGGCGCCACGTGATTCGGATCGATGCAGAATGAATTCTCTGTATCGCCGACAACGCTGGAAGGCTGCGTTGGCGCAGTGCAGGCAGCACCGGTGGGATTCTTGTAAATGTATTTGTCGTCGTAGTACACGTAGCCGAGATCCGTTGCCGGATAGCTCGAAATTCCACCCGTGCAATCTTCCGGATCGTCACACTGGCCATCTGTCAGGCTGTAGTACACCTTCCATGAAACTCCCGCTGCATCCAGTTCCTGGAAGATCGACTTGGCCGCCACACCGCCCACGTGATCGTTGTAGCCGGGGTCATACACCAGGCCCTGCGTCGTTCCGCCCGTGTACGTTGCGATGCGATTGGGAGTGCTCTTACTCGCAATGGGCGAGAACCAGCGATCCGAAACCGCAAACTGCGACGCCATGTAGTAGTAGTAGTTCAGGAATCCCTGATCGTAATATCCCATCGCGCGATAGCCCACGGTATCGGTGTAGTTCCCCGAGCACGAGCCAGTCTCGATGCAATTGTTGGTAAAGCCCTCCATCGTGTGGACAAATCCGTCCATCTTGATCTTGCGCGTCGTCGAGAAATCCCAACGGTTGGCATCGCCATAGCTCGAGATCCACGCGGAACTGGCATCGTCAATGCAGGAGCTCGTGAATTTGTAGAGCGGAATGGATTGTCCCGCATCGGTCTCATTGCTGATTGTCGCCAGCTTGTCGTCAATGCCGTCGACCGTATAGGTATTGCCGTCATCGCCAACCGAAAAGCCATTGGCCTCACGGTAGGGATTCAGCATGCCGAAGTAATTGTCGAAGGTGTGATTTTCCTGGAGCATGAAAACCACGTGATTGATAAGCTGAACGCTTCCCTGCGGCTTTACGGTCAACGTAGCAGTGGCCGTGACATTGCCCGAAGCGCCCGCGGCTGTCGCCGTATAGGTAGTCGTCGTGGCGGGAGTTACACTCTGCGTGCCTCCGGTCGCCGACAGACTGTAACTACTGTTGTCTGTCCCAGTGACTGTGACTGCGGTGGCATTGACGGCGACGACGGTAAGAGTCGAAGAAGTTCCAGCCTGCACATTGGCTGGATTCGCCGCGATGGTCACCGTCGTGAGGGGAACGGCCGATACCGTAACGACCGCGGTGGCGCTCGCACTGGCGCCTGCCCCGGTGGCTGTGGCTGTGTAGGTAGTGGTAGTAGTCGGACTTACTGCCTGCGTCCCGCCCGTGCCTGGGAGCGTGTAACTGCTATTGTCCGTTCCGGTGATCGTCACGCTGGTCGCATTCGTGGCCGAGACGGTCAGTGTGGACGAACTCCCGGCATTGATCGAGGTCGGGTTGGCTACAAGAGTGGCCGTCGCGGCAGGAGGCGGCGGCGTTGCTGCGGCAACCGTGACGATCGCTGTCGCAGTTGCGCTGCCCCCGGTCCCGGATGCCGTGGCCGTGTATGTGGTGGTGGCCGAAGGAGTCATCGACTTTGTTCCACCTGCTGCCGCCATGGGATAGCTACTGCCGTCGGAACCTGTGACGGTGACCGAGGTGGCGTTGGTCGCAGACACGGTCAGGGTGGTGGAACCGCCCGCATTGATCGAAGCCGGGCTCGCGGAGACAGTCACCGCAGGTTTCTCGGCGGGAGGGGGTGTGCTGGAAGCACTACCCGAACCGCCGCATCCGGATAGTCCCAGCAGGACCGGAACCGCTAAAACCAGGGCAAACTTCATAATACAGCCAGGAAAAACAGGATATTCACGCGCCTTCATCGGCAAGTTTCCTTCTTTTTGCGAGCTATGCAAGCTGTTATGTGCAGTTACAAATCGCGGCGGCAAAGAGCTTCGAGTCCCCTTTGCCTGACGCTTTCTTCTCGTTCCTTGAAATCAGCGTTTGATCTCGATTGTTGCTTGGCCGGAAGAACCCCAATCTTCCAGAAAATACCGCGGCAGGAAACAATCTGCCAGCCTTCACTCTACAGCGCTTTCATCACGGTGTGCCACCCCACAGTGGGGTCTTTGGCGAAATCGATAGTACCCACAGTTGGGGTACTCCGCAAAGCAGCAAATCGCCAACATTCATCCTATGAAAACGGCAGGTACGCGGACTCTGCGTGTGCTTCCGCTTAACTTTTGCGCGAAATCGGCCAAAACCATATGATCGTCGGATGGTGGAACACGAAAACGAATTGTCGAGGCTTGTGGATCAGCTCAACCGTTCGGCAAGTGGCGCGCGTGCGGGCGAAAAGCGATCGATCGATCAAGTTCTTGCCGACGCACTGCATCGCAGCGCTTCTGACATCATCCTGGTCGCAGGCTCTCCGGTGACCTTGCGCATCAACGGCGCCCTGGCTTCCGACACAGGACCTGCGCTCTCTGCCGAAAGCATACGCGGCATGCTCCATCCCCTGATGACCGCGGCCCAGATGCAGGAAATACAGGAGCGCAAGTGCGTGGACTTCTGCTTTGTGCGCGGATCGGTGGGTCGGTTTCGCACCAACTTCCATTTTCAGCGTGGAACGCTGGCAGCCTCAATCCGGCTACTGCCGGCGCAGATTCCAACCCTCGAGACGCTGCATCTGCCCATGTCGCTGGCGCTTCTTACGGAGCGGCCCCAGGGGTTGATTCTCCTGACGGGTGCAACCGGTTCCGGAAAGACGTCGACCATGGCGGCCATGATTGA
>PLTV01000339.1:11182-12469 GCA_003164635.1 Acidobacteriaceae bacterium
GTTGGAGAAATGCGCGACAGCGAGACCATGGCCGCCGCGCTGACTGCAGCCGAGACCGGGCACCTTGTGCTCACTTCCCTGCACACAAACGATGCCGCGCAAACCGTGTCACGGATTCTCGACACGTTTCCCTCGGGCTACCAGTCCCAGATCCGGCAGCAGCTTTCTCTGGCTCTGCTGGCTATCATTTCGCAGCAACTGCTGCCGGCGGCCACCGGTGTTGGACGCTTTCCTGCCGTGGAGATCCTGGTTGCCACCAGCGCCATGCGCAACCTGATTCGCCGCGGAGACGATCACCAACTACGCGCCAATATTGAAACAGGCCGCGCCGACGGCATGCTCACCATGGAACAGTCCCTTGCTGAGTTGGTGTTCGCGCGCCGCGTCTCGCGCGAGACGGCTCTGGCGCATTGCAATCATCCCGAAGACCTGCGCCGCCATTTGAACGGTTGAGCCGCAGGCCTTCGGGACGATGAATATTCTTTTTCCCTAATTCAGGCCGTATACGTCAATCTCGCTTTGAGGATTCGATGCCGACGTCAGGGTATGCCCAGTTGCGATATACACCTTTCCGTTGGCCACGATGGGCGAGGTGAACTTGATGCCATAGCCCGGCGCGTCGCCCGAGTTCATGTTGCTGTCGTACAACTCGGTATTCAGGTTCGTTGCATCGAATGCGCGAAGGGTCGCGCCTGACGGCGAGCTCGTACCCAGCGGCTGACCCTGGTCGATGATCCAGAGAACGCCGTCCGAGTTCCCATTCGCCGAGACAAATGGAGTGGTTCCGCGAATGTTCTGTTCCGTGGCGTAGGCCGTGTAGGTGCTGGGCGTTAACGTCGTTCCGGAGAGCGTGAATTGTCTCACTCCGGCGGGAACCGATTGATCGTACCCGGTGACTCCAAGGTAAACCGATCCATTGAAGTATGCGGCAGTCCCATACACTTCGTAAGGACTCCACTGAATCGTGTTTGCGGTCGCATCGGTGCAAGTCTTCGATTTGGGTGCGACCAAATCCGGCTCAAACATCAGGGTATCCAGCGCTCCGGCGTCATTGGCTTGTTCGCCGCCCAGATTGGCAGTGTTGGCCAGGTACATCCATCCGGTTTTTGCTCCGGCAAGCGCCATGGGCGGTGAACTTCCGGGAATCAAAAGCAACCCGCCTGAAGCCAGGTCACCATCCGCGCAATCCATGTACTGGTAATACTGCGGCGTGAAGTTACTGTCCACCGCCAGGGTGTTTGGGTCCAATTGCAAAATCGAATCGGACCACGCCGTCTTTCCGTCATA
>PLTV01000339.1:12480-15694 GCA_003164635.1 Acidobacteriaceae bacterium
AAATAGATATTGCCGTAGGCCTCAAGCAAGGCCGAACGCTGGATGCAGGACGAAGTCAGGGTTTGAACGCCGCCCGAAGAGGCGGAGTTCGTTGCCGGTACAGATGCGCTGATCACGACCGGCCCACCCAATATTTGTGCGCCGGTGGTGATATCGAGTGCGTTCAGCCGCCAAAAGCTGTTGCCGCTCTTTGGCGTCTGCTTTGACACAACATACAGTGTGTTCGTATTCAGGTCGATCACCGGGGTTGAAGTGACGCCGATGGTCGGCTGAAGCGTAGAACTGGAGCCGGGATTGTCCGCCGTCTCGCCCGATTGCATCACGTTGACGTGCCACAAGGGAGCGCCGGTTCCGTAATTGTCCGCATCGAATGCGTACACGTCATTGGACTCGGTGGCGACGTAGACGACATTGTGCGTGCTTCCGTTGATGGTCACATTGGATGCCAGCACCGGCTGCGCATAGGCAAAACCATTCACCAGATACGTGAAAAGCTTGCCGAAGGTTTGCGAGCTCACATTGGTCGTGGTCAATGAAAGTTCATTGGAATTGAGACCGCTGCGGAATGAATCGCCATGCCAGGTCGGCACGTTCACAGCGGTACCCGATGCAATGGTCACGGTAAACGGCGCGCTTCCACTTACGCCGCTTTGCGAGGCAGACACGCTCGTCGCGCCGGAGGCCACAGAGGTTGCCAGCCCCGAAGAATCGATCGTCGCCACAGCCAGGTTGGCAATGGTCCAGGTTGCGGTTGCTGAAACATCGGCGGTTGAATTGTCGTTGTAGGTAGCCGTTGCAGCGAACTGCTGGGTTGTCCCCAGGGCAAAGCTTGCGGCGTTGGGGCCGACAGAAATTGAAGTGATCGCCTTGGCTCCAACATTCACCGTCACGGTCGTCTGCACCGTGCCCGCTGCGCTCGAAGCTGTTGCTGTGTAGGTGGTCGTTACTGTGGGACTGACCTGTGCCGTTCCGCCCGTCGCGCTCATGGGATAAGAACTCTGATCGCTTCCCGTAAGAGTTACACTCGTGGCGTTGGTGGCAACCACCGTCAATGTTGTCGAGGTCCCCGCAACGATAGAAGTCTTGGTCGTTTGCACGGTTACCGTGGGGTTCTGTGCCGCCGTTACTGTGACGGTAGTTTTTGCTGTGACCGTAGATTTAGCGCCGACGGCCGTAGCGGTATAGGTGGTTGTCTTGGCTGGGCTCACCGACTGCGTTCCACCCGTGGTTGAAAGTGTGTACGAGCTGCCGTCGCTCCCCGCGACTGTGACCTTGGTCGCGCTCGCGGCAGTTACGGTCAGCAGCGACGCAGTTCCGGCGGGAACGGAAGTTGGATTGGCCGAGATGGTGACCGAGGTAGCCGGTGCCGTAACGGTCACCGTAGTTTTTGCGGTGACAGTTGAATGTGGACCCACCGCGCTCACCGTATAGGTCGTGGTCGAAGTGGGGCTCACCGATTGCGTTCCGCCCGTGGCCGCAAGAGTGTATGAGCTCTTATCGCTGCCGGTGATCGTCACCGTTGTGGCATTCGTCGCAGCCACCGTCAAAGTGGACGAGGAGCCCGCCGGAATGGACGTGGGATTGGCCTTGATCGAAACCGTTGGCGCGGGAATCGTGACCGTGACCGTGGTCATGGCCGTAACGGTTGAAGTGACCCCGACAGCCGTGGCCGTATAAGTTGTGGTCGCCGTCGGCTTGACCGTCTCTGAGCCGCCGGTGGCTTTGAGCGTATAGGAACTGCCGTCTGATCCAGTCAATGTCACCGTCGCCGCGTTCGTTGCCGTCACCTTCACAACCGACGACGAGCCCGCGGGGACCGACGTCGGGCTGGCGGAAACACTGACGGTGGGTTTTGCACCCACGACCGTCAGGTTGATCGTATTCACCGACGCTCCGCCGCATTTATCCCACTCCTCAACCACGGTGTGCTGCGCCCCGAGAGCCAGGCTGATCGTGGTATTCAACGTCGTGCCATCTACGACGTAGATTTTCTTGTTGTTGACATAAATGCCCATCGACGCGACGCCCTTGGCGCACGTGGTCGTTGTCGCAGAGGCAATGTAATGCACAGGCGACAGAACGGTTGAACCTGCGGTTGGAGTCGTAACAGTTACTGTGGCAAAAGCAGGCAACGAAAACAGCACGAATGCTGCAAGCAGAGCACGGACAGCAAGCTTCATGAATAGGCCTCGGGTATAGCCTTGGCCTTAGGGGGGTAGCCAGGTTACTTAAAAATCAGCTCAAATGAAGGAGAGCCTGGCCTGGGAGGGGGGGTCAGAGACAGGGCGCTCTTCTCGATCCTGTACTGCGCGGAGGAGAGGTGACGTTTCATTAGATGCCAGTATTGGCTGATTCGTAACCTGCCTGGGAAAAAAGTGGCAGACGCCGCCAAACTTTCGTTTGCCGCCAACTCTTTAACCGGCTTCGCGGAGTTCCGATCCGGCCACGTGCCATATTCTCCAAAATGAGAGCGCTTGCCAGTAATCTTGCATGCGTATGCGCATCGCAATCCGAAACGAGGACGGGAGTTTATGGGGAACTCATTGACCAGAAGGAGCTTCTTGGCCAGCGCGGCCGGAGCGGCGGCAGGCATGGCAACGGGAAGCTACGGGCAGAATAAACCGGCAGGAGCGCACGGAATCCCGCCCTTGAGCGGCAGGTTTGTAACCCACGTGTCTGTTGTGCGGGTAAATCAGATCGAAGTAACCCCCACCAAAAACCTTGGAGAAGACGAGGTCCCCGACAACAGTCCGGCGCACATTCGCTCGCGGCGCGAGGCATTCGCGCGCGGCTGCCCCGACGGAAAGATGACCTGGGCAATCAGTTGGCTCGCGTTGAAGGACGAGCGTCAGCAGTACAAGGATGCCCGCCGCCTTCTGGTGGATTATCACGACAAGTATGGCGACGAGATCACATTCATTCCCGGCGGCTACTTTGCGCCAATGTTCGACACGCGCGAGCACAACCGCGAAACCATTCACAAGGCCCTGGCCATGATCACCGAGATGGTGGGGAACGGGTATCGCCCCCAGTGCCTGGTGGCTGGATTCATGGATGCGGAGAACCAGCGCTTTCTAGCCGCGGACGAGGGCATTCACGTCTGCCAGGGACAGATCTGGAGCCAGCACGGCATTGACAATGGCGACGGTGATGGCGGCATCTGCTATCCGTATTACCCCAGCCGCCAGCACTACCTCAAACCGGCGCAGGGTCC
>PLTV01000339.1:15712-17582 GCA_003164635.1 Acidobacteriaceae bacterium
CACATGGAGATGATGGCCACAACGGCGATGCACTTCGACACCGGATACGCGCTCAATGGATTCGGATGGGTGACCGGTATCTGGGAGGTTTCTGTCGGTCACGATGAGGATCTGGCGTGGTGGCTCCAGGCGGTGCGCCAACGCTGGCCGGATACGCAGGTGATCACCGAGGGCGCCTTCGGGCTTGAGTGGCGTAAACACACGCCGAATAACGATGCGCTGAATTACCGCTTTGATGCCAAGGGCACGGGCGCGCCCGGCTCTGAAAAAGACCTGGAGATCCAGTGGTTCATGAACAAGGAATTCCGAATGGCGCTTTTGCGCAACTGGAAGACGGGCAGCCCGCCCATGGCGATTGACCTTACGCGCTACGACCTGCCCGTCCATGAACCCGACCATCCGCAACGGGAGTGGAGCCTGATGAATGTGCTGAATCAAAAGGGCAACCGCCCGCAGGACAAGCCGGTTCGCCTGAGCAAGTTGCCGCGCGACGACCAGCGCCTGATCTTTGCGCGGTACCCCGAGCTACGCAACCTTGCCTGACCTTCAGTCTGAGCGCACCTGCCGGCAGAAAAACTTCGCTTCCTGCGGGCAGGTTCGCGCTGCGCCCGAAGCGCTTTGTCAGGCCCACGCATCTACTGAAGACCGTCGATGTCGGCTAGGATACAAAGAACATGCGAGGGCGGCGAGATGAAGCAACTCCCTGCCCCGCTCAAGGAGGAAGAATGCGACTTCTGACAATGATTGTGGGCATTCTGTTCCTCTTCGCCGTGTTGCTCGACGCATTCCAGACCATCATTCTTCCCCGGCGCGCCACCGGGCGATTCCGTCTGACGCGCATCTTTTATATCGTTACCTGGAGACCATGGGTCTTCTTCACCACGCGCATGCGCCAACTGCGGCAGCGCGAGGCGGCCTTTAGCTTCTATGGGCCGCTCTCGCTCATTCTGTTGCTCGCGGTATGGGCCGGCGTCATGGTGGTCGGCTTCGCGCTCATTTACTACGCGCTCGGCAGCCCGTTCAACGATGCCGTGCAGGGCGCGGGCCTCTGGTCGGACCTCTACGTGAGCGGAACNNGCCGTCATCATTCTGGAATCGGGAACAGGGCTCGGACTTCTCGCCGTCGTCATGGGGTACTTCCCTGTTCTCTACGCCGCATTTTCACGGCGCGAAGTCAGTATCTCCATGCTGGACGCACGCGCTGGATCGCCGCCCACCGCGGCGGAGTTGCTGCGGCGTCACGCATACGAGGGTGGAAACAGTGCTCTGTCGCTGCTCCTGGTTGAGTGGGAACGATGGTCCGCGGAACTGCTGGAGAGTCACATCTCGTATCCGCT
Organism: Acidobacteriaceae bacterium; assembly: GCA_003164635.1. Taxonomy (GTDB): domain Bacteria; phylum Acidobacteriota; class Terriglobia; order Terriglobales; family Acidobacteriaceae; genus Telmatobacter. Next base: position 17,050 of record PLTV01000339.1, read on the forward strand.
GCTTTGTTATTTCCGATCGCAACACACGAATCAAAGTTGGATCAGCGCCTTGACGGCGGTGCTGGATACCTCGGCCCTGCTGATTGCCGGCGTTCAGGGCCACGAAGCGCGGCAAGCGCAGTTGACGTTCGCCATGGCGCGTCACGCCATGGTCGACCTGTCGCAGATTTTCTCGCTCGAACCTGTACGCAATGTTCCCGACCGGCTCCCCGAAGCGCGCTATAACCAGCTGTACGATCTGCTCTGCCAGAGCGGCGTCAGCGTATGCCGCGATGGACATTCGTATGAGCGGCTCAACAACATGCGCGCTCTCTACGAAGGCTACGCCGAGGCCCTGGGTAATTTTCTTTGCATGCCCCTGCCGCCGTGGATCGCCGATGCGCCGCACAAGGACAACTGGCTCGCTGTAGCCAAATTGCGCGCGCAAACCGAAGCCGCGAACCTGCCGACGGCCGATTCTTCAGTGCCGGGACGAACCACCCAGACCATCGCAACTCTCGTGGACGACCACCACGACTTCTGAAATAGGCTCA
>PLTV01000339.1:17611-18491 GCA_003164635.1 Acidobacteriaceae bacterium
GCGGCGGTGAGCAGCCACTCGCGCACCTTTTCGTTGTCTTCGCCGCGCCCCAGAATGATGCACCCCACGCGATCGCGGCCGCCCGAACGGGCCGTTTTGACAATGGTCTGGCAATCTTCCCGTCGATCGAGCCCTTCAATCTTCCACACGTCCGGGTCCACCCCTGCAGCTTGCAATTCCTGAATTGCCCTCACCATCAGGCTGGGGCGAAGCTCGCGGTCGTACGCCTTCCTATCGCCATGAACCTGATCCAGCTGCGCCGTTTCCGCTGGAACCAGCAGTTCGAACATGAAAAGGCTCCTCTGTGCATCCTTCAGATAGTCCGACAAGCGCTTCAGCCTCTCTGCCTGCGCACGATTCCCCCCCGCATCGCCCTCGGGATTGTAACGAACCAGGACCTTCGCAAAAGTCGGCCGAAACTCCTCAATGTGCTCCGCGAACTTGTCTCCATATTCAAAATCGAATTCATCCTGCCCGCTTTTTTCCACGGGACAGCAAAAGTGAAATCCTTTGGCCGCGGCATCGCGCAGAATCGCCGCGCCGAACTGCTCATCCACCAGGATTCCGGCCTTTCCTTTCGGCACGCCGGCGGCAACTGCCTGTTGGAACGCGTCGTAGATCACCTGCTTGGCCGCGGCAATTTGCGCGGTCTGCTCGGCGTTCAGCTCGCCCTTCCACCCGAACATGCCGCTTTCAAACGACCCCCGATGGTCGAACGGCAGAATGTAGAGCGGCTCGTCATATCCGCGAACGGTCATGCGCCCTCCTTGAGCTTGCGATAGCGGCGAATCAAGTTGTTAGTTGAGCTATCGTGCTTCAAGGTTGGTTCGGTTGGGTTTTCGAGCTCGGGAATGATGCGCTGCGCGAGGACTTTGCCGAG
>PLTV01000339.1:18573-19416 GCA_003164635.1 Acidobacteriaceae bacterium
AGCAGCATGTCGTGGTGACGTCCCAGCGGATTGAGCGATTTCCCGAAAGCGATAAAGTCGCACGGGATCAGGCGTGTTCCCTGGTGAATCAACTGATAGAACGAGTGCTGGCCGTTGGTTCCCGGCTCGCCCCAGTAAATGGGGCCCGTCGCATAGTCAACTTCGCTGCCGGATTTCGTGACGTGCTTGCCATTGCTTTCCATGGTGAGCTGCTGAAGATAGGCAGGAAAACGCTTGAGGTATTGCTCGTAGGGCAGCACCGCGACAGTTTGTGCGCCGAAAAAGTCGGTGTACCAGAGACCGAGCAAGCCGAGAATCACGGGTAGATTGCGTTCGAAGGGCGTGGTGCGAAAATGCTCGTCCATCTGGTGAAAGCCATCGAGCAGGGCATGGAAGTTGTCTGGCCCGATGGCCAGCATGGTCGCCAGTCCGATGGCCGAGTCCATGGAGTAGCGCCCGCCAACCCAGTCCCAGAAGCCGAACATGTTCGCTGTGTCGATGCCGAATTTGGCCACCCCTTCGCCGTTCGTCGAGACGGCGACAAAGTGCTTCGCCACCGACGACTCGTCTCCACCGAAGCCGGCCACTGACCATGCCCGCGCCGAGTTTGCGTTGGTTATCGTTTCAAGGGTCGTGAAGGTTTTTGATGAAATGATGAAGAGCGTCTCCGCCGGATCAAGATCGATCACGGCTTCGGCGAAGTCCGTCCCATCCACATTGGAGACGAACCGAAACGTCATATCGCGCTGACTATAGTGCCGCAAAGCTTCATACGCCATCACGGGGCCGAGGTCCGAGCCGCCGATGCCGATATTGATCACATTGCGGATGCGCTTGCCGGTG
>PLTV01000161.1:0-13912 GCA_003164635.1 Acidobacteriaceae bacterium
CGCGCTTTGCCAAAGATGTGGCGGAGCACGGCGGGGCAGCGTTCGCCGAATGGTTCGCCGACGACGCCGTAGCCTTGAACAACGGCGCCGCACCGCTGATCGGCAAGGTCGCCATTGCCAAATCTGCAAATTGGTCCGCCAAAGACTACCAGCTCACATGGACCCCTACCGACGCACTGATGGGGCCGTCGGGCGACATGGGCTACACGTGGGGGCATTACGAAGGGCATAGCAAGGACGCGAACGGCAATCCCGTGACTACGACTGGGCGCTACATGACGGTATGGCGTAAGCAGCCCGATGGGAACTGGAAGGTGGTTCTCGACGCAGGCAGCAACGAACCGGCTGAAGCGGGAGATTGCTGCAAAGTTCCTGGTGCTGAATGATTTTGCGGCGGGGACAGGCTTACGTCTGTGGAAATGACGGGACGGAAATGCGGTTCTACGTGAGTCACCTCCAGCAGTAATCTAAAGGATCGATTTTCGAGGTACCCCAAGTAACCAAGCAGTGTCCATATGTCCAAATAATACAATTACTTAGGACGTACTAGAATGTGCCCCAAACTCCCATCTTTGTGGCAGAGTAAATCCAGGGGATCTCCGCGATACTTGCGGTAGGTGGTCGTGTATCTTATGGGGACAACGCAGGGGCAACATCTCGTCGACCATCTGGCTGTGACAATGCGGCAAGAATTTGAGATGTTCGACCGCAGCCCCGACCCTGCGCTCGACGAACTGACCGAGCTTTGTGCTGTGTTGAGCAACGCCGACTACGCCTACATCGGCTGGATGGATTTCAACCGGCTGTGGTTCAAATCGCATTTCGGATTCGATGCCCCGGACCAGGCGCGCACGGCAACTGCCTGCCAATGGCTGCTCGAAAAGGGTAAGCCGCTTCTCATCCGCGACGCGGCAGGCGACCCGCGATTCCCACCTGCGGGAATTCCATTGATCGGCGCCGGGTCTTGCCGGTCGTACGCGGGGGTTCCACTTGTTGCGGCGACGCAAGAGGTGCTCGGGACGCTGGCGGTGTTGGCGCGCGAGCCGGACCGGTTTGCGCAGGAGCACATTACTCTGCTGGAAGTTATGGGGCGGCAGGTGGTGACGCGTCTGGAACTCTACGCAAGGGCTCGGGCCCAGGAACAGGCGCAGCGGGCGCGGCAGCGGGCGGAAAGAGCGCTGGTAATGGAGCGCTGCTTTGTTGCCGCGACACTGGATTCTGTTCCCGCGCTCGTGATCGTACTGGACACGGCGGGGCGCACGGTGCGGCTGAACCACTCGTGCGCGCAGGCGACGGGTCTGAACCTTGCCGATGCGGTGGGCCGGCCTTTCGTCGACGAGATTCTGGAGCCGGACGATCGTCCGTGGGCTTCGGCCAAGTTACGCGATGCCGCCAATGGACAGGTTTCAGGACCGCACGAGACCGCGTGGCGCGTGGTCGCGGGACGAAGCCGACGCGTGAGCTGGACACTGCGTCCGCTGCAGGGGCCGAACGGCGACATTCAATACCTAGTGATCAGCGGACAGGATGTGACCGACCAGCGCAAGGCGGAGATGGCCCTGCACTCCAGCGAAGCGCGCTACCGCGAGGTCGTCGAAAATTCGCTGGGATTCGTCTTCACGTGCTCGCTCGAGGGGCGCCTTACTTCGTTGAATGCGTTTACGGCAGAGACCCTCGGCTATCGTGCTGAAAACCTGACTGGACGATTCGTTTCAGAATTGCTCGACGGTGCGGGGCTGGCGACGTTCCAGGAATGCCTGGATACTTTGCGGACGCAGGAAGAGTGGCAGGGTTCGCTCACACTGCGGCGCAGCGACGGCGTCTACCGGCGCATTGCCTGCCGCGGACGCAGGCTGCAATTGACCGGAGAACGCCCGTTCGTTCTGATTCAAGGCACCGACGTGACGGAGCAACACGAAGCGGAGTTGGCGCTGCACGTTGCGATGCGGCAACGCGAGCTGATTCTTGAGTCAGTGGACGACGGGATCTACGGGATCGATCTTGATGGCCGACTCACGTTCATCAACCAAGCGGGCGCGCAGTTGCTGGGCTACACACCGGAAAATCTAAAGGGGCGCGATCTACACGAGGTGATCCACTACAGCCACGCCGACGGGACGCCTTACTCGAAGTCGACCAGCCCGATTCTGCAGGCACTGCGCCGGTGCGAGTCAATCCGCATGCGCGACGAAGTGTTCTGGCGCGAAGACGGATCGTCGTTTCCCGTGGAATACAGCGCCAATCCACTTCTCGAGGACGGACGCATCTCGGGTATGGTGGTCGCGTTCCAAGACGTTTCGGAACGTCGCCGTCTGGAGCGCATGAAAGATGAGTTCATCTCCACGGTGAGCCACGAACTGCGAACGCCGCTAACGTCGCTTCGCGCTTCACTGGGGTTGATCTCTTCCGGCGCGCTCGATAAACGCCCGGAGCGCCAGCACCAGATGGTCGATATTGCGATTGGCAACTGCGACCGTTTGATTCGCCTGGTCAACGACATTCTCGATTTTGAAAAGATGGAGAAGGGCACCCTAGCGCTCTATCTGGAGCCGGTGGAAGCTGTCGTTTTGCTGCGCCGGGCCGCGGACGTGGCGACGCCGACGGCGGGCCAGGCGCACATTGGAATTCGCGTGGAGAATGCACCGGTGCGCGTGATGGCCGACGAAGAACGCGTGTTGCAAGTGCTCAACGAACTGGTGAACAATGCGATTAAGTTTTCACCGGCCGACACGACGATTCGTCTCTCTGCGCGGGCTTTGACTGAAGGCCTGGTCGCATCTGTTTTACCTCCGCCGGGCGAAGTGCTCTTTACGGTGGAGGACCAGGGGCGCGGCATTCCTACGGAGAAACTGGATCGGATCTTCGAGCGCTTCCAGCAGGGTGATGCTTCCGATTCGCGGGCGCTGGGCGGAACCGGTCTCGGCCTCGCGCTCTGCCGCAGCATCATCGAGCAGCACGGCGGACGGCTCTGGGCAGAGAGCACGGTGGGCTCGGGCAGCCGATTCCACTTTACACTTCCGGCCGCTGTTCCAACGCATCAGTCTTGAAGGAACGGCAATTCCGCGCGCTGCTCCAACGTGAACTTGGCGCTACCTATATCATCCAGAAGAACACTCCTTATGCCTGACTTCGCTGTTGCTGCCGGCGTGATGCGCCATTTTGAAATCGATGGAGAACTGGTGAGCGTTGAGGCCTATGGCAGCGGGCACATCAACGACACGTCGTGCGCCGTATTTCAACGGCGTGAGGGATTGGCGCGGTTCATTCTGCAGCGCATCAACACGCATATATTTCCCAACCCCGAACCGCTGATGGAGAACATTCAGCGCGTGACGACGCACCTGGCGGCGCTGATGGCGAACGAGCGGGGAGCCGACCGGCGCGTTCTCACGCTGGTTCCTGCTCGGGACGGAAAGCCATTTTACCGGGATCGTGAGGATGGCTGCTGGCGCGTTTACAAGTTTATCGAGGGCGCGCGCACCTACAACACAGCGGCCAACGCGGAGCGGGCGTTTGAATCAGCCAAGGCCTTCGGCCATTTCCAGAAGATGCTTGTGAATCTTCCGGGGCCGAGGCTGCACGACATTTTGCCGGGCTTCCATAATACTCCGCGGCGATATGAGGCCTTCGAGCGGGTGATTGCTGAAGATCCGGTGGGCCGCGTTGCGAGCGCGAGAGCTGAAATCGAGTTTGCGGTCGCACGAAAATCGGTGGCAAATGTGCTGGTCGACGCCGATTTGCCCGAGCGCGTTACGCACAACGACACGAAGCTCAACAATGTGCTCTTCGATGACGCAACGGGCGAAGGCATTTGCGTGATCGATCTGGATACGACCATGCCTGGCCTGGCGCTTTACGATTTTGGCGACATGGTGCGCACGGCGACCAGTCCCGTGGATGAAGACGAGCGCGACCTGGCGCGCGTAGAGATGCAGTTCCCCATGTTCGAGGCGCTCATGCGCGGGTACCTTAGTTCAGCAGGATCCTTCCTCACCGATGCGGAGAAGCGTCATCTTGCTGTGGCTGGTAAGTTGATCACGGTTGAGCAGGGCATTCGCTTCCTGACCGATCATTTGGCCGGCGACACGTACTACAAAGTGAGTCGCCCGAATCAGAACCTCGATCGCTGTCGAACCCAGTTCCGCCTGATTGGGTCGATTGAGAAACAGGAAGAAGCGATGGAGATGCTTATTGCACGGCTGCTCGACGAACTGGCTGGATAAGCCGCACGAGCGTGAAGGCAAGCACGGCAAGCGTGAGCCAAGCGAACCAATCACCAAGCAGGAGATACAACGTGCGGTCGTGAACAACTGGAACCTCGGCTATGAGAGTTGCAAAAGGCGCGGAGTTGCTTTGCGTTTCTGCGAGGATTCGGCCGCGGTTGTCAGTCACGGTGAGATAGCCGCCACGCGCGGCGTGGGCAATCGCAAAGCCGCTCTCGACTCCGCGCAGGATGGCCATGTGGCCGTGGTAAAGGCGATCCATTTGAAAATCCCAGCCGGGTACGAGTAGAAGACCAACCGACTGGTTGCCGTATTGGCGCGAGAGCGGCGTGAAGTCCATGTCCTTGCAGATGGCAACGCCCCAATTTCCGTCGGGCTCGGGAAGGGTAAGCAGGCTGGCGCCGGGATTGAAGATCGATTCGTAGGGAGGCAAAAGGTGATGCTTGTTGTAGCTCGAAACTTGCATGGATGGCTGGTATACGCGCGCCTGGTTGTATTTTTTCTGCGTAGAAATGTGGCCTAAGCCGACGATGACGGTCGCGCCGGTTTTGTCGACAAGCGGTTGGAAGATGGCATCGATTGCGGCCATGTGCGGGTCGACGACGGTGCCCAGGTGTTCGGGAAGTACGATGACCTGCACACCGGCAGATGCGAGTGTTTCCGCCTGCGCGGCGTACTCATGCATCAGGCGTTCGGTATCTACGCCGGGAGACGCGACGTTGGCGTTGGCGGGGAGATCGGAAGCGACGAGTCCGACTTTTACGGTATGGCCCGGCGGAGGCGGCAGTGCCAGGCGCACTTCGCCGAAGATCAGTATGGCTGCGACAACACAGATTGTTGCCCCTACTACGCGCAAGGCCTGAACTGGCGCGCTCTTTCTCAGATGAACTCCAACGGCAAGCGCACAAGAAAACGCCAGGACGACGAAGCTGATGCCCCACGGGCCGGTGACGGATGCGAGTTGCACCACGGGCAGAAACTTCAGTTGAGAGTAGGCGAGGTTGCTGGCGGTGCCGTGAGGAGAAGTCAGATTCAGGAGGTACTCAAATGAGACCCATGCCGCGGGAAAAGCGAGAAGAGAGCTCCAGACTGCGCCACGGCGGAGGAGCGCGCGGAACAGCAGGACGGCGAGCGTAAAGATGAGAGCAGGAAAGACCACAATCTCAAGACGAACTACGAGGGGAACGTGGAGGGCCGCGGAGAAGTAGTGCCACACGTTGAGATTTCCAAATGCCCAGGCGACGAATGCCGTGCACGCTGCGAGGCGCCATGAGCCACGCGCAGCTACGATGAGCACTGGGAGCGGCGCGAGCCACAACAGCGGCCAGCGCGGATTGAGTCCCGTGCCGAACCAGATGAGAATGACGGAAGCAAGTATTGCAAGAAGTACGAAGCTCACACGAGGGGAACTATTTGCGGATGCCATCGATGTACCTCCGGAACGATCTTTGGTAGAGCGCGCGAAAGCCCGCGGCGGAGACGCTCATGCGACCGCCCAGGTAGAGCATGATGAGTCCATGAGAGAGAGCGCCGATTTCGAAAGTGATTTCCCATGGGTCGTCGTCGCGAAACGAGCCGTCGGCCATACCCTCCTTGATGGCTTCGACCATGAGGTTGGCGGTGGGGGAAAGACCAGCCTTGAAATCGCGCGGATAGCGGCGCGCTCTTATGCGCGGCTTGAGGAACATCAGCTCGAACAGGCGCGGATATTGAAGCGCGTGGTCCAGGTAGATTTTGCCCATGCGCGCAAGGCGTTGTTGGGCATCGCCGGAAAAGTGAATTCTCTTGAGCTGCGCCGCCAGCTCTTCAAAACCGTGGTCGGCAACGGCTTCGAGCAGGCCCTCGCGATCGGGAAAGTGGCGGTAGATAGCCATGGCTGTGATGTTGCAGGCATCAGCGACGCGCCGCATGGAAACCGCCTCGCATCCCTCTTCGTCGAGCAGGCGGCGGGCGGCGGCGGCGATTCTTTCAGGAGTGGGGCGCTCGCTCACGTATACAGTGTATACATGTTGAATTGGACGGGGTCAACCGGGCAAAGAAATATTTCATTCCCGTGAAGACAACTTGGGGCGGTGGGCTGCGCATCTGCCTCCTTATGCACGGTTTAGTTCTATAGCGCCGCCGTGAGACAATGCCCTAACCGGTATTCCCCGGATCCAGCGCGCCGGCAAACACGACCTATCATGGCCATTACAAGCAGGATTCAGGATTTACTTTTTGGACGGCCGCTCGCTACCAGCGAAGAGCGCGCCGAGCATATTGGGCCCATTGCCGGCATTCCCGTCTTCGGGCTGGATGCACTGAGTTCGGCCGCATATGGACCCGAAGCGGCACTCACGCTGCTGATTCCGCTGGGCGTGCTGGGCGTGCACTACATTGTGCCCGTGAGCACGGCGATCGTCACGCTGCTGGCGATCGTTTACTTCAGCTATCGACAGACCATTGACGCGTATCCGCATGGCGGTGGGTCGTACACCGTGGCCTCGCAGAATCTGGGCGAAGGCGCAGGATTGCTGGCCGCGGCGGCGCTGATGATTGACTACATTTTGACCGCGGCAGTTGGCATTTCGGCAGGCGTGGGCGCGCTCATCTCCGCGGCGCCTTCACTGCAACCGCACACGCTGGGGCTTTGCCTCGGCGTGCTGTTGATTNNGGCGTGGTGTTCATGATTCCCACGTACATTTTTACGGCGACGCTGCTGATTGTGATCGGTGTGGGAGTGTGGCACGCATTGCAGTCGGGAGGGCATCCTCATTCAGTTGCGCCCATGCCGGCCATTCCGGTGGCAACCGCGGCATTCAGCTGGTGGCTCATCCTGAAGGTGTTTTCGTCGGGATGTACGGCAATGACGGGCGTAGAAGCGGTGAGCAACGGCGTGATGGCTTTTCGCGACGACACGCGGAAGAATGCGAAAATCACGCTCACCATCATCATTGTTCTGCTGGCCGCATTGCTGGCCGGCATTGCGGTGCTTTGCCGAGCGTACAGAATTGCGGCGACGGACCCGAACGGTCCTGGATACGAAAGCGTGCTCTCAATGCTGACGCGCGCGGTGATGGGTCACGGCTGGTTCTATTACCTCACCATTGCGTCGGTGCTGCTGGTTTTGGCTCTTTCGGCGAATACAGCGTTCGCCGATTTTCCACGCCTCACCCGCGCCATTGCGCTCGACAATTTCATGCCGCACATTTTCCTGCTGCGGGGACGGCGCCTGCTGTACTCGTGGGGGATCTACGTGCTGGTGGCGCTGACGGCGGTTCTGCTGATCATCTTTGGCGGCGTGACCGACAGGTTGATTCCCCTTTATGCAATCGGCGCGTTTATGGCCTTTACACTGTCGCAGGCCGGTATGGTGATGCACTGGAAGCGCAAGGGGAAGGCGCGGCTGCGCATGTTCGTGAACGGGCTGGGAGCGGTTGCCACGGGAATCACCGCCGTTGTGGTTCTGGTGGCCAAATTTGTTGAAGGGGCCTGGGTCACGGCGCTGCTCATTGTGCTGATGATCGTAGTGATGCGCTCGGTAAAGCGGCACTACACGCGCGTCAACAAGGAGATCGATCTCGCCAGGCCGATAGTTCCTGCCGAGGTCACCGAGCCAATTGTGATTCTTCCCATCGACCGCTGGAGCCGAATCTCAGAGAAGGCGATCAGCTTCGCGCTTTCGATTTCAAACGACATTCGCTGCCTGCATGTGCAAACGACCGACGAGCTGGATCCGATTTGCCAGGACTGGGAACGCGATGTGGCGGCCCCGCTGCGCCAGGCGGGGCGGTGCGTTCCTAAACTTGAGATTCTGCAATCGCCCTACCGCTATGTATTGGCGCCGGTGATTGACTACATTCTGAATGCGGAGCGCGAGTCGGATTTTCATAAGGTGTGCGTGCTGGTGCCGGAACTGGTGGTACGGCACTGGTGGGAGAATCTATTGCACAACCGCCGCGCCGACCTGCTGAAGGTGGTGCTGCTGATGCGGGGCAACCGGCGCATCATCGTCATCAATATTCCGTGGTATCTCGAGGAAAAATGACCGGCCGAGATTATCCGGGGCGGTCTAAGGCGGTGAGTCGGGCGGGATTTCTTCGTTCCGCGGATTCCCTTCCCGGCCGCGAGCGGTCAAAATAGGGAGTGGACCAAACGCGCACTCCAGGGCACCCTTTCCGCAAACTGAGCGGGGCGAACGAACGCGGGCGGAAGCGGCGGGCGGCTGGATGGGCGCTCGCCCTGGGTGGCGCCCTATTGCTTTGCGCAGCCCCCTATTTGCGGGCCGCGGGGCCAGCGCAGGAACCTGCGCAAGCGGAACAGGAACCTGCGCAACCGGCGCAGGAACAGGCACAACCGGGACAGGTTTCGACGGGCACGCGCGCTACCGTTCGCGGCACGGTCAAGAACTCGGCCACTGGGGAGCCTTTGCCGCGGGCACTGGTGCAGATTGAAGGCGATGCCGACACGGGCACGCTGACAGACGGGGAAGGCCAGTTTGAGATTCCAGGCGTTCCGGTGGGCCCGCAAGCGTTTCGGGTGGTGAAGCCCGGATTTCGCGACAGGCCCTACGCGACCGAGGAGACAGGATTGCAGTCAGAGGGGCCTGCGCACAGCATTCTGGTGTCGCAGCAGATGCCTGAGCTTGGGTTTGCGCTGACGCCGAATGCGTCGATACGCGGGCACATCGATCTCTCGACGGGGGACCCGGCAGCCGGAATTACAGTGAATCTGTTCAAACAGGTGGTTCGCTTTGGACGGGCCATCTGGTCAGAGGAATCGAATTCCACGGCGAATGGAGACGGCATCTACCGATTCGGCTCGCTGCCTGAGGGCGTGTACGCACTTTCAACGCAGCCGGTGCTGGAGAGCGAGCCGGCGGTGAGCGTGGTGGCGTCGGGAAGCAGCGCCAAAATCACGAGGAATGGCTATCCGAGCGTCTACTATCCGGATGCGCGCGATTTCACGGGCGCAGCGCTCGTGCGGCTCTCTGCCGGCAGCCAGGCGGAGGCCAATTTTTCGCTGGCACTCGAGCCGTTTTACCCCGTGTCCATCTCAGCGGGGGCACAGAGCCGTGAGACTGGCGGCGACCGCGGCGCTACCACCGCATTTACGGCGACGGTAATGGATGCGACGGGTCACCAGCTTGCTTACCCTGTGCAATACGACGATGTGACACATAGTCTGCAGGCCAATCTGCCGGATGGAAACTACACAATCAATGTGCGGGGCTCGCTGCAGCCATCACTCGCAGAGACAGGCCAACGAGCCGGGGGCGGCCATAGCAATTCGGTGACGGGCACCATTGCGTGCACGGTCGCGGGGCATGCGGTGACGGGATTGCGCGTGCCCCTTGCGCCTCCGCCGCAGAACGTGGTGCGGCTGCGATTTCTGCACACCTCGGACCGCCCGGCAGTCGCGCGTGGGAATGGTGGGGATCTCGTCAATCTTTCCATCGATCTTGCCGATTCTGTTCCCAATGAGGGCAACGAAAATGTCTGGACGATGAACAACAGCCAGGATTCGATTGATTTCACCGCGCGGCCGGGTTCGTACTGGGTTACGGCGTTTTTGCCGCGCAGAAACGTTTGCGCCGGAACCTTTACAGCAGGTGGGTCAAACCTGGCGCGTGAGCCGCTCGTGTTGAGTCCCGGGGCTGCGCCGCCGCCGATGGAGTTTATTCTGCGCGACGATTGCGCGAGCCTTACCCTGACGTTACCACCCGCGCTAACGGGCTTTGAACCGGGCGAAGAGCCGTTTTATATCGTGTACCTGGTTCCGGATTTCGATACGGTCCAGGACATACCACCGATGACCATGCACCCCTCGTCGGGCCCGTCTCTGACCATCGACGGACTCACGCCGGGAAGCTACCACGTCTACACATTCACAGGGCCGGTTCACTTGGAATACCGCAATCCGGCGGCACTTTCGGCGCTTTCCGCACCGGGGCAGCAGGTGACCGTGGGAGCCGGGACGACTGCCACTGTTGCATTGGAGGCAACGGAGCATTGATGCCTCTTCGCGCGCCATGCATGCGTCTTTTCCGACTGGCCCTGGCTGCATGGGCTCCGATCGCTTTGACCGCCTGGGGTCAAACGCAGGCGCCGCCGCAGGGGCGCATGGCGGGCAGCCCTTACGCAATTGCAGGGACTGTTGTGAACAGCGTAACGGGTGAGCCGATTCGGCACGCGACCGTTGCCGCGCTGTCTGAAGAAGACAGCCACACCGTTGCGGCGGTTGAATCAGACAGCGAAGGAAAATTCTCGCTCGCAAATTTGCCGACCGCCAAATATCAGCTCACAGCGTCGAAGCGCGGCTATCGTACGGCCTTTTATGACGAGCACGACGAATTCAATTCCGCAATCGTGACCGGGCCGGGACAGGAGACCGGCAACCTTGTGTTTCGACTTGTTCCCGGTGGAGTAATTCATGGCGTCGTAACTGCCGATTCCGGCGATCCGGTGGAGAACGCACGTGTCTTCGTCTTCATCAAGTCGCATGACGGCAAGCCGGGCACGCGCATTGTGCAGTCCGATGCTACGACAACCGACGATACGGGCGCATACGAGTTCAATAACCTTGCGGCAGGTGAATACATGCTGGCCGTGACCGCTGAGCCCTGGTACGCGCTTCATCACGCTGCGAATCGTACGCGGCGGAGTACGCCGGCGGGCACAGAAACCGAGACACCCGACACTGCGGCGGCACTGGACGTTGCTTATCCGGTCACGTATTTCGATTCCACACCGGACGAAGCCGGGGCGACGGTGCTGACAATCGCAGGAGGCAATCGCCTAGCCGCCGACATTACTCTGCACGCTGTCCCCGCTTTGCACCTGCAGGTGGATACGCCGCGACGGCCCGATGGATCTCTGGCCCGTGCCGAGTTGCGGCAAACGATCTTTGGCGAAGTGATTTCAGCAGAAAGTTCGGGGTTTCTCGACGCCTTGCAGAGCGGTTCGGTGGAATTTACGGGCGTCGCACCCGGGCATTATGAGCTCGCCCAGGGTGATCCACCGAGGGTGATGGAATTGGACGCGACGGCAAGCCAGGAGGTGGATCCGTCGCTCGGTTCGCCTACAGTTTCGGTCAGGGGGACCATGAGGACTCAGGTGGGAACTGCGCTTACGGAAGATTGCTCGTTGACGCTGGACGCGGTGGATCCGACGCGCCATCAGAATTCAATTCAAACCGCCGGGGTCCGAGGCGGCTTCAATTTCTCGACCGTGCCACCGGGCGAATGGGAATTATCGGCTACGTGTGGGGGAAGTCAGGCGGCGATTGCTTCCGTCACGGAGGGCAATCGAATTCGCCGCGGCAACCGGATTACCGTCCAGGATCGTCCCGTGGTTGTGGCGGTTGTTGTAAGCCAGGGGGGCACGCGGCTGGAGGGCTATGCCAAAAAGGGAGATAAAGGCGCTTCGGGCGCGATGATTGTGCTGGTGCCCAAGGACCTGACGACGATCGATGGCCTGGCACGGCGCGACCAATCCGATTCTGACGGAAGCTTCTCACTGCGCGACGTCATTCCCGGGCAGTACACACTGGTGGCCATTGAAGACGGTTGGCCACTGGACTGGATGCAGCCGACGGTGATTGGCCGCTATCTTCCCGGCGGCGTTGCCGTCACAGTATCAGACAGAACGGGAAAAGTAACTACGTTGCCTACACCGGTCGAAGTGGAACCGCGCTAAATGGGTCCGGCGCCGGACTTCTGCCAACCGGGGCGGAGAGGGTAGTCTATGTAGGGATTGCTTCTTCCATCCTGCGAATTTGCACTGGCGCCTTGAGTGGCGCGGCGGCGTGAGTGTACGCGGCAATCAGGTCATTAGGAGAGTTTCACGTTGAAGAAAACACGAACGATAGGGATGCTGGCAACTCTTGCGGCAGCGCTGCTGCCGGCGGCAGCCATCAGCCAGGTTTCGTCGGCCGGCGGTCCCGGGTCAGGCGACGAGTCCGAGCGCACTTACAAATACGATGTTTACGCCGGTTACGCCTATTCAAGCCTTAACCAGGTGAACGAATCCCGCTACGGATTGCAGGGCGGAAGCGTGGCGATTCGGCGCGATTTTGGACGCTATTTCGGCGTTTTCGCGCAAGGCGATGCATTCCAGTTTGCGCTTAAGTCGGGCAATCCTGGCAAACCGACGGTCCAATCCGTTTTCCTGGGGCCCGATCTGCACGCTGCGATTTATGGAAAGGTCAGCGGATTCTTTCATGGTTTGCTGGGCGGCGAGCACACGGGCGGCGAGAGCGAGACCCCGCGCATTTCGTTTGCAGGCGGCGTCGGGGGCGGGCTTGAATACACGCTGTCGCCGCGGTTCAGCCTGCGCGCCAGCGGCGACTATGTGGGAGCTTCGTTTTCGCTCACGAACAATACGGCGCAGCTGGCGAACTCACCACACAAGACGTGGAATTCCCGTGCGGGCTTTGGGGCTGTCTACCACTTTTAACGCTCGATCGCATATTTGAGCATCAGAATCCCGCTCGGCAGTGCCGTGCTCTCCGTAAGCTTGAGCGGGCAACGCTTGCCTTTGGGTAATAGCGGGATTCCACTGCCAATCATCACGGGCATGAGCGAGACCTCGACCATATCCACAAGGCCCGCATCCAGCAAGCTGCGAAACAAAATTCCACCGCCAAAAAGCCAGATGCCTTTGCCGGGCTGCGCCTTGAGGGCTGCCACCGCCTGCGCGACCCCGCTGCTCAATATGGTCACCTTGGGATGATCTTCGGGCTTGAGCGTGGTTGAGACGATGAACCATCGTTGCCCGAAACTGTCCCACGACTTGCCTTCGGCGCTGGCAACCTGGTAGGTGCCGCGGCCCATCAGCAGCGTGTCATACGGGGCAAACATGGCTGCGAAATCGATGGTTGGATCCCTGACGATCCAATCGTATTCGCCGTTGGGTCCGGCAATGAAGCCGTCCAGAGTTGCTGCAACGCCATAACACAATTGCCGCATACGCATTCCCTCCTCACGAGGTCGGATTAAAGCAAAAGCCGTCGTGATTGCTCACTGACGGCCTTTGGGCCTGCGGCACGCCGCAGGTGGGTGTTGGCTTATGGTGCGTGAGCGAGGCAACGATTGCAAGTAGGCCGTTAGAATGGCCGAACCGCTCACCCTTCTTCTGCTTCACGCAGTTTGGCGATCACGGTAAAGTCTTCGAGCGTGGTGGTGTCGCCCTTGATCTCGCCATGCGTCGCCAACTCGCGCAGCAGACGGCGCATGATTTTGCCGGAGCGGGTTTTCGGCAGCGCTTCGGTGAAGCGCAGGTCATCTGGCCGTGCAAGCGAGCCGATTTCCTTGGCGACCCATTTCTTGAGCTCGTCTTTCAAAGCGTCGCTGGGCTCATGGCCGCTTTCAAGCGTTACGAAGGCGGCGATGGCCTGGCCTTTCAGCTCGTCGGGCCGGCCAACCACGGCAGCTTCGGCCACCTTGGGATGGGCAACAAGCGCCGACTCAACTTCCATGGTTCCGAGGCGGTGGCCGCTCACGTTGATGACGTCGTCGACGCGGCCCATGAGCCAGAAGTAGCCGTCGGCGTCCTGGCGCGCGCCNNCCGTGCGCGCCATCGACGGCCACGGTTTGCGCACCACGAGCAGGCCACCTTGACCTGGCGGCACAACATGCCCATCTTGGGCCACGACTTCGGGCTGGATGCCGAAAAAAGGCCGTGTTGCCGAGCCGGGCTTGGTGGGCACGG
>PLTV01000161.1:13990-27446 GCA_003164635.1 Acidobacteriaceae bacterium
AGTTGGGCGCGCCTTCGTACATGAGCACTGTTGTGCCGTTCTGCAGCGGACCATACACAACGTAGGAGTGCCCCGTGACCCAGCCAATATCGGCCGTGCACCAGTAGACGTCGTGCTCTTGCAGATCGAACACGTATTTCGATGTGAGGTAGGTCTGCACCGCGTAACCGCCGGTGGTATGCACGAGGCCTTTGGGCTTGCCCGTCGTGCCCGAGGTGTAGAGGATGTAGAGCGGGTCTTCGGAGTCCTGCTCTTCGCAGGGGCATTCGGGCGCGGCCTTCGCTACCAGATCGTGCCACCAGTGATCGCGGCCCTCGACCATGTTCACCGGCGTGCCGGTGCGCTTGTACACGACCACGTGCTTGACGGTGTGGCAGGCATGCATTGCTTCATCGACAGTGGCTTTGAGCTTGATTTCGCCACCGCGGCGATAGCTTGTGTCCTGGGTGAGAATGGCGACGCAGCCGGAGTCGTTGACGCGGTCGGCAATGGCGTTGGCTGCGAATCCCCCGAAGATGACCGAATGCACCGCGCCGATGCGCGCGCAAGCCAACAGGGCAATGGCGAGTTCCGGTGTCATGCCCATGTAGACGGCGACGCGGTCGCCCTTCTTGATGCCCAGGTGTTTGAGGGCCGAGGCAAACTTCTGCACTTCGTCGAGAAGCTCGGCGTAGGTGAGGCGGCGCACCTCGCCCGGCTCGCCTTCCCAGATGATGGCTGTCTTCTGCGCCCGCTCGCCCAGCGCGTGCCGGTCGACGCAGTTATAGCTGAGGTTAGTTTTACCGCCGACGAACCACTTGGCCCAGGGGAGATTCCAATCGAGAACCTTGTCCCAGGGTTTGAACCAATGGAGCTCACCGGCTGCGCCGGCCCAGAACTTTTCAGGATCTTGAATGGATTGCCTGTAAAGCGATTCGTATTCCTGAAGGCTCTTGATGTGCGCCTTGGCGCTAAACTCCGGGGGAGGCGGAAAGACGCGGTTTTCACGCAGTGTGGAATCAATATCCTGACTGGAAAGGGAGGGCACAGGCAAGGAAGACATGACAACGTCCTTCTGGGGAAGCGGGATGATTGCGGTCAGCGGCGCCTCGGAAGGAGATCCCCCGGAAAGAATCCGCGTGGGTGTCACTTTAACGGGGCGGGCGCACACTCGGCAAGTGACCTGAATCGAAGGGTGAAGACAACGCACTAGACTTCGAAGTCGGCCTGGGGCGCGAATTTGCGTAAAGCTGCGATGAACTCCAGACGATCAGCGGGATTCGCCATGATCTGCCCCCGATCGGACATGGGGGCCTCGCGGGAATAGTCGACCGTCAACATGGCAGCCGAGGCTCGTCCGTTGAAACCGCCAACGTGCTTGATGTCGTCCCAGGCAATATGTCTCGTCGCGAAGAATCCGTGGCGGCACAGACCGGTAGTGTCCGCTTCCCAGTATGTGAAGACGTAGGTGAAGATCCGAAGCGCGGCCCAGGCGATCCAGACAGCGGCAGAGATTCCCAGGGTCGAGCGGCTCTTGCCGGTCAGGAGCACGGTGTAGCCGTAGAGGCACGCCAGCGAAACAGAAAACCAGCCGAGAGCTCCGAATTTGGTTCGAAACTTCATGGGTAAAGCATGCGACGGCGCCGGCCGAAAGATGAATGAATCATCTGAAATGAAGGCAGATTGAAGCGGAACTTCTCTCGGGAATGGGCATAAAATGGACTTGAGGACGGTGGTTCCCCGCAGTCCGCACGAACATTGATGCCTGAGCCCCAGGGAGACGGCCGATGTTGCTTGAGCTCCTCAGACCGCTTTCTTTCTTCGTCAGCATTCTCTCGCTTTATCCCATCCTGACGAGCGCGTTCTTTGTGACCGGCTCCCGCTGGGAGGAGCGCCTTGAACTGGCGTTGCTGCGCGTTGCCTTTGCCGCATGCATCTGCTTTACGAGCGGCTTTCTCTACGCGCGGCCCTGCGGCTCAACCGTGGAACCGGCCGAGCCGCTTCTTTCAACGTTGCCCGTGCGACTCTTCATTTGGGCGATGGCAGGTATGGCGGTCCTTTTCTTGCTGTCGTGGTATCTGGAGACGTACTTCGTTCCCATGGCCAGCCGCGACTGCTGCCGCTTATAGGCACCTGCGGTGCGGCAGACGCTCGCACTTCGCTCGCAAGGGGGCCTGTGATTTCTCGCCCATTTCGTCGATGAGACCGTGAAATGGATGAGGCACGGGGGCAGGGTAAGATGAAGCCATTGTGGCGGACACACCCAATCTCGAGACCACGCTGCGCGGGTCGGTGCTGGTGCTGCTGCAATTCGATGTAGCCGAAGCGATTCGGCTTGATCGGCTGCAGGACCTGATTCGCGCACGCACAGTGCAGCAGCCGAGTCTGAAGCACCCGGCGCCGGGGTATGTGCGTTACCAGCGCCCGCCGGTGGTGGAGCCGCTTGAAACTCTGGTTCTTGAAAGCGGCGAGAGGCTGCAAGGGGAGATCAAGTATTACGACTACGGCGTGGTCAGCGTGGTTTACGAACTGCCCTTCGCCGACGGATGGAGCAAGCTGATCCGATTGGCGAGTCGCTGGGTGTGGGAGGTGGATTTCGCAGCCAATGCCACCCAGATTGTAAAGCGCAGCCTGGAGCGCGCCGCCGCCGCGCTTGTGAAACCGTACGACGAATGGCTCAGCGAGGATTACCTCATCTTCCACGCCGTGGAGATCAGCGGAACGCCCACCGTATCGGAGCTGATTCAGCAGCACGGAGCGCGTATTGCTCAGGTGGTGCGCGGCGATACGGGGCAGCTTGCGGAGAGCGAGATCAACGAGGTGCTGCAGTCGCGCATTTCGTATTACGCGAACGATCTCGCGGTGATTGGATGGAACGCCGCATTTCTCTATGATTCGGCAACGGGCGCCGAAACCGCGATCCAGCTGTTGGAGTATGCGAACTCGCAGTTGCTGGAGTTTCGCCACTACGATGAACTGCTTACCGAAGAGCTGGAGCGCGTGTACAAGCTGGTGGACGAGGGCACGGGCGTCTTTGCTCAATGGCGATTAGCGCGTTCGGCTACGCAGCTGCATACCGTTTTGCTCGATGTGGCGGAGCTTACAGAACACTCCGACAACGCCATCAAGTTTCTAAGCGATATGTTTGCTGCGCGCCTTTACCGTCTGGCTGCGCAAAAAGTCGGCGTGCCGGATTACAAGGATCTCGTGACCCGCAAGATCCACACTGCCGAAGAGCTTTACCGCTTCATGGTGGACCAGTTCAACCAGAGCCGCGCCTTCATTCTGGAGCTTACGGTGGTGATCATCCTGGTGATCGAGCTGGTTTACCTGTTTAAAGGCAAGCTCTTCTGAGCAGGACCCTGTTCCCTGATCTCTGATCCTTAAGAATATTGACTTGAGTATAGAAGTTGGACTAGAGTCCAACCAATGGGTCGAGTTCAGCATTCTCTGCGGCAAAAACGCAAGATCGAGACGCGGGCCGAAATCGTGCGCGTGGCCTTCGATCTCTTCGGCAAGCTGGGCTACGAGAATGTTCCGGTGGAGAGTATCGCCGAGGCTGCGGGCATCTCGCGTGCAACTTTTTTCAATTACTTTCCGCAAAAGGACCTGATTCTGCGCGAAGTGGCGTCGGCGCGCATGGAGCGGCTCAAGAGCAGCCTTGCCGCCTTCACGGCTGCGCATGACCGGCCGACGATGAGCAAGATTGTCGAAATCGTACTCGTGATCACCGAGGAAAATGCCCGCATCAGCCGCCACTCAAAGAAGCTGCTGCTTGAGGTCGTGATGCGTTACGCGGCACAGGGCCCGCTACAGGCCGCGCGCGCACAGGCGGTTGAAGCCATCACAGAGGTTGTGGCGCGCATCCCGCGGCGGAAGCAACCCGCCCGCGAGGTCGCGGAGACGCTCTTCGCTGTTTACATCGGCACCATGCTCGAGTGGCTTATGAGCGAGCGCGCTCCGCAGAATTGGCTTAAGGACACGATGCAGACGCGGTTGCAACTGCTGCTGGAAGGAGTGGCATGAAGAAGCGCGTGATCGTTATCGCGATCGTTTTGGTGGCTTGCCTGATTGCGTGGCTTGTCTATGCACATCTCGTCGGCCGCTCGAAGGGTGTTTATGCCGGCACTGTCGAAACGCGCGAAATTCAGATCGGTTCCAAGGTTGGCGGAAGGGTTATCGAGGTTCCCGTTGAAGAGGGCCAGGTTGTAAAGGCGGGATCGCTGCTCGTCCGCCTTGAGTGCGACGAGCTGCAGGCAGAGCGCGTTCAGGCAGCGGCAGAGCAGACACAGGCGCAGGCCGATCTGCAGCGGCTGGTGCGCGGCAATCGTCCCGAAGAGATCGACCAGGCGGAAGCAAATGCCAAGGCGCAGGCTGCGGCGCTGGAAGAGGCAAAGAACGGGCCGCGAAAAGAGGAACTGGCACAGGCACAGGCCGACCTGGCTGGTGCAGAGGCCGACAGTAAAGACGCGGAAGCGTTCTATGAGCGCATGGAGAAACTGGTCGCCAGCGACACCATCTCGCGCCAGCAGTTCGACGACGCGCGCGACAAGCGCGATGCAGCGCAAGAAAGGGCTGAGTCGGCACGGCAGCACCTAGCGTTGTTGCAGGCAGGAACGCGGCCAGAGGATCTGAAGACCGCCGAACAGCGTTATCGGCAAGCGCAGGCAGCAGCAGTTTTGTCGCGCAAGGGCGCCCGCCGCGAGGATATCGATGCGGCGCGAGGTAAGTTGGCCGAGGCGCAAGGCAAGGTTGCGGAGCTCGAAGCACGCCTCAAGGAGTGCCAGCTCTTTGCGCCGGCCAATGCGATTGTGGAAGTAGTAAGCATCCGTCCTGGCGACCTGGTCCCACCGGGTCAGATTGTCGTCCAGATGCAGGAATCGGATCAGCTTTGGGTCAGGGTCTATGTGCCTGAAACCGAGCTTGCCCAAGTACGGCTCAATCAAGCTGCTCAAGTGCGCGTGGACGGATTGGGCGGGCGAGTCTTCAATGGCAAGGTTGGGCAGATCGCGGCGCAGGCCGAGTTTCTTCCGCGCAACGTGCAAACCGTCGAGGACCGCGACCACCAAGTGTTTGCGGTGAAGGTCTACGTCGACAACCCGCAGGGCGTGCTCAAATCGGGCATGTCAGCCTCGGTGCGTTTGGAATGACGGCAGCGATCACGGCAGTCAATCTGACCATCCGCTTCGGCTCGTTCACAGCCGTGGACAACGTCAGCTTTGAAATCGCCAAGGGCGAGGTCTTCGGCTTTCTCGGCCCCAATGGGTCGGGCAAAACCACCCTCATCAAGGCTCTCTGCGGACTTATTCCGCCCAGCCAAGGGACGGGCACGATTCTGGGCATGGACATCCGCAAGGACGCGGCCGAGATCAAGCGCCACATCGGTTACATGTCGCAGAAGTTTGGGCTCTATGAGGATCTGACCGTGGCGGAGAACATCGACTTCTACTCCGGCGTCTACGGCATCCGCGGCCAGCAGGCTGTTGCGCGCAAGGCCGAAGTTCTGAACCTTACGGGAATCGAGCCGTACCTCAATCGCCGCGCCGCTCAACTCTCCGGCGGCTGGAAGCAGCGCCTGGCGCTCGCCTGCGCCATTATTCACTCGCCTGAAGTGTTGTTTCTCGACGAACCCACGGCGGGCATTGATCCCGTAGCGCGCCGCTCGCTTTGGGACCTTCTCTTCCGCCTCTCCGCGCAAGGCGTGACTTTCTTCGTCACCACGCACTACATGGACGAAGCGGAGCGCTGCGGCCGAGTGGGCTACATTTACATGTCGAAACTGGTGGCGCTCGGCACCGTCTCCCAACTCGAGCAATTGCCCGCGGCCAGCCCGCCGGGAACCGTGCGCGTGCAGATCACCCACGCCAATCCATCCTCACTGCTCGATGCTGTACGCGCGTTCGACGGCGTCCGCGAAGCCACGATCTTCGGCCGCGCCATTCACGCCCTCATCGCAGAGGATCGCCTCGACAGCCTGCGCGCCGCATGGCCGGAGGCCCACGTCGAAGTCATCGACCCAACCCTCGAAGACCTGTTCGTGACTCTCACGAACGGCATCATGGAGGCCACGCGATGAACCGCCTCTTCTATGGCCTGGTCCCGATCTGCCGCAAAGAAATCCTCCACATCGTGCGCGATCGCGGCACCCTCTTCTTCGCACTGCTTCTCCCGATCTTGCAGCTTTTTCTCTTCGGCTTTGCCATCGACACAAATATTCGTCAGATTCCTACGGCCGTCTTCGACGAATCGCGCACCCAGGCGAGCCGCGACCTCCTGCAACGCTTCGCTGCTTCCGACGTCTTCAAATTGAACAGCTATGCCACCACCAGGGAGGAGCTCTACGAGGCCATTCGCTCCGGCAAAGCGCGCGTCGGCATCCGCATTCCCTATGACTACGCGCGTAATCTGCAACAGGGAACGACAGCGACTGTGCTGGTCCTCGTCGATGGCTCCGATTCCAACGTTGCCGGTCAGGCTGTCAGCACCGCAACCGGCGTGTCTCTTGAGGAATCGATTGCGCGGGTCGTGCCCAACGGGAAGCTGCCCATCGAGGTCAGACCCTCGGTTCTCTACAACCCCGCCACGCGTTCCGCGAACTTCTTTGTGCCGGGTCTGATCGCAATTCTGCTCCAGGTGATGACCATTCTGCTCATCGCGTTAAGTCTCGTACGGGAGCGCGAACGCGGCACCCTGGACCAGTTGACCATGACGCCTGTAGCGCCGCTGGGCCTGATGGTCGGCAAGATGATTCCTTATGGCGCGCTGGCCTTTCTCGAACTGTGCGCGATCCTCGCCATTATGCGCGTCATCTTCCAGGTGCCGATTCATGGCAGCGTTCTGCTTCTGCTGGCCATGTCTCTGCCGTTTCTGCTTACAGTGCTTGCGCTGGGCCTCGTGATTTCGACCAAGGCCAATACGCAGGCTGAGGCTTTTCAGCTCGCCATGGGAACGGTGCTGCCTTCGGTGTTTCTCTCCGGATATATCTTCCTCATCGACAACATGCCGGCAATCTTTCAGGTCATCAGCCGCGTAATTCCGGCGACGTATTACATCAACATTTTGCGCGGAATCATTTTGCGCGGCGCGGGGCTGCCGGAGCTCTGGCTGAACGCGGCGATCCTCACCGCGATGGGATGTGCGGCGATAATGCTTGCGGCATGGCAATTCGTGCACAAGAGTTCAGCGTGAGCCGGCCAGGCACCGGTTCGCGCGCCGGGTCCGCCCATAACTCAGACCTCAGGAGTAACGCTTCTGGTGCCAGGTCCATGCGGTGCGGACGATCTCATCGAGCTGGGTATAGGCGGGTTTCCAGCCCAGTTCGCGTATGGCTTTGTCGGAGCTTGCTACCAGCACCGCCGGATCTCCGGGCCGGCGCGGATGCACCTCCGCCGGAACGGCATGGCCAGTTACGCGCCGTGCCGATTCGATGACTTCGCGCACGCTGAATCCCCGTCCGTTACCAAGATTGAACACCAACCGGCTGCGCGCGGCCGCCTCGCTTTCAAGCGCACCGAGGGCGAGGAGGTGGGCGTCGGCCAGATCGGAGACGTGGATGTAGTCACGGATGCAGGTGCCGTCGGGGGTTGGGTAATCGTCACCATAGATGCGAATAGACTTGCGGCGACCCAAGGCCACGTCGAGGATGAGAGGGATGAGATGGGATTCTGGTTCATGTGCCTCGCCTCGGGTTATGCCTTCGGGGCCCTCCGGCGCACCGGCCACGTTGAAGTAGCGCAGAGAGGCGGAACGCAAGCCGTGAACGCGATGCATCCAGGCAAGCATTTGCTCGACGAGGAGCTTCGATTCGCCATAGGCGTTGGTGGGCTGGAGGCGCGCGTCTTCGGGAATAGGCACCGTGTCGGGTTCGCCGTACACGGCGGCCGTGGAAGAAAATACCAGGCGCCGAGGACCGCAGGAAAGCATTGCCTCGAGGAGGCTCAATGTTGAGGCTGTGTTGTTGCGGAAAAAGGCCTCGGGATGGACCATGGATTCGCCGGCTTCGATGAGAGCGGCAAAGTGTAAAACGCCATCAAAAGGCTCGCCTCGATGTTCCTTATCGGTAAACAGGTTTTCCAGAGCCTGGCGGTCGCCGATATCGCCCGGAACGAAGGCGACGCCGGGCGGAAGGAGGTCGCGGCGGCCGTGGCTCAAATTATCAAAAACACAAGCCTTATGGCCGCGCGAAGCGAGGAGTCCGGCAACGGTACCACCAATGTATCCGGCTCCGCCGGTAACGAGAATGTGCATAAAAAACTGTCCTTCCGCAAGCACTCGGGGTTACGTCGAGTCTATTACAATGAAGTTGGACACGAGGGGAATTTGGGCTCCGGCCGACGGACTTGAGAGGCCGGTACGACACTTTAAGATTTGCTTGGAATCTTCCTCATCGCGTATGGCAATTCAAGTGCATGGGAGGCTGGGAAGAAATCCCCCAGCTCGAAGTGCTCCTGACCAGAAAGGGGGATTGAAGGTTACTGTTGGATGGCTTTGGATAGTACTCAGGAATCGAAGATTACGCGACCGATGGGAAAGACGGCTTCCGCCCGGGGGATGGACGAATCACAAGACCCCGGTACACGGCATGAAAGGCGACCGATTTGGGCGAGTCTGGCGATTCCGGCGGTACCCAGAGCGGGGCATCCAAGGATAGAGGCAACGCTTCGGATGGGAAGAAATTTTTAAGATTGAAACCATTATTTACCCTTTTCAAGGGAAAAGAAGCGAGGACTGACGACATGCAGGTGCTGACCACTCCCGGAGCGACCTATACCCCAGGCCGAACGAATTTCGGTTTGCTCCCCGAACCCGAGAGGAACGCTGCGTCGTTTGCCACCAGCATCGCGATTAACGGCATGATCGTACTGCTGGCGATTTACCTTGGAACTCAGGTGAAGAAGCTGGTAGAGCACAAGTATGAAGAAACAGTTTTGATCATGCCGACCACGCCGCCGCCTCCGCCGGTGAAGGTGAAGCTGCCGGAGCCGCCGAAGATTACGCCGCCCGAGCCACCCAAGTTGGAAGTGAAGCTCGACACGCCGAAGATCGTGGTGCCGAAGCCCCTGCCAAAGCCGGAGCCGAAGCCTGTGCAGATGGAAGCCAATCTGGATATGCCGGTGATCAAGACGGCAAAGCCCTCAGTAGTTTTGGCGCCACAACCGAAAGCCGCCCTGGCAGCGGCAATGCCGGCACAGAACAACATGGTTAAGGCTTCGACCGCGCAGGTACATCTGGGCGAGACATTCGGAGTCACGCCGAATCCCAACGCTTCACGTCCGGCGACGGTCGCGGCCATTGGCAATCCGTATGGCGGTTTGCAAGGCCCAGCAGTGGCGCCTCACGGGGTTGTTGGTTCGACGGGAATGGGTAATGGTTTGAAGTCCGGCTCGAATGCCGGCACGGTCGGGAAAGTCGCATCGGTTGGTGTACCGGTGATGGCGGCCACAGTGGCCACCGCAGGCAAGGTTGCTTCTGCGGGGATTCCGAAAGCTGTTGAAGCAGCGCCGGTACAGCAGGTTGCGGCGACTCCGCAATTCACCAGCATTGAGGTTCTTTCCAAGCCGCCCGTGCAGTACACGAGTGAGGCGCGGCAGTTACGGATCCAGGGCGATGTGGTTCTTCGCGTCACCTTCACCGCCGCCGGCCAGGTCGTCATTCAGGGCGTGACCCGCGGTCTGGGACACGGACTGGATGAAGAAGCACGCCGAGTGGCCCAGCAGATTCGTTTCCGTCCTGCAACCAAGAATGGTCAGCCGGTGGATTCGACAACCAACATCACCATCACGTTCCAGCTGGCATAGATTCATGGGCCCGGCCCTCAGGGGTCAGAACTTCCACCATTGGAGGGCTCAGGGCAATGGCGCAGAGTGTCGCGCGCTTTGAATTCAGTTACAGGAATTCAGGTCCAGGCGCGACTTTGCGGGACCTATCGCCGTTGCCAGAAATCCGTCTAAGGGATAATGCCATCGCCATCCCCGCGACTGGCTTGTTGAGCAGGGTCGGGGGCATCACCGGAGCGAATTTCGTTGGCCCGGTCGGAATAGAAGACAGGAGTAATCAATGAGTTTTTGGACGAAATCGGCGGCCGTGCTGGTGCTTTCGCTAAGCGTGTCGGCATATGCGAAGAAAGAGCCGAAGTACGAAGCGGTGCATCCGTTGACGCCGGAGCAGTCGGCGCTTGTGGACCGGGCGATCGGACAAGAAAAAGTTTTGATCCAGTCGATTCGGAAGCGGACACCGCTTGTGGAGACCTACATCCAGAACACGAAGCCGGATGTGAAGCTCTACCAGGTTCCGGTAGAAGACCAGTACATGCTGAGCCGCGTGGACTTCGCCAAGGGCTTTGTGGACAAGGGCTTCAGCGATCGAACCGTCAAGCAGCAAAAGGGCGCCAAAGGCTTCTTCAAGGGCTCGCTCGACGCGATGCTGGGGTTGAGCAAGGCTCTGGGACTGGAGAAGTTTACCTACAATNNCGCATCTGGATCGAAGACCAGGACGGCAATGTTGTCCGCTTCAATGGCACCTACACGGGGCCGAACGAAGAAGACTCGAGCAAGTATTATTTTCACTTCGATTCGTGGCGTATGAACGTGCAGCCGGGCGAGTGGCTTCCGGTGGCGGTGTATGTGGAAGAGACGACGCGCATCGAGGGCGAGAAGACAGTAGGCCTGAAGGCGCAGACACACTTTTGGGGTTACAGCCTGAAGCTGCCGACCCGCGACAGTGAGAACGTGAGCGTGAAAGTGGACGACGCGGTCGACACGAGCGCCGACTCACAGGATGTAGGACCGTTACAAGCTTCGCGGGCGTGGGTGACACAGGCAGAGAACAACGTGATTGACCGCCTGGTAGAGGCCGGCCTGGTGGCGCCGCTGAATGCGGATCCGAATGGTTACGAGCACAAGATCCTGGACCAGATCGTGATCAACCTGCAGGTGCCGAACAATCTTGCCTTCACCGACCAGATCAAGACGCGGGTCCTGTTGACCGACACGATTGAGACAACGACGGTGGGCAATACGATCCTGATCTCGAAGGGGCTGATTGATTCGCTGCCCAACGAGCCGGCCATCGCGTCGGTAATCGCGATGGAACTGGCGCACATCGCGATGGGACACCACATCGACACGCGCTACGCGTTCAACGACCGGCTGATGTTCCCAGACACGGCGACGTTCCAGCGGATCGACATGTATCACACCGACCACGACAACGCGGACGCGGCCAAGCGGGCGATGGAGTATCTGCAGAATTCGCTCTACAAAGATCAGCTTGGCGATGCGGGCCTCTACTACGCGCAGCTTGTGGATCGCGAGAAGCCGCTGAAACAGCTAAACACGCCGAAGCTTGGCGATTCGCTGTTGAAAGCGGATGGGACGCCGTGGATGGCGAGCCTGCAGCACATGTCGCCGAAGCTGAACTGGGACGACCTGGCGCAGNNATGAATCCGCGCGACAAGATGCCATTCGAGGTGACACCGATTTTCTACAAGCTGCAGCGATATGACGCCGCGGCGGCAGCGGCGGCATTGGCGCAACCATCGGCTCCGGCGGCAAGTCAGCAACCGCCCCCGGCCGATCCCAATGCGCAGGCACCGGCGAATGGCGGGGCTCCGACGGGGCAGCAACAGGCACCGGCAAGCACCGGTCAGCCAGCGCCACAACAGCCTCCGGCAGCCGATCCCAACGCGCCTCAGCAGGCACCACCAGGCCAAACACCCAGCCCGCAGTAGAAACGGATCGAGCGCACCGGCGAGTGAAATCACCGCCGGTGTTGTTTTCATTGCGCCCGAGATTGAAATCCAAACGGTTTTCCATCGACTGGATGTGCTTCGTGCTTTTTACTTGGTTCGATATGAGACGTTTCTCGCCCGTTGTCCTTTTCGTTGCGGTTGCCGCAGGCGCTGCAACGGCTTCGGCGCAGGTTGTGCCTTCTGCGTATACGCGTGGCATGGCCATCACCGCAGGTGGCGAGATTTCAGGCTTCCAACCGGACTATGCCGGAAATGGGACGCCGGAATCTGCTGGTTTTCACGGCTACCTGGCCGGCGTGGGCACCTATGTTGACGTGAGGTTTACGCCCTGGATACAGATTGAAGCTGAGGGGCGCTGGATGCGTTTCAACAAGCCCGTTGACGGCATTTACGAAGACAACTACCTGATCGGGCCGCGCCTGCCGATCTACAAGCTGCGGTTCAAGCACGCAACCCCTTATGCCAAGGCGCTGATCGGCTACGGCAAGTTGAATTTCGAGGACAAAAACGGCTGGGGACGGTACACCGATCTGGCCATTGGTGGAGGGGTCGATTTCAAAATGTCGAAACGGATCGACCTCAGGCTGCCCGATTTTGAATATCAGCTCTGGCCGGACTGGTCGGAGGGGACCGCCAACACCTACACCTTGAAGCCCTATGGCATCAGTGTTGGCGTTTCGTATAAGGTATTCGGCGTCCGCTGAAGTTCCCTGTAGATCCCGCTTGCCCAGGATTCAATCTCATCCCACGCGCGGAAGTCGCCTTCTGGAAGCATGCCACTTGATCGCACCCCGGAAGGCTCTGCAAAACCCGGTGAAAGAATCCTAGTTTTTGCGGGACCATTGTGCCGAAGAACACCCGGTGATCCCTCGGCCGGATGCGCTTGCGAAATTTCGCGGGGCTCGCAAACCTTGCGCAAATCACGGCCCTTGCTATCGATATTGTTCATGCCCAAGGGGCCGCTGCTGAACAACCAAACCGGACGTTGCGCCAGAGCAAAGTGATTGCGACGCACGAAATCTCGAGCCGGCTTCATCCAATGGAAGAAGTAGGAGGCGCTGCCGATGACCGCGGCGTCGCAGGTTTGCGGATTCCCTGCCTGCAGCACCGCGCAGGCCAATACGTCCAGCCCCTCGTGGCCCAGGGTCGCGGCAATGTGCTCCGCTATCCCTTCGTCGCGCCGTAACGGCTCGCATACGTGACGAGTACCCGCATGGCAATCAGCTTCCCCTCCGGCACATCAGGCGTGAGCAACCAAGGGGAGACTAGCCTTTGTCTTGAGCCGGTCACGGTGAGGATCGTCACATGGACCTTGCAGCTTTCCAACGCACCAATGAAGAGGGCCATTCGCCGCGGCGAATGGCCCTCTCTAGTTTCAAGGCTACGCAAATTGGTTGGGCGGCAAACCGCGTCCACTCGCCGCAGGGATTAGGCCGGCGAGGGTGAACCTTCAGGGAAGCCAGGCCCGCTGCGCGTATCCGGCTTGAGCACTTGTTGCGGAGTTCCGCTGCCGGTATCGCTCGGCGAGGCCAGCGACGAACGCATCGGGGGTAATTCTCTGCCTTCGATGAGCATCTTCACTTCTTCGGCGTCAATGGTCTCACGTTCCAGAAGCGCCGCGCCAATGCGGTGCATTGCGTCTGCATGCGACTCAACCAGTGAGTGTGCGGACTGATACGCCTCGTCGATCAGGCGACGTACTTCCAGGTCGATCTGCCGCGCCGTCTC
>PLTV01000137.1 GCA_003164635.1 Acidobacteriaceae bacterium
AACATCTCTGCTGCATGAGCAGCACAATCCCACGGAAGAACAAATCGTTGAGGCGATGGAGGGGCACATCTGCCGATGCGGTACCTACCCCCGCATTGTCGATGCGGTCAAGCAAGCTTCCCGCTTGCTGGCCCAGGGGGTAGGCCAATGAACCGTCGCCATGCACCCACGACAGAATCTGAACAGAGCATTTCGCCAAACCGGTCCGGCACATCCACATTGGACCGTCGCGACTTCCTGACAGTCCTGGGAGGTGGGTTGCTGATTTGTTTCACCCACACTTCCACGTGGGCGCAGGAGTCGGGGCGGGCATTCGGTGGCCACGAGCTTCCGAAAGAGCTAAGCGCGTGGCTCCATATTGCGGCCGATGGCCGAGTCAAGGTGTTTACCGGCAAAGTCGAGGTGGGGCAGAACATCCGAACTTCGCTGGCCCAACTGGTCGCCGAGGAGTTGAGAGTTCCATTCGACACCATCACCATGGTGATGGGCGATACCGATCTGACTCCCTGGGACATGGGTACCTTTGGAAGCCGCACGACTCCAACCATGGGACCGCAGTTGCGCACCATGGCCGCGGCCGCTCGCCAGATGCTTATTGAGGTCGCCGCTGAGCGCTGGCATGTAGCCCCGGCCGGCTTGTCATCCGCTGAAGGCAAAGTTACCGATCCTCTGAATTCTCGATCTCTTCCTTACGGCGAAATTACCCGCGGCAAGGAGCTGGTAAAGACTGTCTCCAACGCCGAGAGCCTCACGGCTGTTACGCAATGGAAGATTGCTGGAGCCGCTGTTCCCAAAGCTGAGGGGCGCGACTTCGTGACCGGGAAACACAAGTATCCCTCTGACATTTCCTTGCCTGAGATGATGTTTGGCGCGGTGCTTCGTCCGGATGGATTTAACGCGACTTTTGTCTCGGTCGACACCGGCATCACGGAAAAGCTTCCCGGCGTGAAACTTGTCCGCGACGGGGATTTCGTTGGGGTGGTTGCTCCCGATGCTTTCACTGCGCAGCACGCGCTGTCGACAATCCAGGCAAGATGGGATGTGCCCGCGCAACCCTCGAATCAGGGCCTTTTCGCGTACCTGAAGAACAATCCCGAGACTGACCAAGGCGATGGCCCGGAGCACGTCTCCGGTTCAGTAACGCAGGCCATGGCAGCCGCGGACTTGAAGCTGGAGGAGCAGTACACTGTCGCCTATATAGCCCACGCGCCTCTTGAACCGCGCGCCGCTGTGGCCGAGTGGACGGACGGCAAGCTGACCGTTTGGACTGGAACCCAGCGTCCATTCGGTGTCCGTGACCAACTCATGCAGGCGTTTCACTTGCCTTCTGCTCAGGTGCGCGTGATTCAACCCGATATGGGCAGTGGTTACGGAGGCAAGCATACCGGCGAAGCGGCGATTGAAGCGGCTCGCCTGGCCAAAGCCGCCGGCAAGCCAGTCAAGGTTGTCTGGTCGCGGAGCGAAGAATTCACCTGGGCGTATCTCCGCCCCGCCGGGCTCATTGAGATCAAGGCTGGCGCACGGCGGGACGGAACCCTGGTTGCCTGGGAGCATCACAACTACAACTCGGGTCCCGCCGCCATCGGCACTCCGTACAACGTGGCAAATCAGCTTATTGAATACCACGCGGCGAAGACTCCTTTGCGCCAAGGCTCCTATCGCGGTCTTGCCTCGACAGCCAACCACTTCGCGCGCGAGTCACACATGGACGGCATGGCCCACATCGCGGGCATGGACCCGCTGGAGTTCCGCCTGAAGAACCTGACCGACTCCAGATTGCAGGCCGTCTTCCAGGCCGCAGCCACCAAATTCTCATGGGGCCGATTGAAGTCCACGCCCGAGCGCGGCTTTGGCTTTGCCGGCGGTGTGGACAAAGGAGGCTATGTCGCCACATGCGCCGAGGTGGAGATTGATCCGGCCACCAAGCGGGTGAGAATCCGCCGTGTCATTCAAGCCTGGGATTGCGGCGCCATCGTGAATCCTGACGGTCTGCGCAATCAGCTCGTGGGAGCCATTGTCCAGGGCATCGGCGGCGCACTCTTCGAGAGAATCCTCTTTGCCAATGGCCGGATACTGAACCCGCATTTTGCGCAATACCGCGTTCCCCGGTTCAGTGACACGCCGCAGATTGAGATCGTCCTGGTAGACCGCAAGGACTTGCCTTCGGCAGGCGCTGGCGAAACCGGCCTCGTGGGCCTGGCTCCCGCGGTTGGCAACGCAATCTTTGCCGCTTCGGGGATACGCCTGCCCAAAATGCCCATGGCGCCACAAAGCGGAGTTCCTGGAGAACCAAGTTTCCGCAGTTGACTGGCGAGGCAGGGAACACTCTGAACGTCCAATCTCAGAGCCAGTTTAAGAAGGCTTACAGACAACCGGGCACTTCGCCAGCAATGCTGGCGATAAAGCAAATGCAAGAAACGTATCCGTAGTTTGAAACTGCCGCGACCAATCGGTCGTTTCCTACCTAGTGCGTGTGGTCGGTGGCCGAACGCCGCTGCGGATGGACAGGAGTAACGGCAGCAGGATCGGAAGACTGGTTGGATGTATAGCGGTATGCCGGCGATCCAAATTCATCCGTGATCCACTCGCCGAAGTGCCCAGATCCGAATGCCTTTGCATCGGTAGGCCCAGGCAACACCCCTGCCGCATCCCAGGCAAATGCAGTCGCCCACCGAGGAAGGTCAAGCCTTTGCGAGAGACCGATCGCCCCTAGACCCACAAACTGACGCCGGTTCATGCTCGCCCCCAATCTCGTCTACGCACAAATTCAGGGAGGAACAACCGTAGTTGAGCAGAGCGCGGCAAGCCACAGTTTTTCCCATTCTGATTCGGCCGCCATCTTCTGCAATGCCCAGCCTTTTCGGAGTGAACGGTCTTCTTCTTGGATTGTTTTGGCTTGCAATCTTCCTCAGGAGCTATAGCATTGTTGCGTCGCCAATCACCCAATTGAGCTTCCGATTCGAACCCTGCTGCAGGACTTGCGCTACGCGTTGCGCCTGTTGGCCAAGTCGCCCGGCTTTGCCGCCGTGGCGATTCTGACCATGGCGCTGAGCATCGGTGCGACGACGGCAATCTTCAGCGTGGTCGACGCCGCGCTCTTGCGCCCGTTGCCCTATCCCCAGCCGGAGCAACTGGTGCGCATCGAAGATGATCTCATGGGCACCGGTGCACGGAATGTAGGGATGTCCGTGCCGGAGTGGAAGGATTTCGAGCGTTCCGGCATATTTCAATACGTCTCGCCCGTAGACATCTCGTCGGTCAACCTCACCGGCTCATCGAAGCCGGAGCGTGCTAGTGGCGCCGTGGTTGGGCCAGGTTACCTGGCGCTGCTCGGGGTAAAGCCGGAACTGGGCCGCTGGTTCGATCCTTTGGACCAGACTCCGGGATTCACCATGGAAGTGGTGATCAGCCATGAATTGTGGCAGCAAAACTTTGGAGGCGATCCACACATTTTAGGCAGAAGTCTGCGCCTCGACAATGATGTATATCGTGTCATCGCCGTCATGCCTCCCGGTTTCCGTCATCCTGGCCGAACGATTGAGCAAAGGAGCGCAACAACCTGGGGGGCTACGGGCTGGGCCGCCCCTCCCACCCCACCGCCGGTGCGCGAATCGCGATTCCTTCCTGAGCCCATCGCTCGGCTCAACCCTGGACTGACCGTGGCCCAGGCGCAGAGCCGGCTGGATGCGCTGGTTGCATCGTTGCAACAGCAATATCCGGCTGACTACCCGCCCGAGAGCGCTTGGCATGTGCAGCTCGTCCCGCTCAAGGAGAGCGTGGTCGGAGACGTTCGCCAGCCGCTGGTGTTGCTGCTGGGTGCGGTGGGGTTGGTGCTTCTAATCGGCTGCGTAAACGTGGCCAACCTTTTGCTTGCGCGCGCCAGCGCCAGGGGCCGCGAGATGGCGGTGCGACAAGCGCTGGGAGCGGCCAGAACGCGCCTCGTGCGGCAATTGCTCACCGAGAGCCTGCTCCTTTCCCTCCTGGGCGGAATCGCAGGGATAACGATTCTCCTCTGCACGCAGGGGCTGTTGCAGCGCATGGTGCCGGAGAGCCTGCCGCGGCTGAGTGCGATTTCGATCAACTGGAGCGTATTGCTCTTCGCTCTCATCGTGTCCCTGGCCGCCGGCGTACTCTTCGGCCTTGCTCCCGCGCTCCAGGCCGGCCGCCTCGATCTGACCCGCGCGCTCAAGGCCGAAGGGCGAGGCACAACCGGTTCCGGAGAGCAGGCGAGGACCCGCCGGCTCCTGGTCGTCACGGAGTTTGCGCTCTCCGTTGTGATCATGATTGCCGCAGGACTTCTGCTGCGCAGTTTCTGGAATTTGATGGGGGCGCACTTGGGGTTCAATCCGCAGAGCGCCATGGTTGTCCGCACCTGGCTGCCCGTCCCCAATGATCCCAGGACCGACATCTATGGGACGCCCGCTCAGGAAGCACCACTGATTCGGGAAATCCTTCGCCGCGGCAGGACTCTGCCGGGTGTCAAGGAAGTTGCGGTCGGCAGCCTCGAGTCCTTGCCCTTGAATCACGATCCGAACCTCGTTCCAATCGGTTTCGAGGGACGAGACGTTCGGAGTAACCAACCGCCCCTGGTCGAGGGATCGAGCGTCACACCCGAGTATTTTCACCTGCTCGGAATTCCTCTTCTCCGCGGCCGCTTGTTCAACGATCAGGATAACGACAAAGCGCCTTTGGTTGCCGTCGTCAATGACGCGTTTGCCCGCGCCTACTGGCCCAACGAAGATCCCCTTGGCAAGCGCATCAAACTGGACACGATCCAGCTCGACGGCCTCACGGCGGCCTGGCGCACCGTGGTCGGCGTCGTCGCGGATGCCCGCACCGAATCGCTGGAACAAGCAAGTGTTCCGCAAATCTACCGCTGCCAGTATCAGACGATGGACAAAGATCTGGCGATTTTCCTGCGCGGGCACCTGGACTCCGGCGCGATTCCCCAACAGGTGCGCGGACAAGTGCAGTTCATCAACCCCGAGCTTCCTGTCTTCGGAGCGGCCAGGCTCTCCGACGCCGTCTCCGGGTCGCTCGCGCAAAGACGATTCTCCATGAACATGATTCTTTTATTCGCCCTCACGGCCCTCTTCCTCGCTGCACTGGGAATCTATGGAACCATCTCCCTTCTCGTCAGCGAGCGCACACATGAGATCGGGATTCGCCTCGCGCTCGGAGCCACCGAGGAAATATCCTGCGCATGATCCTGCGTCAGGGATTGGAACTCGCAATTGCCGGCGCTGCCGTGGGACTTATCGGCGCGCTCATCGTCTCGCACCTCATGGCCGGTTTGCTTTATGGAGTCTCATCAACCGATCCATTAACCTTCGCAGGAGTCAGCCTCCTGCTGACAGCCGTCGCGCTCGCGGCCTGTTACATCCCCGCACGCCGAGCCATGCGCGTTAACCCCATCGTCGCCCTCCGCTACGAATAGCCATTCCCGTAAACGCTCGCCGCCATCGGCTTCTGCACCTTCCTCTTCTGTCCTAAAGCCTGTGCTTTGAGCTTGAGTTAGCGTCAAATTTCCGAGGCGCTGCTCGAGCTCGGATTAGTCCTGACTAG
>PLTV01000341.1 GCA_003164635.1 Acidobacteriaceae bacterium
GAGGGATAAATGCCCGGTCAGGCGCACGGCCGGCATGTGGAAGGGGAGCCCGGTGGTATCGATTCCACCGGCTCATGGTAAGACCGCCCATTCATGCTGTCAAGAGAAACAAATTCGGCCGACAATCTCCACCTCGCCGACAAGGCGGGTGTCCCGCGCCTGACCTTCCACAAAAGATCGGGTGCCCGATGTCTCCCGTTTGAGACATGGGAGACTACCAACCTTCACCCGCCTCCTGTTTGTTTTCTATCTCGTTCTGCCGTACGACGGGCATTCCGGACAATGAGAAAAATGCCAATCTGCGGATTGGCGACAACGGAGGTTGAACCCGGCTGGAATCCACCTGGCCAACAATCTGAATACAAGAACCACGTTTACCCATCACGCAAGAACGTCAGATTCATGCGACATGACTCCAGCTAACTTCGTGTGAGCTTTCGATGACCCTGCATAATTTGCCCGGATGCTATGCTCGAATCGTGCTTCTACGCCCGGCCGTATATCTGTTACTCGCGCTGGCGGTTTCCTCGGTGGCTTGCGGCCAGGCTCCCCCGATTACCGGCGATACCATCTCGCCTTCAACTTCTAACCTTCCCCGATTCGAAGTTGGACTGCAAATGACGCAGATCCGCACCTATTGCGTCGGAACAACAGATGAGACGTGCGAGATTCCTTCCTTTGCGCTCGGACTCAACGGCACATGGAACGTGAAGCGTTTTCTTGCGATCGACGCCAACTATGTGGTCACACCGTCAGCCGGAACCGGGTCAACCACCGCCTACGGCGGACGCATCTCCGAACTGATGGCAGGCGTCCGCGTGGAGGCCCGGGCGAAACGCTATGGCTATTACATCGAAGCACAGCCCGGATACCTGCGCTGGAGTAACGTGATAACGGGAGTCAACGGTCGAAATCCTGACTCTGTTTTCTTTGACTCCGGCAGTGTAACCCACTTCATCAGTGACGTCGGCCTTGGAGTGGAATTTTCCCCATCCTCCCGCATCCACGTTCGGGGCGAACTCGCGGACCTAATTTACCGTTACTCCAGCCAGTCGTGGGTCAATGACTTTCAACCCTCCGTCAGCGTCAATTATGGCCTGGGTAAGTCTCTCTCCTGGGCATCACCCCAATATGACGACCGTAATCCTTTCTTTACCACCCTCAACGACGCTCTCCTCGCCGGAAGTGCCCTCGCCATATCCGCCGATGCGATTACCACGCAGCGATTCATCGCGAGCGGCTACCGCGAAGGGGATCCTCTCGCCCGACCTCTGGTGAAGTACGGCTGGAGTGGCCAGGTCGCCGCAAGTGCGCTGGAGTTGGGAGCCGAAACCCTCGCCATGTACGGGCTTCACAGAATCCGTCACCATTGGATTGAGCGCATTCTTCCCGTCGGCGTAGCGACCACTCACGCTGTGCTTGCATATAACAACACGAAGATCAGCGACAAATCGCCTTGACAACCCGGGCGACTGACGGGTCGGTGGCCCTGAGGGGCGAAGATTAGGCATAGGAAGGATTGCTAACGAATCACTCAGAGTCCGCAAAAATCGAGCGCATCCGCTACTCTGCCCTCAAAGCCTTCGCCGGATCAATTGAAGCCGCACGTCGAGCCGGAATGATTCCCGCAATACATGCTGCGACAGCCAGTATGCATACTGCAGCAGCGATTACACCGGCATCCCGTCCAGCGACTTCATAAAGCTGCGACTGCACAGACTTTATCGTGCGCACACAGAACAGTGCCACGGGTATTCCAATCACCAGGCCAACCGCCGCCTGCAGCATCGCCTGGCGCAACACCATAACGACGACGCTGCGGCGCGACGATCCCAGGGCCATTCGTAAACCAACCTCCTGTGTCCGTCGCTGTACGCTGTACGCGGTTACGCCATAGAGACCCACGGCAGCCAGCACCAGCGCGAGTACTCCAAAAAGCAGCGTCAGGGTGGCGATCATTCTTTCTCCGCTGAAGTTCTCTTCGATCTGGTGCTCGAACATCTGATAGTGGTCGACGGCCAGATTCGGATCGATACTCGCCAGCGTCCTCCGCACCTGTTGTTCCAAGTCAGGCGGCATGGCCTGCATGTGCAGCACGAACTGCCCTGCATAGAGGGATGAATCCAGATCCTTTGGCGGGCCAATATGCACCGATTGCAGCATCGGGACAAAAACTATCGCATCCGGCTCGTCCCGTGCGTTCTGATATTTCGTATCCTCGACAATGCCAACAACCTCGAAGTCGCCGGAATTCTTGATATCAACCAAGCCGATGTGCATTCCAAGAGGGTTTTCACCGGGCTTGAAGAGTTTCTTGACGAATGCCTGGTTCACCACGGCGACCCCCGGTGCTGTCGCAGTATCCGCGGATGTAAAGGTGCGTCCCCGCAGGACCCGCTGCCCGACCGCTTTGAAGTAGTCCGGACTGGCCCGGTTGAAGAGAGTACCTGCATCTTGCCCGGGAGCAGGCGCGCTCTGGCCCTGAACATACGCGTAGAAACTCCAGCTGTCTCCATTCAGCGGCGTGTAGAGCGTCAGTCCGACATGTTCCACTCCTGGCATGGCATGAAACTTGTCTTCGATCTGTTGATACAGTCCTTGCAACTGCTCTGGCTTATAGCCCGCCTTCATCGGATTCATATCGATGATGACCCGGTTCTCCGTTTCCAAACCGAGCTCTTGATGCTGCAGCTTATTCAAGCTCTTGCCGAGCAATCCAGCCCCGATCAACAACACCACGGACAAAGCTGCCTGCAGAACCACCAGCGATCGCTGCAACAACGAAGAGCCGTCGTGGGTGGAACGGTTCGCACTGCGCAAGGCATTCGCCGGCTGCTCCTTCGAGCTGATCCAAGCCGGCGCCACGCCAAAGATCAACCCCGTGAGCAGAGAAACAGCGAACGCAAATCCAATCACCTGCAACGACGGAGCCGCATCGACCGGCATGACGATAGCCTGCGTGAACATCAGTCGCAGCAGCAGCTTGGTTCCCGCAAACGCCAGCAGCAGGCCGGCCACCCCACCCAAACAAGCCAGCACCACACTCTCAGTCAGCATCTGCCGTATCACTCTTGCCTTCGCCGCACCGAGTGCCATGCGAATGGAGATTTCCGACCGCCTTGCCAACCCGCGCACCAGCATCAGGTTGGCGATGTTTGCACAGGCAATCAGTAGCACCATCCCGGCAAGCCCCATCAACAGATAGAGGCTGCTCGCAGTCCGGTGCTGCATGTTTGCGACTCCCTGCCCACCGGGCGTCAGAACGACGTGTGCCTTGGCGAGTTGCGTTTTGCCTTGGACCGTCTGAAAGTCTTTCAACTCTCCGAGCGACTGCCGTAGCAAGCCACTCATCTTTTCTTGCAGCGATGCCATCGGCACACCCGGCTTCACGCGGCCAATTAGAAACAACCAGCCAAGCTCCGCCTTGTTCCGCGCCGAATAGAAGCCAAGTGTCGGTTCTTGCGAAATGGGGAGATAAAAATCCGGGGGAGTCTCCGTCATTCGCTCGCCATAGAATGCCTGCGGCGTGATCCCAATGATCGTCACCGGGTGCGTATTCATATAAAAGCCACTGCCGATGACTGCGGGATCGCCTGCGTAGTCCCGCTGCCATGCCTGGTAGCTGAGCATCGCGACAGGCGCAGCTCCGTCCGCATCGTCTGTGGGCATCAAGTTACGCCCTGCAAGCGGCTGCACCCCCAGCGTCTGAAAATAATTTCCGGAGACAAACTCGCCCCGCGACGAGTGCGACATGGCATTTCCAGCGGCACGCCTCGCCGAAAGATCCGCACCGCCACCTTGCACAGCTGCCAGTTGCTCGAACTCCGGAGTATGGTCGCGAAGATACTTGTATGTCTCGTACGGAAAGATGGAGTAGCTGCCCTCACGGGACGAGGCGGCCTCGTTCAGAATGCAGCAGTCCTCGTGGTTGCCCACGCGCACCAGCGCAGTTGGATCGACCACCGGCAGATTCTTCAGCAGAATTGCATGCACCAGAGTGAAGATGGCCGTGTTTGCTCCAATGCCCAGCGCGAGAGTGAGTACCGCCGTGAACAGAAAGCCGCGGTCGCGTTTCATGGTGCGGGCGGCAAATCGGATGTCCGCTGCAAACTGCTCCAACCAACTCCAGATCCAAGCGGCCCGCCCTTTCTCGGCGGCACGAGTCAGACTGCCCAGTTCCGCACGCCGGCCCTCCGCCTCGGCGAGAGCTGCAAACGATTCGAGTTCCTCTCGCATTTCCTCTTCCACTGCCCTGCGGCGGCCTGGCAGCAGATGCACGAGTTTGAAGAACAGACTCATCCTTTGCCCCCTTCGGCCAACGGGCCCATGATCCGCGCCACGGCGGATGCGAATTCAGCCCATTTCGAATGTTCCTGTCGAAGCTGTTTTCTGCCGACGTCCGTCAGACGGTAGACCTTCATTCTGCGATTGGCCTCGGAGACCTCCCATTTCGCCGATACCCATCCTTTGACCTCCAGTCGCTTCAGGGCCGGGTAGAGCGATCCGAACTCGATCTCCAATACGTCGTTGGACTGTGCGCGGATTGCCTTGGAAATGGCGTAGCCATGCAGAGGGCCTAAACCCAGCGTTCGCAGCACCAGCATCTCGAGAGTTCCCTGCAGAAGATCCATATGGAGATACTCTATATAAAGATCATCTTTATATCAAGACGAATTGGAAAGCTACGCCTGTGTGAGGGGCCATTCGGCACGGGCAACTCGGCAGCCACCGGCCGATCAACATCTCCGAACGTGTACGTTTCAAAGTGTCCCACTCGCGGCGTCCCACCCTGGCCGCGTACTTGGAGCCAGGGTGGGTAACCACGAAACCCGCCGGCGAGCAACGAAACTCGCCGCCTCTACCCGTTATTCTCGCTCTGGTCGGCATGGATCGTCCGATAGCTGGCATTCCCCTTCGACCACACCAGCAGCAAGAGATCCTTGCCGTTCTGCTCCTGGTGAACCTGGTTCACAAACGCGCTCGCCGACTCAGCCGGCTTGCGGTTCACCTCCATGATCACGTCGCCAGGCTGAAGCCCGGCATCGTCTGCCGGGCTCGCCGGCCGCACGCTTTGCACCACCACGCCGTGTACCGAATCCGGCGCGTTGATCTGCTGGCGCGCGTCCGACGTCAGGTTGGCAACTGCAAGGCCAAGCTTACCGGTCTTCGCATTTCCCTGCCCATCCGAACTGTCGTCGCTTGAGGCAAGCTCCGATTTCGCGTGAAACTGCCCCACCGTCAAGTTCAGCGAAACGGGTTTGCCGTTGCGCATCACGCCCAGCGTCATCTTCGTTCCCGGTGTCATCTCGCTCACCGCAACCTGCAACGCGCTGCCATTGACGATCTTGCTCCCGTTGAGTTCGGTGATCACGTCACCCTGCTGCATGCCGCCGCGGCTTGCCGGCGAGTCCGGAGTGACCTGGGCAACAATTGCGCCCGCCGCCTCCTGCAGATTGAAGAAGTGTGCGTTCTCAGGCGTCACATCGTTCATGCTGATGCCCAGGTACCCGTGCTCAATCTTGCCGTTCTTGATCAACTGCTCAGACACCGAGCGCGCCATCTGCGAAGGAATCGCAAAGCCCGCGCCCGCAAACGATCCGCTGTTGGTGATGATGAACGTGTTGATGCCCACCAACTCGCCGTGCGCATTCACCAGCGCGCCGCCAGAGTTGCCCGGATTGATCGCTGCGTCCGTTTGAATGAAATTGCCCGGCTTCCGCGCATCGTCGGAATACGGGTTGGGCCGATTCACCGCGCTCACAATGCCGCGCGTCACTGAGAACTGGAAGTAGCCGAACGGGCTCCCGAAAGCCAGCACCGTCTGCCCCGGCTCAAGTTTGGTCGAGTCGCCCCATGCAATCGTCGGCAGATTGGTGGCGTTCACTTTGATCACCGCCAGGTCCGTCAACTTATCCACGCCCACAACTTTCGCGCTCAGAATGCGCCTGTCGTTCAGAGTCACCTTGATATTGGTTGACCCGTTCACCACGTGATCGTTGGTCAGAATGTATCCGTCCGGCGAGATGATGATGCCGCTGCCAATGCCATGCTCGTACTGTGGCTGCTGTTGCTGCATCTGCGGCATCTGTCCCCCAAAGAAGAACTGCCGCAGTCCAGGAGGCAGTTGCTGCATCTGTCCTCCGCCCTGCCCACCTTGGTCCTGGCCGTCCGACGCCTGGTCCTCGCCCGTTGCGCGCGCGGTCACTGCAACGTTCACCACCGCCGGCGTCACGCGCTTGGCCACCGCCTCCATCGCGCGATCGAGCGACGTCAGTGCTTCCACGCTGTTGTCGTCCATGGGAGCCGCTCCCGCGCCCGCTGCGTGGACAAACCCATGCCCCACAAACAGCGCCGCACCCAGCGCAAAAGCACCCACAGCTACGGCGGGGACCGCCAGCATCCGTGCGCTCGCTACTAATTGATTAGTTACTCGCTTCATCATGATTCCTCTCCTTGTTCCTCGTTTTTGTCAGCTTGGGATTGCCTTCGCGTCAACCGCGGAGGCCTGAGTCTAAATCTGGATCAACAACCACCCGTTGCCAAAGGGGACCGCGGCATAGGTCGGGCCATGTGCTTTTGCCGGATCAACGATCATGCGCCCGTCGATCGAGCGTTTGCTCTTCTGTTGACTGTGTAAGGAATCCTGATTGACCGTCGGACGCGGGTCGCTCGGCGCATCAACCTGCGCGACGGCCAAAACCAGCGAAGGCGCAGAGTCCATCTCGTTCCATGCCGTCATCAGAACCCACGCCTGTTGCGTCGCGGCCGGCTGCTTGCGGCGAACTTTGCGAAGGGCCACCGGCTTCACCGCCGACGATGGTTCAGCGCCGGCCCTGGCCGTCACGCCGGTCTGCGGCATCACCGCGTTCACCAGTTGCGCGTGCGTACCGGCGCTCCGCTCAGCGTTGGTTGTCGCTGCAAAATCGGCAACCGGCGCGAGTCCGGCGCCAGAAGGTAATTGGCCTTGCGCCTGCATCGCCGGCGCTTCGAAGCTCACAAGTTCAGGGCTGCGCGAAAGGCCCAGCGCACAACCCAGCACGCCGACCATCAGGCTCGCCGTCAACACCACCGTCTGCCGTGGGCCCATTCCCTTCTTTGGCGTCCTCAAAATCCGATGAACGCGCCGCACCAGTTCCGATTGCCGCTCCCACGCGCCCAGCACCAGCGAGAAGCTGCGCCGCAGCATCGAATACTCCGCCAGCCGCGTCAGGCAAATCGCGTAAGCCTTCCGGCCCGCATTNNNNCGGCGCAGATGCTCCATCTCGTGCATCACCACCTGCCGCAGCTCAGCCGGCGTAAGCCGTTCCATCAGCGCCTCAGGCATCAGCACGCGCGGGCGCGAAAAACCGAATACGCTGGGCCGCTCAACCTCGCTCGACGTGCACAGCTCGGCGATGCGCGCAACCCTGCCCGCGGCGCTGGTGGCACAAAGCAATGCGCGCAGCTCTTCATTCAACTCCACCGGGATCGCGCGGTGCGCCATACCCCGCGCCCGAACAGCGCCCACCACAAGCTGCACGCCGCGCAGCAACGACAGCATCGCCCACACGGCCGCAACGCCAAGGCTCCAGTTCAGGCTTAACTGGAATGCCGCATGCCGCGCCGCAATCGCCGAAGGCCCGTGGAAACCCAGTGCCGGCAGCCCATGCAAAAGCACTGCCAGTAAAAACACGTTCATCCACACCGCGGACCGCGCCGCCGCACCCAGGCCAG
>PLTV01000055.1 GCA_003164635.1 Acidobacteriaceae bacterium
TGCGCTCGTTCCAGTCGTGATAGGGCGCGGCCGTGTCCTGCGGCTCCACCGTCTCCAGCCAGGGATTCTCCCGGGGCGGTTGATAGAAATGTCCATGAATGCAAATGAAACGTTTACCTGAAGCCATCAATCATCCATTCCCGCACGACTGTTCTGCGCATTCCATTTTTTGCCCGTTCCTTCACGCGGAGATCGCGCCACAGATTTCTCACGTCCGCGCCGATCGTCCGCTCGGCGGCGTCGCTTTCGCCAGATCGCACGCTCGCCACAGATACCAGCTCGCCACCGATCGAAACGGCGACCACTTCTTCCCGCGCCTTAACAACACATCGGCCTTGGGTAAATCGGCCGCCGCCAAAGCGCGCGTCTTGGGGATTTTCATGAACGTGAGCGCATAGCCCTTGCGCACACCATAATCCGCCACCGGCAGCACGTCTGGCCGCCCCAGCCGAAAGATGAGCAGCATCTCCACCGTCCACGCTCCAATGCCGCGCACAGCCGTCAACCTCTCGATAATCTCGGCATCCGATAGCTTCTTGATCGTCGCGTGTGTCGGTACAGTTCCGTCCAGCGTCTTCGCCGCCAGGTCTTTGAATGACTTGATCTTGTTTCCCGAAACTCCAGCGGCGCGCAGCACTTCATCCGG
The DNA here is from genome assembly GCA_003164635.1 of Acidobacteriaceae bacterium. Taxonomy (GTDB): domain Bacteria; phylum Acidobacteriota; class Terriglobia; order Terriglobales; family Acidobacteriaceae; genus Telmatobacter. Next base: position 647 of record PLTV01000055.1, read on the forward strand.
AGTTCCAATCAGCACCTGCGGCGTCGGATCGCCGTTGTATAACTCGCGCACCCGGCGATGGATTGCAGCGGCGGCCTTCCCGTGTAACTGCTGATACAGAATCGATTCCAAAAGCGACTCGAACGGTGACAGCGACGAATCCAGCCGCAGCGTAAACGCCCCTACCCGCTCAATCAGCGCTCCCAGCTTCCGGTCCTTCGTCTTGAGATGCCGAATCGCTTCATCCGCATCAAATGGGAGCTTGCGGCTCTTGCCGTCATGAATCATAGGGAGCAGTTTAAAGCACCAGACGTGGCAGCGGCACCCCGCCGAGCTGCGCGCAAGATTTGGGCGCCCCACGGACAGATCTTCGTCCGCGGGGTCAAGATCTCGATCTGGATACCTCGCAGAGTGCTGACCTGGTCATCTACTCCAGGTCTGCACCGCTGGCGTCCGACTCACTTGCCCTCGGAGGTTACGTGCTGAATGTGAATCTGGGTCTTCCCTTCATCCTGGCCGTCCCGCTGCGCAACCGTAACCGTCACCTGGTCATGTTCTGACTTTTTCCACGTAAGAATCGCATTCGAGCCGAAATCCATTGACGTTGCCGCGCTTCCGAATTTGTCCTTGTAGAAGGCAAGCACCTTGTCCTTCGAATCGGTGGTTAGATAGGTCGCACTCAGCATCGATCCGGTAGGGAGATGCATTTTGAGGTTCCCCGATTTTGCAGCGACAGCGCCAGGGTAAACATCTGTCCCCAGCTCATCGGCCGTAAAAGTTTGTGTCGAGTTCGAGGTAATCGGACCGGCAGGAGTGTTGATCGTCATCGACCCATTGGCAATATTCTTGTGAATGGCCCGGGATACCCGCCACACGCCGTAACCCACCACGCCCGCCGCCATCATCGCCAAAACCACGAAAACCGCCACGATGATCAAGACGATCTTCACTGTGTTCGATCCGCCTTGCTTCGCGGCTACTGGCTGGCCCATAACCGGCGGGGGCGGAGGCGCCTGGTATGACGAAGCGACCGGTTGGTATTGCGGTGTCGCAAGGGGCTGGAACGGTGGTGGCTCCGAAGAGCTTGGCTGGCTCGGGGATCCTGGCATTCCTGAATCTTCAGGCACGATCGTCTCCTTCTTGGTGCGTCCTTCTCCAGGCCGCACACTCTTTCGATTTCGGATTGCAGCCAATATATCGCAATATCAATGCTTTCGGCCCGTTTTTCGTTCGGGGCCCCCGGCCGGCCGCACATTCCGCCACTCAAAGCGCTCGCTGCACTGCCGGCTCTCCGGCCTGGGACCCCTCGCCTGCGATAAACTTCCTCCGACCGGCTCCTTTAAAGGACTTTCTTCATGCAACGTCGAGAATTCGTTAAAACCCTCTCCGCGGCCACTACCGCACTCCTCCTTCCGGCGAACACGCCGATCTCCCTCGATGCGCAGCAAATCCCGCCCGATCCCGCCGTCAAGCGCGTCCTGGCAATGTTCAAGTGCCATTTTGACGCCGGATTCATCGATACCCAGGCCAACGTCGTCCACAAATACTTCAAGGAATATTTCCCCCACGCCATCGAAATCGCCCAGGCCGCCAACGTGCAAGGGCAGCGCCGCTACGTCTGGACGACAGGTTCCTGGCTACTATTCGAGTACCTCGAACAAGCCTCTGCAGCCGAGCGCGCCGCCATGGAACAGGCCATCCGCCGCGGCGACATCGCCTGGCATGCGCTGCCCTTCACATGGCAAACCGAGATGCTCGGCCCCTCAATGATTGAAGGTGGCCTGGCCCTCTCTCAGTCGCTCGATCGCCGCTTCGGCGTCGTCACCACCGGCGCCAAAATGACCGACGTTCCCGGCCACACCCGCGGCCTCATTCCACCTCTCGCCAAACACGGCGTAGGCCTCCTCGATATCGGCGTCAACGACGCATCCACTCCTGCCCAGCTTCCCCCGCTCTTCCTCTGGAAGGACCCCTCCGGCGCATCCCTTCCCGTCATGTATCACCACGGCTACGGCGGCGTCACCCGTGTCCCCGGCTCCGATCTAGCGCTTTCTGTCAATGTGCGCGACGACAACAGCGGCCCGCACACCGCCAAAGAGATCGCCCTCATCCACGACGATCTCGCCAGACGCTTTCCCAACGCCCACATCACCGCCGCCAACCTTTCTGAAATCGCCAACGCCGTCGCTCCTCATCGCGGCAACTTGCCCATCGTCACGCAAGAGATCGGCGATACCTGGATCTACGGCTGCCCCAGCGACCCTCTCAAAGTTGCGCGGTTCCGCGAACTCGGCCGCCTTCGCGATACATGGCTCACTGCGGGGGTCTTCCAGATCGGCGACACCGCAGACCTTGCTCTCCTCCGCCACGTGCTCCTCGAGGCCGAGCACACCTGGGGCACCGACACCAAGACCTGGCTCGACTTCGACAACCAAAAGCCGACCGATCTGGCCCGCATGCTCGCCACCAAAAACTACAAGGTAGTTCAATTCAGCTGGGCTGAAAAACGCCAGGACCTCTTCGACGGTATCGACACCCTCCCCGCACCGCTACGCGAGCAGGCCCATCACGCCATGGAGAGCCTTAACGCCGCGCCACCCGCGCCGGCATCCACCAAGGCCCGGCAAATCACAACCGAGCCAGTCGAAGCTGCGCACTTTCTTCTCGGCGTCGATCCAACCACCGGAGCCATTAACCGCCTGCGCTCAAAAGCCACAGGCCGCGAGTGGGCCGCGCCCGACCACCCCCTCGCTCAGTTCACCTACCAGACGCTCTCGAAAAAAGATTACGACCGCTTCATGGCCGCCTACCTCAAGTCCACCGCGGACTGGGCGTTCAAAGACTTCGGCAAACCCAACTGCGATAAGAACGGCGCCGTCAGCCAGGAATGGCACCCAAAACCTACCTCCATCACATTTGAAGAAACGCCGGAAGCCCATCGCCTCCTGGTCCAACTGGAATTCCAGGACAAGGCCGCTGCCGAAAGTGGTCGCGCTGCGTTCCCCGGCAGGTCTTTTCTTGAAGTCCTGCTCCCCAAAGCCGAGCGCGTCCTCCATCTGAATCTCTCCTGGTTTGAAAAGCCTGCCACCCGTCTTCCTGAAGCGCTCTGGCTCACTTTCCGTCCAGTTGTCGAAGATCCAGCCGGCTGGTCCCTGCAAAAGTGCGGCCAGCCCATTGCCCCTGACGACGTGGTCTTCGCAGGAAACCGCCACATGCACGCGCTCTCCAGCGGCTTCGAATATCGCCACGCAGAACAGGTCTTCTCGGTTGAGACCATCGACGCACCCGTAGTCGCTCTCGGCGAACGCAATCCCATCGCCTTCTCAACCGCCCAACCCAACCTCGGTGCAGGCATCCACTCCTGCCTCTTCAACAATGCCTGGGGCACGAACTACATCATGTGGTACGGCGAAGATAGCCGCTTCCGCTACACCCTCCGCGCCTGAAGTCGACGGAAGCCGGGGTGCCCCATCCATTTCACAGTTCCATCGTGAAATGGGTGGGAAACCTCAACACACCATGCGAGCCGGGTAGCCCGGGTCCCTCGCACTTCGGAGCCTGAGAAACCACGAAACTCCTGCGAGCGACCAGCGAGCGTCCGCCCCACCGCAGGTGGCGCAGGTGCCGAGTAAGATCAGGGTAGGCTTATTTCACTCAGGAGCTCGACCATGAAGATGCGCCCCGGTACGCCCACCGGATTTCTACTCTGCGGCAAAGAATGGACAGAGGGCGAATCCTTCGAAGTCCGTTCGCCCTGGGACCAGGGCCTTGTCGGCCGCGTGACAATTGCCACGCGTGCAGACGCCCGCCAGGCCGTGAGCCATGCCGTCGCCAGCCTGCGCCGCACGCGCGCCCTGCCACGTTGGAAGCGCCGCGAAATCCTTGAGGAAGTCGCGGCAACACTCACCGCGCAACACGATCGCTTTGTGCAGCTCATTGTCGCGGAAGCTGGCAAACCAATGCGCCTCGCCCGGGCCGAAGTCGATCGCGCCATTCTCACCTTCAAAACCGCAGCCGAGGAATCCGCCCGCCTTGGCGGCGAGAGCCTCCCTCTCGATCTGACCCAGGGCAACGAAGGCCGCTGGGGACTTCTGCAGCGATTCCCTATCGGTCCTGTTCTCGCCATCACTCCTTTCAATTTTCCGCTCAATCTCGTCGCCCACAAGCTTGCCCCGGCCATAGCCGCGGGCTGTCCCATCCTTCTGAAACCCGCCCCGCAAACTCCCTTCACGGCCCTCGCCCTCGGCGAAGCCATTCTCAAAGCCGGGTGGCCCGAGGAAGCTCTCGCCGTTCTCACCCTTTCCAATGCCGACACCGCGTGGCTCGCCGAAAAAGAAGACCGCATCAAGCTCGTCAGCTTTACCGGTTCCGCCAAAGTCGGCTGGGACATCAAGGCCCGTTCCGGCCGCAAGCGTGTTCTGCTCGAACTCGGCGGCAACGCGGCGTTGATCATTCATGGCGACTGGCACGACCTCGACTCCGCCGCCCTGCGCACAGCCCACTCCGCCTTTGGCTATGCCGGTCAATCGTGCATCTCGGTTCAACGTGTGTTTGTGGAGCGCAAAATCTTTCAGACCTTCGTCTGGAAGCTCGTCGACATCACCGAAAAGCTCGTCTCCGGCGCGCCCTCCAATGAAGGCACCGAGGTCGGCCCGCTCGTCCGGGCAAGCGATGCCGATCGAATCGAGGCCTGGATTGCCGAGGCCGTGAAGGCCGGCGCCAAGCTCGTCACCGGCGGCGAACGCAACGGACCGCTGATCACGCCCGCCATTCTCTCCGCCACCAAGCCCGGCATGAAAATTCGCGATGAAGAAGTCTTCGGCCCCGTTGTGCTGGTCGAACCCTACGAAGAGTTCGAACAAGCCCTCGCCGACGTCAACCACTCCAAGTACGGACTTCAGGCTGGTCTTCTCACCCGCGACGCGGGCCGCATCCTCACTGCCTATCGTGAATTGGAAGTCGGCGCCGTCATCGTTGGGGATACGCCCTCGTGGCGTCTCGACCCCATGCCTTACGGAGGCGTGAAGGAAAGCGGTATGGGCCGCGAAGGCATCCGCTCCGCGATCGAAGAGATGACGGAACCGCGATTGCTCGTCATGTCGGGACTGAGCTAGACCTTCGTCTTGGGCCGCTTGTAGAAGGGCGTCGGCACCTGCTTCGCGCGCGCCGCCTGATTCGGCCGCACCTGCACCAGCACATCCTCGCCGCTCTGGCCCACCGCCGCAGGAACCAGCGCGAAGGCAATATTCGTTTTCAGAAACGGCGAAGGCGAGCCCGAAGTGATCACGCCAATCTCTATGCCTTCGAGATTGAGCACCGCATACCCGTCGCGCGCAATGCCGCGCTCCACCATCTCGAGGCCAATCACCTTGCGTGAAGGTCCGCCCGCATCCTGCACCGCCTGCAAAGCGCTTCGCCCCACAAAATCGCCCTTGTCCAGCTGGAGCCAACGGTCGAGCCCGGCTTCAAACACATTCGTCGAATCGGAAATTTCGTGCCCGTAAAGACTCATGCCCGCCTCGAGCCGCAGTGTATTCCGCGCACCCAGTCCGCAGGGCCGCACGCCGAACTCCGCGCCCGCCGCGAGAATTTCGTTCCACACTTTGACGGTTGTCGCCTCATCGGCAGGCAAGTAAACCTCAAACCCATCCTCGCCCGAGTAGCCCGTCCGCGCGATCAGCACGTTCGCGATCCCCGCAACCGTTCCCCACGTAAACCAATAGTTCTTGATCGCGCTGAGATCGGTCTTCGTCAGCTTCTGCAGCGTTTCCAGCGCGCGCGGCCCTTGCAACGCAAGCTGCGAGTAGTAAGCCGAATAATCCGCAATGTGGGCAGAAGGGAAGCGGCCCACCTGTTGGCGAATCCACGCCAGGTCTTTATCCTTGGTCCCCGCGTTCACAACCAGCAGATAATCGTTCGCGCTCAACCGGTGCACAAGAATATCGTCCACAAACGTGCCTTCCGGCGTAAGCAGCGCCGAGTAATGCGCCTGCCCATCCTTCAGCCGCGAAGCATCGTTCATCGTAATGTGCTGCACCGCGGCCAGCGCACCTGGGCCGCGAAACTGAATCTCGCCCATGTGCGACACGTCGAACAGCCCCGCCGCTGTACGCACGGCCAGGTGCTCGGCAATCAGCCCGCCGCCCGCTCCGGGGTACTCCACCGGCATATCCCAGCCGCCAAAATCGACCATCTTCGCTTTCAGCAGGCGATGCGTTGCGTTGAGTGGCGTTTTCTTCAGTTGCGGTGCGGGTGGGGCGGTTTGTTCGGCAGTCGGGTTCATTTCAGCAATCCTCAGGTCCTCTGCTTACGATAGGGGATACTCTTGTCAAAGGTCCAGCGATGGCAATCGGGCTGAACGGCTCAGGGAGACAGCGGAGATGAACCAGGTTCGNNGGACTGCTCATGCTTGTCGCTGCGGCCGTAGCATTCTGGCGTGGCTGGAAAATTCACACGGGCCCCCACGCATGGCTCGGCTACGGCTTAGGCGTTGCCGCACTCAGTCTGGCATTCTGGCATCTCACGCGGAAAAGCGAACTGCGCCGCGCAGGATGAATCGAATTTCATCTCCGCAAACAAAAAGGGAAGCGACGGCACATGGTGAATCTCTACAACCGAATCCAGGGCCGCAGCCTGGAGCGCCTCGCCGCCTTGAGTGACGGCATCTTCGCGGTTGCCATGACGCTGCTTGTCCTTGATCTGCACATTCCTTCCGCCGCCCAGGTCCACGATGAGCGCGCGCTCCTCGCCGCCCTCGCCGCTTTAGGCCC
>PLTV01000337.1 GCA_003164635.1 Acidobacteriaceae bacterium
CACGAGCCTGGCGGGAAACCGGGCGCGGTTCCTGTTTTCGCAGCGCAAGGCGGGCGCAGTGGCTGGCTTCACTGACAAGATGGGCAAGGCGATGAAGAAGCTAGTGCTGCTGGCGGGCGGCAGCGCCGAAAAGGATCCTATCTAGCATTTTGCGGGACCGGCCACACGAACACCTGCCAAGGGATTTGCATACGCCTTTCCATACATTTCTCCGGGTTTGCGGAGATCAACGGTACAGCGGAATGGGATGTGCTCACTGCTTATATGTTGATATCAATCTACTTGTAGGTTGATATCAAGCCAATGATCGGTGCGGCCCTTGAATTGCACGCACCCCTGCAAGGAGACCCCGCCCATGCGAACCCTGTTGAACAAAATCTTCCCCGCGCTGTTCATCGTCCTCGTCCTTGTTTCGACCCAGGTCCGGGCCCAGGACGTAGCCGCGATTACGGGTGTCATCACAGATTCGTCAGGCGCGGTGATCCCAGGAGTTGCGGTGACTCTCGAAAATCCGCAAACCGGCGCAACCTACAAAACGATCGCGAACGCGGAGGGGTCCTACACCCTGAATGAAGTCCGGCCAGGACCGGGATATAAGCTCCTGCTGGATCGAGATGGCTTCAAGCCGACGACGATCAGTGGAATCTACATGAACGTCGCCTCCACGCGCACGCAGAACGCGAAGATGGACGTCGGTTCCATATCGCAGACGGTGGAGGTGTCGGCAACCAACCAGGAAGTCACGCTGGACACCACGGATGCAACCATCGGCAACAACTTCCAGGTGCAGTTTCTGAACGACCTGCCCATCGAAGACAGGAGCAATCCTTCGGCGCTGTTCACCCAGCAGCCGGGCGTAACGCTCGACGGAGCGGTAACCGGAGCGCGCGTCGACCAGAACAACGTGACCCTTGACGGCCTGGATGTCAACGACAACATGACGGGCAATTTTGGCGCGATTGTCGCCAACGCCCCGGTGGATTCCGTGCAGGAATTTCGCGGCGTGAGTGCGGGGCCGCTCTCCAGCGCAGGCGAAGGCGGTGGTGGCCAGTTCGATTTGGTGACACGCAGCGGCACCAACCAGTTTCACGGCGCGCTGGTGGAATATCACCGCGACACCGATACCGAGGCGAATGACTGGTTCAGCAATAACGCGGGTGTGGGCAGAGCGCCACTGATCCGCAACCAGTTTGGCGGTAACGTAGGCGGCCCGATTCTACATGAGCGGCTGTTTTTCTTCTTCGACTACAACGCCCGGCGCGACACCCTTTCAAACCTGGTGGAACGAACGGTACCGCTGGACTCTTATCGCGGAGGCTCCATTCAGTATGTGAATTCATCGGGCGGCACAGGGGTCCTCAGCCCCGCCCAGGTCGCGTCTCTCGACCCGCAAGGTGTGGGATTTAATCCAGCACTCGCGTCGCTTTTCTCCAGCCGCTATCCTCACGCCAACGACCTGTCGGGTAATTACGGAGATTTGCTCAACACGGCAGGCTTCCGATTCAACGCCCCGTTCCCGTATACAGAAAGCGACTACGTGCAGCGTGTGGATTACAACCTGAACAGCAAGATGAAGATCTTCGGGAAGGGATCGTTTACCCGGACCAACGGAACGCAATCGGCGCCGCAGTTTGCCGGCGATAAGGAGACGCACCCGTTTTTGGACCAGAGTTATACCTACGTTATTGGCCACACGTGGGCGATCAGCGCCAACATGGTCAACCAGGCCGAATACGGCGAGACGTTTGAGAACTACAGCTTCCCCGATTCCTTCAATCCGACAGGCATTACGCAATACGGCAGCAACATTGGTGGGAATGGGGTGGGCGGCACGATCATGAGCGGCCCTTATTCGAGCGCGGTGAACGCACAGGGCCGGACTTTCCCAGTTCCAATAGCCAAAGACGACTTGAGCTGGAACAAGGGCAAGCACAGCCTCACCTTTGGAGGAACGTTCAAGTGGGAAACTCCGGATGGTTACACGATTCTGGACTACAACGAACCGTCGATCGGCCTTGGCGGCAACATTGAAGGCCTGGGCGGTCCCACGCCGAACCCGTTACGGCCGAGCGACCTGAATTCCGACTCCGCTGACACGGCGGACTACGACGCCGCATTTGCGCTGGCCCTCGGCCGCTATGCATCGTCTGGCGCAACGTTCAACTACGGAGCCTCGGGCAGTCTGCTTCCGCAGGGCACCGGCTCCATCGCCAAAGACCGTTTCTACGAGACCGAGATTTACGCCGGAGATACGTGGAAACTGACGCCGAGCCTCACAATTTCTTACGGAGTTCGGTGGCAGAACTACACCGTCCCGTATGACACGGCGGGGATCGAATCCATACCGACCATGAACTTCAACCAGTTCTTCGGAGCGCGTCTTGCTCAAAGCGCCGCGGGACAGACCGGCAACCTGGCGGTGCCGTTTGTGTCCTATGTGCTGGGCGGAAAGGCCAACAGCGCCCCCGGCTATTTCAAGCCGGTGAACCACAACTTCGCGCCGCGGTTTGCCTTTGCGTACAGTCCTGACGCCGACAAAAAGACCGTCATCAACGGAGGAGCCGGCATCATTTACGACCACACCGTTGTCAACTCGGTGTTGTACCAGGCAGAGCAATACTCGTATCTGTTTCAGGCCAGCGCGAATGAGCCGTTTGGAACGACCGGCGATCCAGTGGGGTCGATGGCGACGGATCCAAGATTCAGCGGGCTCGACAACCCTCCTGCTCCGCCGACGGCGCCCGCGGCGATCTCCGCGCCCTACACACCCTTCGTGAGCGGGTCCGGCACGAGCGCGGTTCCCTTTGGGTTGGTTAACGGTCAAGCCTTCAACGAAGGCATCGACAATAACCTCAAGACGCCGTATTCTCTCCAGTTCAACCTTGGCTTCCAGCATCAATTCCCGCAGGGTTACCTGTTTCGCCTGGGCTATGTAGGCCGCGAGGGCCGGCGTCTGCTCGGCCAAGCAGACGCGAACCAGCTGATCGATTTTCCCGACGCGGCCGGCGGTCAGATGATGTCTGCAGCCTTCGCGAACATGGAACAGGAAGTACGCGCTCTTCCTGCGAATACGCCCATCACTGACGACCAGCCGTGGTTCCGCGACCTGCTTCCTGCCGGGGTGGGGGTCAGTTTGGGCTACGCGAACAATACTGACCTTGTGGCCCGCGGCCTCGCTCCTCTTCCCTACCGGGGAGACTTCGCCGATACGGTCCAGGCACTTTCTGCCTTCGGACTGCTGCCGCCAAACGTCGGCATGGGGGCACAGTACTCTGAATTCACCTACTACACAAACAAGGGATTCTCGAGCTACAACGGGCTCCTGGCCACGCTGCACAAGAATGCCGGCTACGGCTTGCAATTCGACCTGAACTACACGTGGTCGCACTCCATCGACAATGTTTCAGTAATCGCGAATGCGCCAGCCATCGGTGGTTACGGGTTCATCTGCGATGTGGTCAGGCCACGCGAGTGCCGCGGCAACTCCGACTTTGATGTCGCGAACTATTTGAGCGGCAATTTCATCTACGACCTGCCGTTTGGCCGAGGGAGAAACTTTGCTGCGAATGCGCCGCTTTGGCTGAACGAGGTGATCGGCGGCTGGGGGTTGAGCGGGCTGCCGAGCTGGCATACGGGCAATGCTTACTTCGCCGCTGCCAATGCCTATGTGGCGGGCTATGCAAACGATGCCCCGGCGACTTTGACGGGGCCGATCTCTGATCTGAAAACCCACGTGAACGGCGGCGAGGGGGCGCGTGTGTTCGCTTATACCAATCCGACCGCGGCAATCAGCGACTTCACCGGCCCCATCGGCTTCCAGATCGGCACGCGCAATAACCTGCGCGGACCAGGCTGGTTCAACATCGACCTGGGCCTCGGCAAGACTTTCCCTGTCTACAAGGAGAGAGTCGCTTTGAAGTTCCGCGCCGACGCGTTCAACGCCACCAACCATCCCAGTTTCAGCACGCCGAGCACGGACATCACCGAAGCCAGCGGAACTCCATTTGGCAACATTGGCAGCACGGCGAGCTCAGCACGCGTTCTGCAAGGGGCATTACGGTTGGAGTTCTAGACGAAGCGGTTGTCGACTGAAGGATGTTGCGCAAGATCGCCTGGAGACCCGGGGCAACGGATCCAGGCGGAACGCCGAGGGAGGGGGAGCTGCAGAAACACTGCTACCCCCTCGGCGGACCGAGGGGGCAATGTGTGGGCTCGGGATAGAACTACTCGGCTGCGACGGTTTCGGCCGGCTCGACAGCTTCTTCCGACGCTTCGGCGACCACAGACACCTTGACGTGCGCGGTGACTTCGCGATGCAGCTTGATGGCGACATTGAAATCGCCAACCGTCTTGAGCGGTTCCTTGAGCTCGATCTTGCGGCGATCGATTTCAAAGCCCTTGATAGCGAGATCGGCGGCGATGTCGGCCGAGGTGACAGAACCGAACAGATGACCCTCTGCGCCTGACTTGCGTGTGAAGCTGAGGGCAACCCTATCGAGCTTGACGAGAAGCTCTTCGGCCTGAATCTTCTCAGAAGCCGAGCGTCGGGCAGCAGAGGCCTTCATGGTTTCAATCACGGCCTTGTTGGCGTCGGTAGCCTGCAGCGCAAGCTTGCGCGGCAGCAGAAAATTGCGGCCGTAGCCATCGGCAACCTTCACCACGTCTCCGCGGTGGCCGAGGTTGGCTACGTCTTCTTTCAAAATAACTTCCATCGGAATCTCCAATGCGCCATAGGCGCTCTTGTCTTTTGAACCGGCGTTTTAAGAAAGATTGAAGTCGAGAGAATGCCCGGGCCTGAAGGCCTGGCTGATTCGCTCACTTCTTCAGGAGGCTGAAGCCTCCTGCTCCCTCCGAAACCACCGATGTACCCGGCAATTAGTGCCTGGTTGCGAACGGCAGCAAGGCGATATTGCGGGCCTGCTTGATGGCCCGGGTCAAACGGCGCTGGTGCGTGGTGCAAACGCCTGTGAGCCGTCGGGGCACGATCTTTCCGCGCTCAGCCACAAACCCTTGCAGAAGCCGCACATCGCGGTAGGGAATCGCGTCGATCTTCTCGGTGCAGAACTTGCANNTGCGGCGGAAAAACTTTCCGCGGCCCCCTGGGCCGCCAGAGGGACGACCGCCAGGGCCGCCTTGTGGCCTGCCGCCGGAACGCGGGGCAGGAGCCGATTCGGTAGTTGCTTGGGTCGCGCCCGCTTCGGGCGTCCTTGCTGGAGTATCTTCAGGCATCGTGTTTCCTCTTCACTCTCTTCGGTTCCCTTAATCGCCTGTGCGGCGCTCGGGGGAACATGGCTTGAAATTCCCGTCCGGGGACGGCTTCCATTCACTGGAAGCGAGACCACGGGATCGGGTAGAAATTTAGACGGCTGCGGGTGCCGGCTCCGAGGCCTCAACCGGCGCACTGGCAGGCGCACTGGCTGGCGCTGCGTGCTCCGTTGGCTTGCGGCGAACACCACGCAGGGCCTTCACCTTGGCCANNTAGTTGCCGTCGTTGAACTTGCGCACCAGATAAGCGAGCTTACGGCGGCCCATCTTCTCGACATTCTTCACCGTGCCGCCACCACCCGTTACGGTGGCAGAGAACCCGGCGATCAGCTTGTCGATATCCTCTTCGACCGCATCGGGCCGAATAATGAACATCACTTCATATACACGCGACATCAGTATTCCTTTTCCGCCAGGGCGTCTGCCCCGGCTCACAACTCACAGGAAGGATTTCTTCTTTCGATTCGCTCCCTGCTCTTCAAGTCTTTTTCCCTTAATCCTTAGTCCCTTTACGTTCGTCTGTTCGATTGAACTCGTTCATGGCGGCTGCGGGCCCTTCGGAGAGAATGCGCCGTACAGCTACTGCCACGCGGTCAAGCACCTCATCGAGGACCGTCAGGTCCGCTTTGCGCATGGGCGAAAGCAAATAATCTTTGCCTGGCCTTTTTCCAGCTCCGGCCGCAAGGGCTTCCGGCGGAAGATCGAGACCGACGCCAATACGCAGACGCAACCACTCCTGAGTTCCGAGGACGCTGGACACGCTGCGGGCTCCGTTGTGCCCGGCGGGCGAACC
>PLTV01000181.1 GCA_003164635.1 Acidobacteriaceae bacterium
ATTCTGGCCTACCTTTACCGCCAGCGGGTTGAAGCAGAGATTCGCGAGCGCCGGGCCCGCGAACAGGCGGCGCGTGCGCAATCCGCTCACTCGCAAACCGGTCCGGTCTCCGGTGCTGCCTCCAGCGGGGATGAACTGGATCGGGGAGGGGCGCGATGAGTTCGTCGGCGCTGCCAGCGGTAGGGTTACCGACGCGGAACTTCCTCGAGCGGATGCGTGAATACGTGCTGCCGCTCGCCGCCATCAGCGTAATTTTTGTGATGTTGATCCCACTGCCGGCTGTGGCGCTGGACTTCCTGCTTGCTTTGTCGATGGCGGCTTCGATCGTCGTGTTTCTATCTGCCGTGCAGATTCGGCGTGCCGTCGAGCTGAGTGTTTTCCCGACGCTGCTTCTCTTACTGACGCTGTTTCGTCTTGCGCTCAACATTGCTTCCAGCCGCCGTATCCTGTTGCACGGCTCGGAAGGTACGGCTGCTGCGGGAAAGGTCATCGAAGCGTTCGGCCAGTTCGTAGTCGGGGGGAACTACGTTGTTGGCTTCGTACTGTTTCTGGCATTGATTGCCATTCAGTTCCTGGTGGTTTCGCACGGCGCCGTGCGCACTGCCGAGGTAACTGCCCGGTTCACACTGGACGCATTGCCAGGCAAGCAGATGGCGATTGATGCGGATATGAATGCCGGGCTGATCGATGAGGTGGAGGCCAGAAAACGGCGTCAGGCGATTGCCCGCGAGGCCGAGTTCTATGGTGCGATGGATGGCGCAGCGCGATTCAGTCAGCGCGACTCGCTGGCAACAATTCTCATCACGGCCATCAATATCGTCGCTGGTCTGCTCATCGGGGTTCTGCAGCAAAACGTCGAACTGGCAGAGGCTGCCCGGACCTACACCGTGCTCACGGTTGGCGATGGTCTCGTCACGCTGATTCCGTCGCTCTTGATTTCGATTGCCGGGGGCATTACATTAACGCGGGCCAATTCGGCAGGTCACCTGGGCGGCGAGATTCGCCAGCAGCTTCTGGCCAAGCCGGGAACCCTTTATCTGGCAAGCCTTGTTTCGGCGTCCATGTGCCTGGTGCCTGGTTTGCCCAAGCTGGCATTTCTTGCCGTTGCCGGAGTTCTCTTCTGGCAGGCCGGCAGAATAAAGGAGCGGGCTGAATCTTCAACGCCTGAGACAACAGGTCCCGAGAAGCGAAAGGGTGCAGACGCGCAGAGCGCAGATCTGGCGCAGATCCTGAAGCTCGAGCAGCTCACTCTCGAAATTGGATTCCAGCTGATTCCACTGGTGGATGAAAAACAGGGGGGGCAATTGCTGAGCCGTGTGCGTTCGCTGCGCCGCCATCTTTCCTCGGAGCTGGGATTTCTGATTCCTCCCGTGCACATCTCCGACAACTTGCGGCTCAAGCCGCGCGAGTACTTGTTTTCTTTGCGGGGCATCGAGATTGGGCGCTGGATGACGGAGGGGACGCAACTCCTCGCTGTGTCAGGCGATCCACGCCGCCGACCTCTGCCGGGGAAGGAGACACGCGAGCCTGCGTTCGGTGTCCCTGCTCTCTGGATTGCGCCGGCACTTGAAGATCAGGCGATTGCGGCCGGCTACTCGGTGGTAGATGGCGTCACGGTTTTGACGACGCACTTGGGGGAACTGATCCGCCGCCATGCCTTTGAACTGCTTGGGCGCGCCGAGGCGAAACGATTGCTGGATTCGCTCGCCGAGAGCCATCCCAAACTGGTGGAAGAGTTAGTTCCCAAGCTTCTGAGCTTCGGCGAGGTGGGCCGAGTGTTAGAGCAACTGTTGCGCGAACGCGTTTCGATTCGGGATTTAGGAGCTATTCTCGAAGCTTTGGTGGAAGCCGCACCCGTCAACAAGAACTTGGTGGCACTTGTGGAAGCGGCGCGCCTGGCCATCGGGCGTCGGCTGGTTCAGCCACTTCTCGACCAGGACGGAATGCTTCCGGTTGTGCTCCTCGATCCGGCCCTGGAAGAGGAAATTCTGAACATGGTCTCGCACGATTCTGGGCTGCGCCTTCTAACTTCACCGGCTTCATCGGCCACTCCTGTTGTCCGGCGTCTCACCGATTCTGTGAGGCACCTTATCGGAGGCGCGACCGCTGCGGCCCTCCCCGTGCTTCTTTGTCCAAGTCCTGCCCGGTATCACGTCAAGAGGTGGCTCGAGCCTGTTCTTCCTCGGCTGGCGGTCGTGGCTGCGGGAGAGATCCCCGCCGAGATTCGACTGCGTCCGGTGGGAACGATTCGGTGATGTTCGGGCTTCGAGCGAAAAGGTCGAAAAGGGGATGAAAAATGCCAGTGGGAACGGGAGCATCGGCATTGCGCATGGCAAATATCCACGCGACGGCGAGGGGCGGTTATCCGCCAACCTCCTCGCCGCAAAACGGGTTGAATGCCGAACAGGAAAGAATCCTGCTCGAACATCTGCCCATGGTGCGTTTTCTGGCAAGGCGCATCCACGAGCGGCTTCCGCAGCATGTGGATATCGAGGATCTCGTATCGGCCGGCGTGGTTGGATTGATGGACGCGTTCTCGAAGTTCGACCCCGTGAAGAAAGTTCAATTCCGGTCCTACGCCCAATTCCGCGTTCGCGGAGCGATCCTTGACAGTCTACGCACGCTCGATTGGAGCCCGCGCGAACTGCGCCGCAAAGGCCGCGCGGTCGAAGAAGCCATCCGTGGGCTGACGGCACGCGTCGGCCGGGCCCCGGGGGAAGCGGAGGTCGCGGCTGAATTGGCCTTGAGTCTTGAGGAGTATCAGCAGCTCCTTGGAGATCTGAAAGGTTTAGAGATTGGCACCCTGCACATCGAGCACAACGAAGACTCGGGGGAGGAAGAACTGGCGTATGTTCCGGGCCGGCCGGACGAGGATCCTCTGTTTCGCTGTCTTCGCGGGGAGATGGAAGATCGGCTTGCTGAGGCAATCCAAAAACTGCCTGACCGGGAGCGCCTCGTGATGACTCTCTATTATTTCGAGGAGATGACCATGCGGGAGATCGGTCTAGCCCTCGGCGTGGTCGAGTCGCGTGTCTCCCAGATCCATGCCTCCGCGGTGGTTCACATGCGCGCCGGCCTTAAGGATCTTGCTGCATCCGGCTCTATCCATCGATCTGGCGATCATCGTGGTCGGGCGCGACATTAAAGCCGAGGTCTGAATTTCGCTTCCAAACGTTTTGGGGGGGGCGAAGGGCGATTCATGAACCGGACGAGTACAGCGAGACAAAAGGACGATGGAAAAGACGCTCAAGCAGGATGAGATTGACGCCCTGTTTCAGGCAGCGCGCAGTGAGACGCCGGAGGCTCAAAAGACCGAGGTGCGGGCCCGGGTTCTGCCCTACAATTTTTCCTCGGCGGGACAGAT
>PLTV01000221.1:0-10483 GCA_003164635.1 Acidobacteriaceae bacterium
TCGATGCCTTGTTTCTCAGCATAAACAAACGCTTCGCCCAGCGAGTGAATCATGGCGCTGATGAGGAAGTTTCCGCCGAGCTTGAGTGCGTGCGCCTGCGACGGTTCTTTGCCGATGACGGAGATGCCGCGCGACAGCGGCTGCAACAACGGACGCGCCATAGTCACGGCCTCATCCGCGCCAGCAGCGGCGATCCACAATCGGCCCTCCTCGGCAACGTTGGGACGCCCAAACACGGGAGCGGCAACATACTTCTGGCCGCGGCGCGCATGCTCGACCGTCAAGCGCTGCGAGAGGGCCACGCTGATGGTGGAGAACGCGATGTGTAACGCGCCGGGTTGCATGGCATCGAGGACTGCGGAGGAAGGTTCGGCTTTCGTCCCCAACAGAACATCTTCGTTGGCTGCATCGTCAAAGAGCATTGTGAGCACGGCGTCCGCATCCGCAACCGCTTGCGCGGGCGAGGTGGCTCGCGTGGCGCCTGCGCAGACAAACGGCTGGGCGCGGTCTGCAGAGCGATTCCAAACCGTCAATGTGTGGCCTGCGTGCATCAGCCGCGCAGCCATGGGCGAGCCCATCTTTCCCAGGCCAAGAAAAGCAATCTTCATTCCGCGAGCCTTCCTGATGGATGTACGAGGATCATTCATTGATTGGACGACTCTGCGCGCCGGATAGTCGCCGCGGAGGCGGCCTCTCATCCTGCGAAGTGGGACTCAGGGCTAGGTTAGATCCTCCGCAGCGCGCGCGGCCTTGATACGGGCAACGATAAAGAGAAGAACGCCGGCGCCAATCAGCAGGGCAGTCGCTCCAAGGACCTTGGCCACAGCCAATGGCTTATTGGTTTCTTCCGCACCTGGAATGACGGACAGCACGATAGTTGCCGCAGTGCTGATGAGACCGAGGGTGGCCAAAATGATTGCGACCGGCCGGCCGCCGGGAACGCGCTGCGCTTCAACCGGCGCGGGGCGGCTTTGCAAGCGAATCATCGCGGAGAAGAGGAAGAGATAGGGAAGGAAGAGCGAGATCACCGACATGCTGACCAGCACGTTGTACGCGCCGCGAACCGACGTACCGGCCTGGCTCAAAACAGCCACGATCATGCCCGACACGCCATACACGCCGATGGCTACCCAGGGGGTGCGATAGCGCGGGTGAATCCAACCAAATGCGGGCGGCAAATAGCGATCCATGCCAACGACGAACGGCAGCCGTGCCGCCGCACAGAGATTGCCAGCCGCGCCGCCAACTGCATTCAGCGCCACGAGCAAGGCCATCGGCGCAAGCATCCAGCCCATTCCCAGCCGTTCCGCGAGCAGGTGAATGCCGTTGACGAAACCATCAGGCCCACCGACCGCCTGAGCAGGCAATGCGAAAACGAAGACTGCGGTTCCGCCAATGTAACCAATGGCGAGGATGCATCCGGCGACCAGAAGGGCCCACGGAATGGTGCGGCGTGGATTCTCGATTTCGTCGCCCATAGCGGATATGGACTCAATGGCGGAAAAGGCGAAGAAGACGCTTGACCAGAAGACGGCGTTGTCGAGCGACCAGTGCGGGGTCAGGCTCGCGGCCGTGACGTGAATGGCCGGGCCGAAGCGGATAAACGATGCGATGCCGAGCAACAGCAGCACGGTGAGCGGAACCAGGCTACCCAATGCGCCAATGTTGTTGAGCCATTTGCCTGCGTTCACTCCGCGGATGTTGAGGAGCGTAATGACGGCGAGCCAGAAGATCGCGAAGGCGACATAATAGACCGGGTTGGATGCGAGCCCATGCAGGCGCGCGCCGAAGCCGAACAACACTGAGGCCGCGCCGAAATAAAGCACTCCGGCAAAGAAGGGAAGATTGCTGTACCAATAAATCCAGGCGCAGAGAAATCCCGAGAAGTCGCCCCAGGCCTCGCGCGTCCAGACATAAATGCCGCCTTCTTGCGGAAAGCGCGAAGAGAGTTCCATCACGCTGGTGGCCAGTGGAACAAAAAAACAAGTAAGGGCGGCAATCCAGATGACGAGGATGCTGGGGCCTGCTGTTGCTGCTGCGGCTGTCCAGCGCACACTGAGAACGACGACCACGTAAAACAGCACGAGGTCGCGAAACCGCAAGCCTCGCTTCAGCGTGGGATGGGATGCCATGTAGGGCGCAGCATAGCAGAGCGCTGTTCGGCGCGCAGCTAAATTCTGCCGATATCTTTAAGCACGGCCATGGCCGCGTTGCGGCCGTTGATGCCGATGACGCTGCCGCCGGGATGCGTCGCCGCTCCGCACAGATAAACGCCTTGCATGGGCGTGCGCGCACTGAGACGGTTGGCCCACATGTATTGCGGCAGGCACTCGCCCTGGAAGATGTGGCCGCCGGTGAGGCCGACCTTCTCTTCAATGTCGGGAGGGCCAAGCACCTGGGCGTCAATGACTGCTTCGGGGATATTGGAGCAGAAACGCGCCAGCGACTTCATCGCCAGTGCGCGCACTTCTTCGCGGCGTGCATTCCAATCTCCTTGCGTGAACTTGTACGGAACATATTGTGCAAACACGCTCATAGTGTGCTCGCCTTTGGGGACGATCGAGGGATCGTGCGCGCTCTGAAAGTAGAGTTCGCACCACAGGTGATCGGGCAACTCCCCGCGCCGCGCCGCAGCGTAGCCGGCCTTCCACTCGTCTTTCGTAAGAGGCGCATTGATCTGCCCATAGTGGTGCGGCTGGTCCACTCCGGGCCGCGCAGTGAAGTTGGGAAGCTCTTTGAGATGCACGTTGAGCTTGACCGTACAGCCCTCCATGGGCACGCGCTCCACTTGCGTACGCCAGGCTTCGTCGGCCGCGGGACCGAGCAGGGCGAGTGTTCGCCGCGGATCGGCATTGGCAACCACGATGGGCGCGGCGATGCGCGTTCCGTCTTCCAACACAACGCCCTCGCCGGGAACGATTCGCGCAACGGGCACGCCGGAGACAATTGTCGCGCCGGCCTCGCGCGCGGCATCGCAGAAATAGAACGACACCATGCCCATGCCGCCCTGGACATAACCCCACATGCCCGGCATGCCGCCGAGTCGCCCTGACGAATGATGAAATCGGATCGAAGCCGTGCCTTTGTCGAATGGGCTGGCATTTGTGCCAATGACGCCCTGACCGAGATAGGCAATCTGCAGCCGCTCGTCGCGAATGTAATGCTCGACAAACTCCCCCATCGACCAATCGAACAGGACGGCGCACGCTTCGGCATCGTTGCCGAGGCGCTCTTCGATCTGCTCGCGCGTGGGCGGCTCGCCGATCCAGAGATCGCGATCGCCTGCGGGACGCAGCGCATCGCGCAGACGGCGGATCACATCGCTCATGGCGCGCCATCCTTCCACATCGCCGTGCGCCAGCGCGCGCACCTCTTCTTCGCAGCGGTCGTCATCATCCCAGAGCTGAATGCTCGAGCCATCGAGGAAGGGAACAAACAGGCCATTCACAGCGGGGGTCCAGCGGAAGCCGCGCTTCGGCAAGTCCATTTCTTCTACGACGAGCGGGTGCAGTAAGCCGGCGAGGTAGGCGCAGGGAGACATGCGCACGCCGGGAAAGGGTTCTTCTATGGTGCATGCGCCACCGACGCGCTCGCGGCTCTCGATGACCAGGACACGCTTGCCGGCGCGCGCCAGCGTGGCTGCGCAGACCAGGCCGTTGTGGCCCGCGCCAACGACGACTACGTCCCATGTTTTTGCGGCTAACTCATGGAGCGAAACCGGCAGGCCAATCTTTCCGAGCACTTCGGCCGTTGGTGATTTCATATCCGCTTACCCTAGCATCCGGCCTGCGGGTTGCGAAAGAGCAAGGATAGGCAGCTACTTGGCCGCCGCGCGCAATAAATCGCCGAGTGTGTGGACATCGGCCGCGCCGGCATCGCCGATCACGACATAGCGGAGCCCAGCCTGGGTCCAAATCTCCGTGCTGAAGCCTCTCACGTTCCCTGAAACAAGCGCGGAGCCGGTCGCATTGAATTCTGCACTTTCTTGTGTAATAAAGACCGAAAGCTGATGCTTGTGTAACTCGAAAATTAATTGCGCGGCAGGCTTCTGCTCGAGATAGACCAGCTTCCCTCCGAGTAACTTATAGGGTGAGTCTTGTAACTCAGGAAGGTTGAAGGTGAATGGGAGCTTGCCCTGAAACCAGGGTTTGACGGTATGGCGATCGGAAGAGACAACGTCCACTGGATTTGTGCTCGCCAGTGTTGCGATGTGCACATCGAGTAACTCGGCGATCTCCTGCTTGCGTCCAGACTCACGGTGCAACAGCAGCGGCGCCAAGATGAGGACCATCGCGATGGCCCCGGCAGCAAGCCATGTAAAGGGTGTCTTCCACAGCGGCACGCGGCTCTTCAGCATTTTCTTTTCGATCTGGCGTCGAAACTCCGGACGCATCCGAAAAGCCGTCGACTGAGCAAAGTTTTCAGCAGCCAGCCGCGTTGCCCGCTTCATCTGGGCTCTGGCAAGAATTTCACCAGCACAGGTGGAGCAACTCTGCGCATGCTCTTCGACCGCGGTGCGATCCTGCAGCGGAAGGCTCTCATCGACATAGGCGTCCAGCTTGTCTCGAATCGAATCACGCGTCATCGCCGAGCCCCTTCCTGCTTTGCTGTGAGGAGCGCGCGCAAGGCTTTGCGCGCGCGCGAGAGGCGCGACATAACAGTGCCCACAGGAACGCCCACAGCGAGAGAGATTTCCTGGTAACTCAACTCTTCAAGATCGCAAAGCAGGACGACCTCGCGAAAGTGCACCGGCAGTTCCATGAGAGCGCGCTCAACGGATTCTGAGTGGAGACGCGCGAGAAAAAGCGACTCTGGTGTGATGGACGTTGAAGGTTCCAGAGTGGTGTCGTCCTCCGCGTCCAATGAGACAGACGCCTTGAGCCCGGCTTGCGAAGTGAGAAACGTATTGCGCAGGATGCGNNCAGCGTTTCCTGCACCAGGTCTTCGGCTGCATCGCGGTCCTCTGTCAGCCAGCAAGCGAAGGCATAGAGCCGTGCGAACAGTGGCATCGCCAGTTCTTCGAAAGAGCCGGTATCGCCGATGCGGGTCTCCACAGCACGGCCAGTGTATCTCAGCGGTGTATTCGGTTTGGAAGTGAACTCGATGATGTGGATACGCGGCGCCGCTGGAGAGCAGCGTTAATCGGCAGCAGTCTCGGACATTCGGATCGCGGCGCTGGATTGGTTTTGTTTCGCCAGCCCTGCGGTGCGTTGCAAGACCGCGTCGAGCGACCATTTTCCGGGCCCATTGATCAATAGAAACAGCGTGGTAAGAATCTGGGCATAATCGGCGCGGATTTCGTGCAGAACGGCCCAGATTCCGACTTTGGGCAGTGCCGGAGGCATCGGCAATGGCGAAGTTCCCAGATACAACGAGATTTTTGTGGTGAGAATGGCAACGATCATTTCCACCACGAACGGAATGGCGATGAGCCGCGTTCCCAGGCCGGTAAGCAGCAGAAGGCCGCCACCAATCTCAAGGCAGGCGACGAAGATTGCGGTCTGGTGAGGGAAGGGAATGCCGAGCTTGGTAAAGCGGCCAACACCCTGGTTGGTGTAAACGAATTTCAAAATCCCCTCCCAGAAGAAGACGCCCCCCGCCATGAGGCGAAGAAAGAGAATGGATCGGGGTCCGCTTGTGGGAGGGTTGACGAGCCACGAGAAAAGTCTGTTCATCGGTTGCTCCTGTGCAATGCAGTGGCACTCCCGAGAGTGCTCACTGCATAGAACTGGAGCGGCGCGGTTTTATTCCCTTCCGTTCAAACTTTTCTTGCCTTTCAGGCTGCCGCAGCATAGGGCGCCACGGCGCGCGCGTCGCGCAGAGCCACAGCCCACCAGTGCAGCCCAGTGAGCATTGTCGTCATGGCCCGATGCGGCCGCTCCGGATGAAGCAGCCTCCCATTTGCATCGAACTGTTCCCAAGCCCCGGCGAAACTGACGGCATCGCGTATGGTCACCATGTGCAGTTCCGCGAAAACCTGCCGCAGCTGCTCCACGGCGCGCAACCCTCCCGACACTCCTCCATACGAAACAAATGCCACCGGCTTGGCCTGCCACTCGCGGCCCACCGAGTCGATCAGCGACTTCAGCGGGGCCGGGTAACCGTGGTTGTACTCCGGTGTGACCACCACAAAGGCTTCGGCCAATCCAATCTGTTCCGCAAGCGACAACGGTTCTTCCTGCATCCGGTTCGATCCCGCGAGGACCCCAGGTGATGCCGCTGGATCGATGGCGTCCAACTCAAATCGGCCGTCTTTCCGCAACTCCTCTGCCGCCCATCCCGCCACCCGGTCACAGAAGCGGCCCGGACGCGTGCTCCCGTAAATCAATCCAACTCTGACCATTCATTTTCTCCTCGAATTGTTTTTCAGTCTGCAACGAGCGTACAACCTCAAGTAAACTTGAGGTCAAGGGGAAAATCATGAAATCGAGCCTGGAAGGTTTTGCGCGCGAGCTCACCGTGGGCGAAGTCGCGACCCGCAGCGGCGTGACAGTGTCTGCGCTGCATTTTTACGAGGCGGAAGGCTTGATCCACAGTTGGCGGAACAGCGGCAACCAGCGGCGTTACGCGCGCGAGGTTCTGCGGCGCATTGCCGTCATCCGCGTGGCGCAGCGCACGGGCATCTCGCTGGCATCGATTCGCGAGGCCATGCACCGACTGCCCAACGGGCGAACGCCCACCGCGGACGACTGGGCGAAACTCTCAGCAGACTGGCGTGCCGATTTGAACGACCGGATCGACAGGCTGACAAGGCTGCGCGACCAACTCGATGGCTGCATCGGCTGTGGCTGCCTGTCGATGGGTGTTTGCCCGCTGCGCAACCCATGGGACAAGTTGGCCGAGCAAGGGCCGGGCCCGCGATTGCTCGATCCGGCGGGATGTTCGGATGCATGTGAAGAAGGGCCAACTCACGAGGGAACTCGCTCGACGCGGTCCAGGGCAAATAAATGACCGAGGCAGTTTTGATTCGGGTGGATTTCGCTGCGATCCGGCGTTGCTGAGGCGAACGCCTTAAACTGAGAACTCCATGCTGCGCACAGTGACTGCAACCCGCTATGTCCTTCCGCTGCGCGAAGGCGGATCGCTGCCCGCGATTGTCGAGGCCGACGATCTGGGCAGTTATGTCGTGAAGTTTCGCGGCGCGGGGCAAGGGCCGCTGGCGCTTGTTGCCGAACTGGTAGCTGGAGAGATCGGTCGCGCGCTGGGACTGCGTGTACCGGAACTGGTTCTTATGGATATCGATTCCGCCTTGGGACGCAATGAGCCGGACGCCGAGATACGGCACCTGTTGAAGGCGAGCGTGGGCCTCAACCTGGCCCTCGACTATCTGCCGGGCTCAACCATGTTCGACATTGCCGCACGAGACACCGTTGGCCCCGAGGAAGCCTCGCTGGCGGTATGGTTCGACGCCTTCACGCAGAATGTCGATCGCACACCGCGGAATGCCAACCTGCTGATGTGGCACCGCAAACTGTATCTCATCGATCACGGAGCAGCGCTCTATTTTCATCACAATTGGGAGACGATGCCGGAGAAGGCCGAGTCGCCCTTCACCGAGATCGGCAAACACGTGCTTTTACCATGGGCTTCGCAAATCAAAGAGACAGGAGCGCTGGCGCAACAGAAGCTCTCGCGCAGCCTGTTTGCAGAGATTCTTGCTCAGGTCCCCGATGAATGGCTCGATCCGGACGCAGGCGGCGCCGCCGCGAAGAAGCGCGAGACCTATGTTAATTTTTTCACCAATCGGCTTAGCGCTGCAGGAATTTTCGAACAGGAGGCGATCGACGCACATGCCCGCCTCGTTTGATTACACGGTGATCCGCGTTGTTCCGCGCGTGGAGCGGCAGGAGTTCATCAACGCCGCGGTCGTCCTCTTCTGCCCGGAGATGCGCTTTCTTGCCGCCCACATCCATCTCGACGAGCAGCGGCTCAAGGCCCTTTGGGCCAATGTCGACGTCGACGTGGTGCGAGGGCACCTTGAGGCCGTCTCGTTGATCTGTGCGGGAGACGCGAGCGCTGGACCGATCGCGAGTCTATCGCAGCGCGAGCGCTTTCATTGGCTCAGTTCGCCGCGCAGCACGATCATCCAGCCGTCGCCGGTGCATACGGGGATTTGCGACGAGCCGGGCCATGTGATGAAGCGGTTGGCGAAGCAGTTTTTGGGGCAGTGAAGGCGATGTTTCCGTCGCCCGTACGGGGCTGGGTTCGTTTTTTGGCGATCTACCCAGGACTGCGCTCGTCTTCGACGAACTTGTCCTGGGCTAATTCCCATCGGCCCCTGCGGGGCCTTGGATGACCGCAGCTTTTGTGAGGCTACTGCGGCTCAACCAGATGGTGCGCAATGGCAAACAGTGCCAGCTCAAGCCGTGTGGAAACGCCCGTCTTATCGAAGATATTCGACAGATGCCGTTTCACGGTTTCCTCGCTGAGCGTGAATTGCTTGGCGATGTCGCGATTCGAACAGCCCTCGACGATACATCCCACCACTTCGAGTTCGCGGGGTGTCAACCCATAGGTCTTGCGCTGGGGCACGGTGGCTTGCTGCATCAGGTCGTGCAGTGCGCTCACCAGGTTGACCACGCGCTTGCCGCCGATCCAGTAATCGCCGCTATACACGGTTCGGATGGCGGTTTGCAGATGGCTGGCGAGAGCGTCTTTGAGCACAATACCGCGCGCGCCAATGTGCAGCGCTTCGATGATCTGCTGGGTGGTGATGGTCGACGTAAGGAGCAGAATCTTGACGGTAGGCGTGCCGTTCATGATGGCGCGCATGGCTTCGAGGCCCGGCAGGCGCGGCATCTGAAGGTCGAGCAGCAGGATATCCGGCTCAAGTTCAAGCGTCTGCGTAATCGACTCATCGCCGTCGGTGGCTTCGCCAATGACATCGAATCCGTCGAGTTCCGAAAGCATGTTGCGAACACCGATTCGGACTACAGGATGATCGTCGGCTAATACAATTCGGATTGGCTTGTCCACTTGGCGGCTAACCTCCAGCATTCTTCAAGAGTTACGCAGTGAATTCAGCCTCAAGGATACGCTGCAGATTCACCGCGGCGGCGCGCAAATCATGGATGATCGCAAGACTGTCATCCACATGGTTAATGGTAGAGGGTTCCAGACCGCCGGCTTCGATCAAGTGTCCAAGGCGTGCAATCTGGGTTGCGCCGGCCATGGAACCGCCGCCTTTTATGGCGTGACCGATGCGGCGCGTCTCGGGCCAGTCACCTTTCGCAACAGCCACCTCGAGCAAGGTTGTGCGCTTTCCGACATCGGCGATAATGGCCTCGTAAATTTGCCGGAGCGCAGCTTCAGGCATCATTTCGCGCAATTGGGCCAACGTGCCTGGATTCACAACCTGTTCTTCGGGATCGAGGCCTTTGGGCGGCGCCGGTTTTGAGGAAGCCTCTTGCTCTTCAATCAGCCGCGTCAGGCTCTCGGGGTCGAAGGGCTTGAGGAGAAAACCGTCCGCGGCCGCAGCAACATCTTCGGCGGGTCCGCTGGCGCTGATGAGGTAGAGCCGAGCCAGGCTACGGGCGCGTAGTTTTTCGATGAGCTGGGTTCCGCTCAATCCGGGCATCTGGGCATCCATCAGAATGACGCCGGGAACACATTCGCCGCCCCCCAAAACGTCCAGGGCGGTGCCTCCATCTGCCGCAGTGTGGACTGGATATCCGCTCATTGTCAGCATCGTGGCCATCACCTCGCGGCTGACCATGTCGTCATCGATCAAGAGCACGGTTGGCAGTTCTTGCCGGGTGAAGTCAAGCATAGCTACAGTTTGCCACCTGGAAGGGCGCGCCAAGTGGAAATTGAGGGAGGGGAACCCAATCAGTTCTGACCATATTGGCGACTTTTGTAGCGAAACCAAACAAGGTGCGTTTCAGTGGCCAATGACGAGCACCTGGAAACTGCCCGCGACAGGGACAGTCTTTAGCGTTCCAATGCCTCCGGACTTGGCAACGTTGACACCCACGAAATCTGTCACCAGGTAAAGTTCCCCGGTTTGCTGATTGAATGCCAGTGTGCGGGCGCGCTGACGCGTAGGCAGATTCTGAATCTCCGCGTAGGTGTCGGTCACGTCCTGGCGAATGACGGTGAGGCTTCCCTGGGCTCCGCCATTGGCTGTGTAAATCAACCCGCGAGCGGCGTCGTAGCCTACCGTGTCGGCCCCGGGACCGATCGGGAGCGACGCGACCACTTCGCCGGAGCCGGTGTTCAGAACGGTGAGCTTCATGTTGTTGCAGGCGGCGAAGAGGCGTTGATGGGCGCCGTCGACAGCCAGACTGCGCGGGTCAGCGCACCCCGAACCAAGGGGAAGAGTCTTCATCGCATCCGGCGGGGAATTTTGGCTCCAGTCGAGCACCGTGAGTTCGGCGCTGTCGCCGTCTTTCTTGTCCGCGGCTTCGCTCGCTGCGCCGTCGCTCGCGGGTTGCGGACTTGAGGTTCCGGCATCCCCAGGCGGCACCGGTTCGGCTGCGGCGGC
>PLTV01000221.1:10508-14473 GCA_003164635.1 Acidobacteriaceae bacterium
TGCGCAAACCCGAGACGCGCCGGCATCAGGATCTCGCCGACGCGCTTGCGCGATGCCAGATCGATGACAGAGATTGAGGTCTTGATCTCCTGGTTACGATTCGCAGCGGAGCTTGCCGGCGGAGGCACTGGGCGCCGTGGGGTCCCATTCGTCCCCGGTTGCCCAGCCGACTGTGGGGGCGTTCCCGTCACGGGGTTCGTGCAGACAACAAAGAGCAATCCCGTCTGCTCGTCGATGGTCAAAGCCCGAGGCGTGGGTCCCGTAGCAATGGTCGCGACAATCTGAAACGTTCGCCGATCGAAGACCTTCACTTGGTCGGCGGGCCCATCGCTGATGTACCCGAATTCGCCGCTCGAGTCGAGAGCGATATCGTGCGCGTCCCGCAGTCCCTCTATCTGCCCGGCCAGCGTGCCTGTTTCCACGTCCACCACCTGCACCACGCGACCGTGCGCAATGTAGAGGCGGTTCGCCTGGGCATCCATGGTGAGGTAGTCCCAGTTGCCCGTGCCGCCGAGAAACCAGGTGTGCTTGATCGCGAAGGCCGTGTCGGGCAGCTCGGTGGCCCTCGGCGGTTCCTGGGCCTGCGCAGAGATGGCGGCTAGCAGGCATAGGGCTGGGATGCAGCGTGTGCCAAGTCTCGTCATCGCAGAAATCTCCATAGGGAATAGATGCTCACAAACATCCCGGCGCGCGGGCGCGACATCAAATCCAGCATACGTGCCCAAATCCTCGGACCGAATGGCGAAATTCAGCAGGCAGGTCAAAGAGCTCCTCAAGGTTGGAGGGCCTGGACTCATCACCGGCGCAGCCGACGATGATCCATCGGGCATTGCGACCTATACCCAGACTGGCGCCCAATTCGGCTATGGACAGCTTTGGACGGCGCTGTTGATTCTGCCGATGCTGATTGCCGTGCAGGAGGCCTGCGCGCGCATTGGCGCGGTCACCGGCAAAGGCATTGCGGCGACGGTGAAAGAGCGCTACAGCAAGAAAGTGCTCTATGGAATGCTGGCCCTCATCCTGGTAGCCAACACGATCAACCTGGGTGCCGATCTGGGCGCCATGGGGGCTGCCGCCCAACTGATTGTGCCGGTGAACTTCACCGTGCTCGTTCTCTTCTTCACGGCCGCAATTCTCGTGCTTGAAATTTTCACGACCTACCGCATGTATGCGCGGATTCTGAAGTGGCTATGCGTCACGCTATTTTCTTACGTGATTACGGTCTTCCTTGTCCATGAGCCGTGGGGCACCATCTTGAAAGCAACTTTNNGAGGTCGAGGAAGAGAAGAGCCGGCACATGATTCACAACGGCGAACCGCGGATCACCAAGCCCTTTATGAAGCGGCTGCGCCTGGATAATTTTCTGGGAATGCTGTCTTCGCAGATCGCCGCTTGGTGCGTGATTGTGGTCGCAGCTACCGTGCTGCACGGCAATGGAATTACGCACGTGGAAACGGCCGCGCAGGCTGCCAGGGCACTCGAACCGCTGGTTCACACCTTTCCGCACGCCGGCTTTCTGGCGGAGCTGATTTTTGCGATCGGGATTATCGGGCTGGGATTTCTTGCTGTTCCCGTCTTCTCAGGTTCGGCGTCGTTCGCAATGGCCGAGGCCCTTGACTGGAAAGCGGGCCTGAACCTGAAGCTCAAGAGTGCGCATGGATTTTATGGGGTGATCACCATCGCGACATTGATCGGCCTGACGATCAATTTCATCGGCATCAATCCCATGCAGGCACTGGTGCTGACAGCCGTGATCAACGGAGTGATTGCTGTGCCGCTGATCTTTCTGATCGCACGCATTGCACGGAATCAGGACATCATGGGAGAGTATCGCAGCGGCCTGGTATCCAATGTACTGGTGTGGGCGGCGTTCGTGTTTATGGGCGCGGTCGCTGTTGCCATGTTCGCTACATTGAAGCTCTAAACTCACGGCGCAGCTCGAAAAATGGGATTCAACGCGGAGATGCGTTCGTGACGACAGGCTCGTTGTACACGCCGAATTCGGCAATACCGATCTGCTTTTGAGAGCCTTCCAGATTCAGTCGAACGCGCTCGGCAACGGTGCGCGGGAATTGGTGAATTTGCGAGGTCGCAGGCATTTGCCCCCGGGCGAGGGTGACCCAGGATCCGGCTTTCCAGGCTTGGATCGCGTACGACACGATGCGGCTCTCGGGGCCGTAATCCTTCAAGTAGTGCGGTTCAGCGAACGCAACCGTGTCGAAGGTTGTGGGGTGGCTGAATGCGATTTCAAGCCAGCCAGAAGTTTGTCCCTCGTCGCTGCTCCAGTACGTATGGAAGTTGTTGTCGTTGGCCAGGTCGGGGCCAGACGTATCATCGCTGCTGCTGGCGAAAGAAGGCTGAGAGAAGGCAAGGTCCGGAGTCGTGATCTGGATCGACGGCGCGAGCTCCGGTGCGGACCCCGGATTCTTCCAAAGGCGTCCAACCTCGGCAAGGCGATCAAGTGCGTTCTGGTCGAACTGGCCGCTGCGATTCGGCGCCACATTCAAGATCAGGTTGCAATGCCGTTCGTTGAAAGGCACGAGCCATTCCTTGACGATCTGGCGCGCCGGCCGGAGTTCCTGCGTGGGGTACTCGAGTTTCCAGAACCAGTCGCTTTGCAGCGTGGTGCCGGACTGCGATGGAATCTCGCTTCCGGCCGGGATCGTCTGGCCGGCGTGCTGCTCGTATTGCTTGATGTCGGTGTAGAAGAGAGAAGGCACGGGATACTGCCCGAAGTTATAGTCGGCGACCAGACAATCTGGCTGCAGCTTCTTGATGTGATCGTAGATGGTGCGGAAGGGAAGTTGACCGTATGTGATCCGCGACCAGGCCGCATTCCATCCGTCGAAGAACAAGGCTTGAATTGCGCCGTAGTTCGTCAACAGCTCGCTGAGCTGGGCTTTGATCAGCGCGATTTTTTCGGGGGTGATTTGACAAGGGCGAATGTCTTGCCTGAGATCGAGGATGGAGAGATAGAGGCAGACCTTCAGGCCATGCCGGCGAAAAGAATCGACGTACGATCGGACGATATCGTGCGGGAACGAGGAATCTTTAACGCTGAGGCTCCTGGTTGCCGTGGGCCAGAGACAAAAGCCATCGTGGTGTTTGGTCGTAAGGCAGCCATAGCCCATATTCGCGGAGAGCGCGGCCCTGGCCCATTGGTCGGTATCGAGATTGGCGGGATTGAAGAGCTTGGCGGATGCTTTGGGATCGCCCCATTCGCGTTGCTCAAAGGTCGCCATGTTCAGGTGGATGTACATGCCGAAGCGGAGATCGAGAAACTCCTGCTGGAGTTGCAGAAGGGACTTGCCCGAGGAGGCAAGCGTGCCAATTGCGCCAAGCCTGGGTGTACGCGCGGACATGGTTGCGGCGGCAAGAAGGCCAGAGGAGAATTCCCGCCGAGTGAGGGTCAAGTTCCTAGTCCTTCCTGAATGAAGAGGAATCGTGTACGGCGAAAGCGTTGCGGACCCCAGTGCGACTTTACTCGTTGGCCGCGGCCACTTCATGCAGCCATCCCGGCGCTTTCAGCAACTCGCGCGGGCGGCTGCCGTCGGCCTGGCCCACCAGCCCGTCGCGTTCCATCAAATCGATCAAATGCGCGGCGCGTCCGTAACCGATTCTCAAGCGGCGTTGCAGCAGGGAAGTGGAGGCCTTGCCGAATTCGAAGACCAACCGCACGGCATCATCGAACATGGGGTCGTTTTCATCGGGATCGGCATTGGAGCCATCGAGATTGGGCCGTTCGTCTTTGGGTGATTCGAGGAAGCCTTCGACATACTCGGCCTGCGCCTGCGCTTTCCAGAAATCGACCACAGCGGCGGTCTCTTTCTCGCTTACGTAGGGCGCGTGCAAACGCATCAGGCGGCTCGTGCCCGGGGGCAGAAAGAGCATATCGCCGCGGCCAAGGAGTGCTTCAGCGCCGTTGGTGTCGAGAATGGTCCGCGAGTCAACCTTGGTCGCCAGGC
>PLTV01000254.1:0-4009 GCA_003164635.1 Acidobacteriaceae bacterium
CCCAGCTTGATGTTGATGATGCGGCAGGACTCCATCTCGATGGCCGCCAGCGCGTCGCGGCGGTTATGGATCGATTCGTCCAGGCAGATGGGCGTTTGCAGCCGCTTTTGCAGCATGGAGTGGTAGTAGAAGTCGTCGTGCCAGAGAGGTTGTTCGATCATGAGCAGGTCGAAGGCATCGAAGCCGACGAGGTGATCGGCGTCGCGCAGCTTATAGGCCGAGTTGGCGTCGCAACTGAGCAGGATTCCGGGCCAGCGGCTGCGCACTTTCTCGAAAATTTCAATGTCCCAGCCGGGCTTGCATTTGAGCTTGATGCGCTGATAGCCGGCGGCAAGCTCCTTCTCGATAATGGACAGGAGCTCGGCGGCCGATTTCTGAATGCCGAGAGAAACGCCGCAGGGTATGACGTCGCGGACTCCGCCGAGGAGACGGGAAAGCGAAACACCTTCACGCTGGGCTTCGAGATCCCAGATAGCGTTTTCAAGCGTGGCCTTGGCCATGCGATTTCCGCGTACAAGCTTGAAGATTTTGGGGCAGTCGCCGCCGTGTTCGGGTGCGCCTGAGGCCAGCATGGGACCGAGCTCGTTGACGATGACCTGCCAGGCGCTGTCAGTCGATTCGGCGGAAAAAAACGGGTGCTCGCCGGCGGTGCACTCACCCCAGCCGATGAGCCCCTCGGAGCGAACTTCGGCGAGAACGACTCGGCGATTGGTGGTGACGCCGAAGCTGGTTTCGAAGGGGCGAACGAGCGGTATGTGCAGTTCGCGCAGAATAATGGCATCAATCTTCATGGTCAAAAATCCTTAACACTCTAAAACGGATCCAGGAGCGAATTCTGGCTTAGCTGGTAAATTCCATTGCCTTCCGCATCGCGGAGAAATCCTGAAATGACCAATCCCTCAGAAAACGCCAGTTGAAACCTGCGGCGGTTTTCAAGTTGTACCTCGAGAGCTTTTTCGCGGCCAGCTTCCGTGGCCTTCCATTCATAGATTTTAGCCGGTACCAGGATTCGCTCGTCGATGGCCGGCCCGGGCGAGCCTGGCACCTGGGCGGTGGCTGAAAGAATTTGGGTCACTCGGGGTGAATCGATTTGCCATTCGGCAACCAGGCGATCGGTCGGCAACCCGCCTTGCAGTCGAGAAGAGGATACACCATAGAAATCGACCAGATAGGTTCGGGCGATGGCGCCGAGCTTGGCGATATTCAAGAAGGCGTTTTTGATTTCGAGCGGATCGAAGGTCCACTCGATATGGCGAATACCGCGGTCGAGCGCCTCCTCTCGCTGGGCGAGTTTAAGACGTGCGCCAAGGCCCCGGTTGCGGTAAGCCTCTTTGACGGCAAGCATATGCGAGTGCAGATAGGGCTTCGGCGTGCCGTCAATGGGCTTGATTCCAGGCAGTGCGGCGAGGAAGGCCACGAGCGAAGATTCCGGGCCGGAGCCGGTGAGTTCGGAGTCGAAGACGCCAAGGACCTGGCCGCCCACCTTCTGCCAGACGAGGAAGGCCTTGCGAGGAATGACGTCCGTGGGGTCGTAACCCCAGGTGGCTACCTGGAGTTGGACGCAGGCCTCGAGCTCTTCCTGTCCCTTGCAGCTACGGACGACGATCATGGCCGCCGCTCCGCGAGCAGGCTCTCGGGAAGTCCGGCCAGTTTCTTTTTCGCATCAACCCAGAGCGCTTCGAGCTCGGGCGGAGACAAGTCTTCAAGCGGGCGCGGCGAGGCTTGCTCCATCTCGTGAAAGCGCTGACGGAAGCGAAGATTGCAGCCGCGCAGCGCCATCTCGGCATCCACGCCGAGGTGGCGTCCAAGATTGACGACGGTGAAGAGCATGTCGCCGAGCTCGGCTTCGATACGGTGCTGGCGGTCGGGCGCCGCGGAGGCGGCTTCGGCCTCGAGTTCTGCCGTCTCTTCTGCCAGCTTGGGAAGCAGGTCGCGCCAGGTGGGCCAATCGAATCCGGACTTGTTGGCTTTGGCGCCCAGCTTGGCCGCTTCGGCGAGCGCGGGCATGGCTCGCGCGATAGCATCGAGCCGAGAGGCGCTCCGCGCTTCAGCGTGCTGATCGGACTTTTCGGCCAGCTTGATCTCTTCCCAGTTGCGCANNGCGGAACCCTCCACGGCAGCATCGAAATTGGCGCGATTACCTGCGGCCCGTGAGGCTTCCTCGCCAAAGACATGAGGATGGCGGCGGACCAGCTTATTGTTAAGGGCCTGGAGCACGTCGGCGATGGTGANNAACAGCACTTGCAGCAGCAGGTCGCCGAGTTCCTCGGCAAGGTGCGGAAAGTCGCGCCGCTCTATGGCGTCGAACACTTCGTAGGTTTCTTCCAGGGTATATTTGCGGATGGAATCGAAGGACTGTTCACGATCCCACGGGCAGCCATCGGGTGCGCGCAGGCGAGACATGATGGCGGCAGATTGCTCAAAAAGTTGAGCGGCGCGCACCGGATCAGTGGCGGTTGGTAGAACTGGAGGTTGTGGGGGATGTGTTTCCGGCGCGCCGTCCATGTGCCTTTAAGTTTATCCCGCCGATGAGCGGAATTCCATATGAGGCCGTCTAAACCTCGAGCCCTCACACATGATCCATCATTTTCTGCGCCTTGCACTGCACCCAATCCTCAGGAGGCTCCTGATGCTGCGAAAGCTCTTCACGCTGTGGCTGTTCTGCGCCGGACTCGGCTTCGCGCAGACACCGATCCCCGACACGCCCGCCGGTCATGCCCTCACGGCCTGGTTCGATGCTTTCAACAGCGGAGACCAGGCCAAGATTGACGGATACATCAAGACGTTCGATCCGAAAGCGACGGCAGATTTCTTCCACAACTTTCGCTCGCAGACAGGCGGCTTCGATCTTCTCTCCATCGAGAGCAGCGCGCTGTTCCAGATCAAGTTCCGCGTGAAGGAGAAAAACAGCGCTACGACGGCAATCGGCAACATGCTGCTCAATGCAACCGAGCCGCACACGGTTGCCAATTTCGGTTTGCGCGCCATCCCGCCAGGGGGCGTGGTGGAGGACGT
This sequence comes from Acidobacteriaceae bacterium, assembly GCA_003164635.1. Classification (GTDB taxonomy): domain Bacteria; phylum Acidobacteriota; class Terriglobia; order Terriglobales; family Acidobacteriaceae; genus Telmatobacter. Next base: position 3,016 of record PLTV01000254.1, read on the forward strand.
GAAACTCGATGCAGCAGCGCGCCAGCGCGTCGTCGACGGGGTCGCGGCGAAGCTCGATGAGTTTTACATCTATCCCGAAGTCGGGCAGAAGATGACCGATGCCATTCGGGCGCATCTGAAGGCCGGAGACTACGACACGATCATCGATGGCGATGCCTTCGCCTCACGGCTCACCGGCGACCTTCTGGCGGTGAGCCACGACAAACATCTGCACGTGAACTTCAGCCCCGTCAAACTGCCACCGGATGCCCCTGAGGACAAGGGGCCGACACCGGCGCAGATCGCGGATTATCGTAAGGACCTGGAGCACGATAACTGCGGCTTCCGCAAAGTGGAGATTCTGCCGGGAAACATCGGCTATCTCAAATTCGACATGTTTGCGGACGCGGATATCTGCGGACCGACTGTGGTCGCGGCCATGGGCTTTCTAGCGCATGTAGACGCGATCATCTTCGACATGCGCGAGAACGGCGGCGGCGATCCCAAAATGGTGTCGCTGGTGTGCAGCTATCTCTTCGACAAGNNAACGGCTTCCCGATAAGCCCGCATTCGTTCTGACGAGCACACACACCTTCTCGGGCGCCGAGGAGTTCACCAACGACCTGAAGACGCAGAAGCGAGCGACCGTCGTCGGTGAAGTCACTGGCGGCGGCGCGCACCCCGTTCACGGTCAGGGCATTGACGATCACTTCGTCATCGGCGTTCCGTTCGCGCGGGCAATCAACCCCATCACGAAGACGGACTGGGAAGGCACTGGCGTCACTCCGGACGTCGCGGTGAAAGCAGACGATGCACTGGAAACAGCGATGAAACTCGCGGCCGAGAAGGTTCAGGCTGAGAAACAGGACAATGCGAAGCCGCCGGCTCACTGAGCGCATCGCCGTATACTCATTGCTCGCATGATTCGCATTCTGGGAACGATCTTCGCAGGGCTGCTGGGGTTGGCGTTCGGCAGCTTCCTGAACGTGTGCCTGAGCCGCTGGCCGGCTCGCGA
>PLTV01000254.1:4016-4549 GCA_003164635.1 Acidobacteriaceae bacterium
GCGTGGGGATCGATCCCAGTTGCACCGGATCTTGGAATTCCGACAGAAGTTGTGCTCTTTGTGCTGGCCACCGGTGCAGCACAAATGATTCTGAGCTGGATTCTTGTCGGGCTTGCCGTGCTCGATGCTGAGAATCTATGGCTGCCGGATAAGTTGACGTTGCCGGGAATCGCGCTGGGCCTTGGGTGGTCGACCGTTCAGACGCTTTGGATGAAACAGGAAATGGGCGGATTTGCGCCGCCGCTGTTTTGGCTGCGGGCGCTCGGTGAATCGGCGCTGGCGGCGGTTGTTGCGGGGGGATTGATCCTGGTGATCTGGAGCATTTATCGGCTGGTCCGCAAGCGGGAAGGGATTGGGTTGGGCGACGCAAAACTCATGGCGCTGCTCGGCGCGTGGTTAGGTCTGCCTGGAGCGCTGCTCGCCTTTGTGCTGGGAGCTGTGATCGGGGCGGCCTCCGCGCTGGTGCTCCTGGCCATTCCCGGTCACAGCGAAGAGCGGTGGGGGTTGCGGAAACTGCCGCTGGGCACATTTCT
>PLTV01000242.1:0-132 GCA_003164635.1 Acidobacteriaceae bacterium
TGCTGGCCGCGCCGGTGCTGGCGGTAGGGCTGCCAACTCTTGTGCTGTTGAATATGGGTGATTTGATGGAGTCGCGCGGGGGCCATCTGGACCCGCTGGAGCTTGCCCGGGAGCTGGGCGCGCCGGTGGCGC
>PLTV01000242.1:139-788 GCA_003164635.1 Acidobacteriaceae bacterium
CCGCCAGCGCGCACAGTTGGGCCGCGCAGGTGAGCCGCAAGACCGGCTATCGCGCGCCGCTTTCGGTCGAGGGAACGCGCAAAATCGACAATGTCCTGCTGCACCGCTTCTGGGGTCCGCTGCTGTTTCTCATCGTGGTCGTCGGCGTGTTCGAAGTGGTGTTTTCAATCGGACAGCCGCTCTCAGACGGGTTTGGCGATATTCTGGCGCGGATGGGTGAGCTGGTGCGGCCGCTGCTCCCTGCGGGCTGGCTGCAGTCGCTGCTGCTTGATGGCGCGTGGAAGGGTATCTGTTCGGTGCTGGTGTTTTTGCCGCAAATCCTGCTTCTGTTTCTGTTTATCGGGATCCTTGAAGACTCCGGTTACCTGGCCCGGGCAGCGCTGATTGCCGACCGGGTGATGCGCACCATCGGGCTCAATGGCAAGGCGTTCATTCCCCTCCTCTCAGCCTATGCCTGCGCGGTTCCGGCCATCATGGCCACGCGCACCATTGAGAACAAGCGCGATCGCATGGCCACCATCCTCGTCACGCCCTTCATGACGTGTTCGGCGCGCCTGCCCGTTTACATGCTCCTCATCGCGGCCTTCATTCCCAACATCGCCTACCTGCACGGATTTCTCGGCCTGCGCACCATCGTCATGCTCAGCCT
>PLTV01000242.1:878-2919 GCA_003164635.1 Acidobacteriaceae bacterium
ACGCTGGCCCTCTGGGTACTCGCCCATCTCCCCATCCTGCACACGAGCTCAGGCGCTTTTTCCGCTCCCGATTTGGCCAATAGCGTCATCGGCCGCCTCGGTCACTTCATCGAGCCGGCCATCGCACCCCTGGGCTTCAATTGGAAGATTGGTATCGGCCTGCTCTCCAGCGTGCTCGCCCGCGAAGTGATGGTCTCCACCATGGGCACCCTCTATGGCGCCGACCCCGCAACGCAAAGCCTCAGCCTTCAGACCGCCCTCCATCACGACATGACCCTGGGCGGCGNNACCATGGCCGTGGTCCGCCGCGAAACCAACAGCTGGAAGTGGCCCGCCGTCCAGTTCCTCTACATGCTCGCGTTAGCCTGGACCGCCGCCTTCGTCGTCAACCACGTAGCCATGGCCATCTTCGGTTAGCACCCGCTAACCACGTCTACTTTGTATCTCTTGTTTTCAATCCAGCCCCAAATGAATGGGTGCCCCAGGTCCCTCGCNNTTTTTGTTGTTTAGGGTGGAAAGCACGAACCTCTATCGACAGTATCTCGCGCCAATGATGCAGCGTGCCCATCCATCGCGCTGTTTCACAAACGTCATTGCGAGCGAAAAGCGAGCGGATGCCCCACCGCAGGTGGCTACCCTCGCGCCTCCACGCCCGAATCCGCATGCAGCTGTTGCAGCGCGAAAACCGTGATCTGGTTTTGCTGGATCGCCGCAATCCCCTCCGCCGCCGCCTGTGCCGCCGCGATCGTCGTAATCGTGGGAATCCGCGCCAGCACCGCCGCCCTGCGAATCGCCTTCTCGTCGAAGAACGTATCCTGCCCCCGCGGTGTGTTGATGATCAGCTGAATCCGGTCGCCCTTGATCAGGTCAACCACATTGGGCCGGCCTTCTTTCACCTTGAAGACGCGCTCTACGCGCAAGCCCACACCCTCAAGCGCATTCGCCGTGCCTTCCGTCGCCACAATCTGGAAGCCAAGATTCACGTAGCGTCGCGCCAACTCCACAGCCGCTTCTTTATCGTGATCGTTCACGCTCAGGAACAGCGTCCCGCCCGTCGGCAGCCTGTGCCCAGCCGAAAGCTGCGCCTTCGCAAACGCCTCGCCAAACGTTGCCGCCACGCCCATCACTTCGCCCGTTGACCGCATCTCCGGCCCCAGAACCGTGTCGACACCGGCAAACTTGTTCCACGGAAAAACCGGTGACTTCACGTAGTAGTGGCTGCCCGTTCCCAGATCCTTCGCGGCCTTCAGTTGTTCAGGCAGCAATTCGCGCAGCTTGCGTCCCGTCATCAACCGCGCCGCAACCTTCGCCAGTGGAATCCCCGTAGCTTTCGAAACATAAGGAACCGTGCGCGATGCGCGCGGATTCACCTCGATCACATAAACGTGGTCCTTGTCTTCCGCATCGCGCTGAATGGCGAACTGCAGATTGACGAGCCCCACCACCTTCAACGCCAGCGCCAGCTTGCGCGTATACGTGCGCAAAACCTCAAGCGTCTCCGGCCGAATGTTCACCGCCGGCAGTACGCACGATGAATCCCCCGAGTGAATGCCTGCCTCTTCGATGTGCTGCATGATGCCTGCAATGATCACGTCTTCCGAATCGCACAACGCATCCACATCCACTTCTGTCGCATTCATCAGGAAGTGATCCACCAGAACGGGCCTCTCCTGCGAGTACTCGACAGCCTGTGTCATGTACTGCGCAACCGCCTCGGCATCATGGGCAATCACCATCGCGCGCCCACCCAGCACATAACTCGGCCGAACCAGCACGGGATAACCGATGCGCTCACCCACCGCGAGCGCTTCTTCCACACTCGTTGCCGTACCGCCGGGCGGCTGCGGAATCTCCAACTCTTCCAGCAGCTTTCCGAATCGCTTCCGATCCTCCGCAAGATCGATCGACTCCGGCGACGTGCCAATGATCGGCACGCCCGCCGCACGCAGCCGTTGCGCCAGGTTCAGCGGCGTCTGTCCGCCAAACTGCACAATCATGCCGATCTGCGCGCCCGACTGCGCCTCGTGGTTGTAAACCGCCA
>PLTV01000251.1:0-3090 GCA_003164635.1 Acidobacteriaceae bacterium
CAAGCACCTGCAGGCCAACCTTGCCGGCATCAGGAACATGAAGCGGCTGCCCGATGCGCTGTTCATTGTGGACTCGAACAACGAAGCAATCGCCGTGAAGGAAGCCCGCAAGCTGGGCATCCCGGTGGTGGCCGTTGTCGACACGAACTGCGATCCGACGGTTGTGGACTACGTGATTCCGGGCAACGACGATGCGCTGCGCGCCATTCGCCTTTTCACCTCGAAGATTGCCGATTCGGCTGCCGAGGGAGTGAACCTGGTGGGCGACAAGGCCTTTACCGAAGAGCTGCCTGAGCCGGTTGCCGTTGGAGCGGACGCCGCGGAAGCAGCGCCGGTGGAAGAGGTCGACCTGGAGGCTGCGTTGGGTGGTGGCATTCGCAAGGCGCCAGCGGCGGTTGCCGCGCTGGACGAAGCGGAAGTCGCCGAAGGCTGAGCTTCAAAGCCGCACGCAAGTGCGCGAACGAAGGACAGCGTGGCCGCCCAATTCGACAGCCACGCTTTTCTTTTGGCGAGAGACAGTCCGTCAGAGATCGAGCGCCAGCGCTGAAGCCGTAGAAACTGACAACTGATCACTGACAACTGACAACTGGGGAGAGAGATGAGCACAGTGAGCGAGAAGATTGATGCGAAGTTGGTGAAGGAGCTCCGCGAGAAGTCCGGAGCGCCCATGGGCGACTGCTTGAAAGCCTTGCAGGAGACGAAGGGGCACATGGAAGACGCGTTTGTAGTGCTGCGCAAGCGCGGCATGGCTTCCGCGCAGAAGAAGGCGGCTCGCAGCACAAACGAGGGCGCCGTGTCGCACTATATCCATGCCGGCGGCAAGATCGGTGTGCTGCTCGAAGTGAATTGCGAGAGCGACTTTGTGGCGCGGACCGAGGACTTTCAGGATTTGCTGAAGGACATTGCGATGCACATTGCAGCCAGCGATCCCCGCTATGTGAAGCCGGAAGACGTGACCACCGAAGATCTGGAACGCGAGAAAGATATCTTTCGCGCACAGGCCGCGGCTACGGGCAAGCCTGCACCTGTGATCGAGCGCATTGTGGATGGCAAGATGGCCAAGTTCTANNGCGCAGAAGGTGGGCAAGCTGGGCGAAAACATCACGGTGCGCCGCTTCGCGCGCTTCAAAGTGGGCGCGTCCGACTGGACCGTGGCGCAGACCAAGGCCGTGGAAGCGGGCGAGTAGCTTAAAGCGGGGACTCAGGGACNNTTGAATGCGACGGATGCGCCGCCCTGTTTCGCGGCGGGACCGGCACCGGCTACGGGTGCGCCCACGGTCCGGTGGCTGCCGAACTCCGTGCCTGCGGAGAACATGACGCCATTGCCTAGGTTGGAATTGGTGAACATGGTGGAAGACGAAAAGTGGGCCGTAGTGTCGTCGAAAATGCTGCCGAACTTGAACGCGTCTTTCGAGGAGAACTTCAGGCCGTTGGCGTAGGCGCCGGGCGCAAGCGTCGTGTTCGGGCGCGCTGTCTGACCAAACGACGGAAGCGCGAAGGGAGAGACGCCAAACCGGTTCTCAGGGTTGGTTCGCCGGCCGCCAAACGCAATCGGAGGTTGGGTGGGGCTTTGGTTTCGACCCACGGCGCTAAAGGGATTCTGGCTGGAGGCTCCGTGCCGGGGCGATCCAAATTGAATGGATTTGTTGGTGTCGAAGATCTGCCCGGTGAACGATGTGTCGGTCGGCGTGGAGAGGCTGGAGAATCGAGAAATATCACCGAAGGGTGCGATGGGCGTCTGCGTGAAACGCGGCACGATTGTGGATGCGGACGATGCGGTAGCGGAAGGCAGTGCCGGAACGCTGGCAGTGCCGTTATTTTCCTGAGACCGGAGCGGGCTGATTAAGCCGGCACAGCAGAAACCCCCAAGCACCAGGGCAAGCAGCAGGCTCCGCGAAGAAGGGGCCCTTTCGAGTTGATGCCGGCAAGTCATGGGAACCCCGTGCAGCGAGAATACCCTGATTGCCTGCGCTGCGCCAGTGACAAATCGATAAGATGCCGGGGACTGGTTCAATGTGCGGGGAATTCGCAAAATCTGCCCTGGGAATTTTCGAAAACAGGCGATTCTCGCCGGTTGGCGCGCACTTCTGTTCAAGGCTGCCTCAGCATCCGTTATGCGATACTCGAAGAGGCATGTACAAGCGCATTGTTCTCAAGCTTTCGGGCGAAGTTTTGGCAGGCCCGCGCGGTTTTGGCCTGGACTCTGAAAAAGTTACCGCGATTACCGACGAGATTGTCGATGTGCACGCGTTGGGTGTTGAGATCGGCGTGGTCGTTGGCGGGGGTAATATCTTTCGCGGCGTGGCTAAACAGGCCAGGGAAATGGACCGCGTGAGCGCAGACAACATGGGCATGCTTTCCACCGTGATCAACGCCATCGCCATGCAGGACGCGATCGAGCGCCGCGGCGTGCAGTGCCGCGTGATGAGCGCAGTGTTCATGAACCAGGTAGCCGAGCCGTATATTCGCCGCAGGGCGGTGCGCCATCTTGAAAAGGGCCGCGTGGTCATTTTCGCCGCTGGCATTGGCAATCCATTTTTCTCGTCCGACACGGCGGCCAGCCTGCGTGCCATGGAGATCAAGGCCGACGTGCNNGTGCTGCTGAAGGCCACCAAGGTCGAAGGGGTTTACAACGCCGATCCGGTACTCGATAAGGACGCAGTGAAGTATGACGAGATTACCTATATGGAGATACTGCGCCAGGGGCTGAAGGTCATGGATCTGACGGCGGTCAGCCTTTGCAAAGACAACAACCTTCCCATGATCATCTTCAACATGAATCACCCCGGGAATATCCGTCGGGTGGTGATGGGCGAGAAGGTTGGCTCGCTGGTGAGGGCGTAGCAGCGGCATTCAGCTTTCAGCTAGGGTTGTACAGGTTGAAAGTTTGAGGGTCATGTCTGGATTCCGGAAGCTCGAAGCCTGAGATGGCGTCTAATTACCAGTGGAAATGCGCAAGCCAGCACGACTGAATGGATTGACGGGGCTGCGCACATTCGCGGCTATCAACATCGTCTTCTTCCATTTCTCGAACCCAAAATGTTTTGGCTGGTTCGCCCCGGTCGTCAATGCCGGCTACGCGTCCGTGAG
>PLTV01000251.1:3164-4400 GCA_003164635.1 Acidobacteriaceae bacterium
TGTCGCCGCTGTTGCTGCAAGGCTGGATTCCGGAGATTGCGACGTTTTTGAATACGCCGGCGTGGACCATGTCTGCCGAGGCTGCTTACTACATGGCTTTCCCGTGGCTCGCCAAAGCGAAGCGGCCGGAGCGGGTGGGTCCGCAACTGGCGAAGATGGCAGTCGTCTGGGGAATTGGCCTGATTCCTGGCACGCTGTACATTGTGTTCAATCCCGATGGCATTGCGCACCCGGACCGGTGGAGCTATGGGCCGTGGCTCCAGGTGCTGAAGTACACGCCGTGGCCGCATCTTGCCAGCTTCGTCTTCGGGGTGATGCTGGCGAATCTGGATGAACTTGTGCCGCGTGCCGGCCGGCTCCGGTTGATGCTGGGCGTGGGGGGATTTGCCGGAACGTTCTTCATCCTTTGGCTTGGTGGGCAGATTCCTTACGCTATCGTTCACGACGGCCTGTTGATGCCGCTTTTCGGGTGCATCATCCTCGGACTAGCGGGAGAGAACTGGCTGGCGTGGGGCATGGGCTGGCGGCCGCTCGTGTTTGTGGGTGAGGCAAGCTATTGTCTTTATCTACTGCACTTCAATTTGTGGAATCTGATCCATGATTCGCATGTGCTGGAGCGGACAGGCCTGATCCGCTTCGATCCCTGGATCAGTTACGTACTCCTGATTGCCATGGCATTGCTGGCGCTCCATCTCATCGAGAAGCCCGCACAGCGGCTGCTCCGCAAGTGGATGGGCGTGACCACGGTCGTGAAGGAGCGAAGGATGGCGATGGCGAGTGCGGATAAAGACGGGCCCTGAACCGGTCGCGCATTGACGAATGGCCTGGCCATAAATCACCATCGACTTGATTTACAACCGGAGGCGCGGCTCCCACTGGGGAGGGCAGCGAAGAATCCAGCATCGAAAACGGGCACGGCAGTCTCAAATAGAAAAGGCGCTAACCGGGGGAATCTGATGGCAGCGGTCGAGTTCGGTTTTCTGCATGGACAACTGGAGGAGCGGAAGCGTCGGCTGAAGGAAGCGCTTGACTTCACACCGCAGAATTCTGACCTGACCGGTTTGCTGTGCGAAGTCGATTCCGCTTTGGACCGCATGGCCGGCGGCACATACGGTTTGTGCATTGAGTGCCACGACTCAATCGAACGAGATCGCTTGCTCGCTGACCCGCTGGTGCAATACTGCCTGGATCACCTGACCCGGAAGGAACGGGCCGCGCTGCAGCGCGATCTCGACC